>CAZOTR010000625.1:0-1001 GCA_964582755.1 uncultured Methylococcaceae bacterium | reverse complement strand
GCGATGAACGCTTGAAGCAGGAAAAGATAAGCTTCCGGCAAATCCCCTATGAAATTAGGGCGCGTTAAGGAGAAGCCCCCAATTTACGCTATTATCCCCCATCACCCACGCGGTCACCGGCAATATAGGCGGGCGCGGGTTCAACCAATATCCCCATGACCAGGAGGAGCCTTGCCTTATGTTTGCCATCCGCCAAATCATTGAAGATCCGCAAGATGCCATTCCCATTCCCCGCGAACTGCGCCATCGCCGCATGGAAGTCATTTTTATTGCGCTCGACCAGGAGTCAGAACAGCCTTGGGCGAATCCAGCGCCGGTCGATGCCGTCGAAGCCTTCAGGGGCAAAGGCAAAGGTGGCGCGACAGCAAGGCTATTGCTGGATCGCCAGTCTGACCACGAGAAGGAGTGATGAGCGGCTTTTTGCTCGACACGTCTGCCTTGTTGGCCTTGCGCGACAACGAACCGGGCGCTGCGCGAGTCAGCCAACTGTTAAAGGATGCCCATGGCGGTGGTTTGCTTTGCCAAGGTTGTTTCATGTCGCTCATGGAGGTGTTTTATCGAGTATGGAAGGATGAAGGCGAATTGGCGGGGCGCGAAGCCTACGCCGATTGTCTGGCCTTGCCTATTCGCTGGATACATGAATCACCCGAACTGCTGCAACGCGCCGCCTCAGTGAAGGCGACGCACCCGCTTTCATTGGCTGATGCGTGGATCGCCGCTGCCGCGCTGGAGTGTGGCGCTGTTCTGGTTCACAAAGACCCTGAATTTGAAAAGCTTCCCGGATTGCTTGAAGAGAGATTGCCGTACAAATGAAAGAAGAATTCTGTCCGCGCCGGAATTATCCGTTTGCCGGTCTGATTCGTGGGTGTCGAGTAGAGCGATTGGGCTGCGTTGCTGGAAGATTGGGCGCTGTGCCATGCACGAGGCCATCAAGCGTGATGGTCGTTGGATTTTGTCGTAAGGCCCGCACATGGAACTGAAAACCTTTCAGCGAACCGCCT
>CAZOTR010000624.1:0-1005 GCA_964582755.1 uncultured Methylococcaceae bacterium | reverse complement strand
ATATGACGAAACGTTCACTGATGCTCGCGGGGGGAGGATTGAAAATCCCTTTCCAAGCGGGCGTGATGCAGGTGTGGCTTGACGAGGCGGGGATCGAATTCGACCATGGCGACGCCGTCAGTGCCGCGTGTTTCAACTTGGCCATGTGGACCCAGGGCATGGGCGGCAAGCAGATTGCCGACAATTGGCGCGGCCTCAACCCGCTGCTTGGCGTCGATGTGAACTGGTCCCAATTGCTGCGGCCATTCCACGCCGAATCGCTGTTCAAACTCGATGCCTACCGCAAGAAAATCTTCCCGCGCTGGGGGTTTGACTGGGAAAAGATTCGCGCCAGCGGGCGCGAGGCGACGTTCAATGTCTACAACTTCTCCAAGCACGAGCTGCGCTGCGTCGCCGCGCCTGAAATGACGGAGGATTTCCTCGTCGCCGCCGCCTCGCTGCCCATCTGGTTTCCGCCGGTGCGCCTAGGCGGCGACACTTACATCGACGCGGTGTTCAACACTGCCAGCAATATCGAAGAGGCGATCCGCCGTGGCACGGACGAGTTATGGATCATCTGGACTGCAAGCCAGCGCGGCGAGTGGAAGAATGGTTTTGTCGGCAATTTCTTTGGCATTTTCGAGGCCACCACGAATGGCGGCTATAAGCAAATTCTGGCGCGCATCGCCCGCAACAACGACGCCATTGCGCAGGGAGCGCAGGGTGAATTTGGGCGTGTGATTGTCGTGCGGGAGTTAAAGGCGGAAGTGCCTCTGCACTATCTTCTCAACTTTAGCCAAAAGCGCATCGCCCATGCGGTGGAGCTGGGAGTGGAAGCGGCGCGCGCTTGGTGCGATGCAAACCAGATTTCTCGAAAACCCCTCTCTTCGCCGTGAGGCGGGTTTAAAACGCACGGCCATTCCATCAAAGAAGAAGCGCTAAGCTCCCTTGGAGGCAGGTTAGCGCTTAATTTAACCCAAGTTGCCACCTTGGCGGCTGGGGTCCATCGAGGTCTGCTAACGTTGT
>CAZOTR010000623.1:0-1019 GCA_964582755.1 uncultured Methylococcaceae bacterium | reverse complement strand
TCCAAGTCCTCTGATGTCCAACCCATCGCCCTGCATATTAAGTGGAAATGCCGGGCAAAGATAGAGCCATTGCCCGATCTACCCGGCTTTTTAAGTGAAAGCCTGCTTGGTTAGTTCTTTTTCAGTTGAAGAGTCCAAACTTCCGGTACTGGCCAAGCTGTTTTTTGTCTGGAAGTCAGATAGCGCCGATTTTGTACGCTTACCGAAGATTCCATCGATATCTCCGGGATTGAACCCAAGATAAAGCAATGCCACCTGAGCTTGCCGCAAATTTACGTCTGGGAGCAAAGTTCTATACTTTGCATGGGCGGCTGCAAGTCTTTTTGCATAGATTTCTTTGGATTTAGCGCCATTGTATCCATGCGCAAAGTCTGTCCAATTTTGTCGCATTAACGCACCAGCTAAGCTATGGTTTTTAATAAAATTAGCCATAGCCATCAACTGTTTGTTTTCCCCTGTACGATGGCATCGACCATCTTGTCTACGCTACTGAATCCAGCGGTGCTGAAATTGAATCCCATAACTTGCCCAATGCTCCAGGAGGCGCTTTCCAAGGCAGCGCCTTTGTTTAGGCCATGGCCTTGCTTAACCGTGTGTATTCCGCTGCACCTCCGATATAACCGCCCGGATTTGAGTTGCTGATGTCTGGATGACTGAGATCATGAATGCCTGCTGTTTGATTGTGGAAAATATGGCGTTCAAACAGTATTTGTGGGCGGCGGTCTGAGAGAAAGCCAAATCCCCGTGCCTCCACTTCTAGCACCGTCCATACCTCCACTGGGGTGGTGCGTAAAAGTCTGCAGACATCGTTCATGCCGACAGCGTTTAAAGGGATGCCATTGTTTGCGAATTTCATAGTAGACTCCAAACTAGTTTTGTAAGATTTCCAAAGGCTTGGCAAGCCCATGGAGAATAGTGATTTGCTTTTCCGAATACACAGAAAGCAGTCAAGGGGTTTTTGCCAGTCATGTAGGGTACACACCGCGCATCTTTTTCAATGTCTGGTTTTCATTAAGGTG
>CAZOTR010000622.1:0-1025 GCA_964582755.1 uncultured Methylococcaceae bacterium | reverse complement strand
CAAGCGCGTAATTCGGGTCGAAAGGCTTGCCGGACTGGAGGATGGCGAAGGCGAGGCAGAGCAG
Source organism: uncultured Methylococcaceae bacterium (assembly GCA_964582755.1). Lineage (GTDB taxonomy): Bacteria > Pseudomonadota > Gammaproteobacteria > Methylococcales > Methylococcaceae > Methylumidiphilus. Next base: position 961 of record CAZOTR010000622.1, on the reverse strand, counting down.
CTTGCGCATGGCGGCGCAGGCGACGAGCCTGCCGTTCTTGCCTTTCGCCTTCAGGCGCTCGCAGAAGGCCTTCAGGGCGGGGTTGTGGCGCCAGGCGACCAGGGCCGGGCATGAACAGGGCCTTGCGCAGCAGGGGGTCGCCGCACTGGGTGAGGTGGCGCTCCCCCTGCTGCGCGCCGGAGTCGCGGATGCGGACGTCCAGGCCGGCGTGGGCGGCGGCCTGCCTGGCGCTGGCGAAGCCGTGGTGGCGGTGCGGGGCGGCGAGGAGGTGGGCGGAGGCGGCCTCGCCGACGCCGGGGATGGAGGGCGGCAAACCCTTGCGCCCGCGCAGGTCCGGGTCTTCGTCGATGTGCTGGCGGATGCGCGCCCGCGCCGCCCCAAGCTCGGCCTCGAGCGCCTTGGGCACGGTTTCGACGGAGGGGCCGGCGGTGTCGCGGCGGTTTTTTCCATCTGGACCCTCTCCAGCAGGTCCTCGGCGCGGCGCAGGAGGGCCTGCAGGTCGCGCAGGCCGGGCGGCGGGGGCGTCCACGGCGGGGGCTTTTTGTCGTGGGCGAAGCGGGCGATGAGCTTGGCGTCGGTCTTGGCGCGGGCCAGCTCGGACTTGGCGAACCCGGCGACCCTGGCGGGGTTGACGACGGAGACCGGCCAGCCGGCGGCGGCCAGGTGCTCGGCCAGGGGGGATGCCGTAGGCGCCGGTCGCCTCCATGCAGACCGGGGGCCTTTCGCCGCCGAAGCCTTCCAGCCAGGCGGTGAAGGCGGCGAAGCCCGCGGCGTCGTTGGAAAATTTCTTGTGCTTGTGCTGGCCGTCCGCGCCGAGGCGGGCGGCGTCGAACGTGGCCTTGGCGATGTCCACGCCGACGAAGGACGTGCTCATGGGTTTTTCACGTCAATGGGTTGGGCAAAATGGCGGCCGTCCGAAGCCACGCGCCCAGTCTGGCCTTATTCATCCAGGCTCGCCCGC
>CAZOTR010000621.1:0-1026 GCA_964582755.1 uncultured Methylococcaceae bacterium | reverse complement strand
GGTCCTGGGCTGGGTGCGGCAAACCACCGGCAACCTGGATGCCGGGCTGTTCGTGCTGTGCGGCGGCTTGGCCTTGGCCGCGCTGCTGGTGTGGGGGGCGCGGCGTTAGCGTGGGCAGGCTGGCTTGTGCAACCCGCCCGCGTGACGGCGGTCAGAGTAGTGAACTCTATTCGCAAGCGCTTGAAGGGGAACCCTCATGAAAAAAACCATCGTTTTGGCTTTGTCCGGCTTGCTCGCCGCGTGCAGCGGTCCCGAGGAAGACTATACGGCGGTGTACCAAGTGGTGCCCGATGCGCATGTGCTGTATCTGGGCAACCATCTTTTTGTCGCCAAGGACAATGACGGCGGCATGTTTTTGGTTAAAGTGGGCGGCAATGGCGAGGCGTCCGCGGTGGACCGGATTTTTTAAGCCCAGGCCGCCGGAAGGCGGCGGCTTGGATCACATACACTTCAGGATTGGCAAATGCGGAAAACAATGATCGTGGCGGGCCTGCTGGCCGTCTTGGGTTGGGGGCAGGTTTGCGTCGGGGCGGCGGACCATCCCGAATTGAGCGAGGCCGACGAAGCCTATTCGGCGGAAAATTACGAAAAAGCGGCGGCTTTGTACCGCAAGGACGCGGAACTGGGCGTCATCGTGGCGCAGGTAAACCTGGCCTTCATGTACCTGGACGGACTGGGTGTCGCCCAGGATTTCCAGCAGGCCGCGCAGTGGTTCCAGAAAGCCGCCGAGCAAGGCAACGCCGAGGCGCAGCAAAACTTGGGGCTGCTCTACGAGGAAGGCAAGGGCGTGGCGCGGAACCTCGTGGAGGCGGATCAGTGGTTCGCCATTACCGGAGCCAGCGCCAGCGCGGCGCGGGTCGAAAAAAGCCTGTCCCCGGAGCAGGTTGCCGAGGCCAAAAGGCGGGCGGAGGCATGGAAGGCCGCGCACCAGAAATCCAAGGCGCGCTGATGGCTTAGGCCGTGCCGGTCTGGCCTAGCCGGACAATTCCTCCAGCGCCACGGCGTTGGTCTTCGGCCCCAGCGCCG
>CAZOTR010000620.1:0-1027 GCA_964582755.1 uncultured Methylococcaceae bacterium | reverse complement strand
ACACATGGGTATCAAAGCGCCCGCCCCGCTCCAGCCGCAACAGCCCCCGGTGCTGTGGGTCCAGGTCGGAAAACAGGCTGTAGGCAATGGCGAGGACTTGCGGCTCGCCGGGGCAACGGGCGGCAAAGCGCAGCACCGCGTAATGGCCGTCGCTGTGCTCGTCCGCCAGCAAATCCGTAGCCTGCGCGGGACAATCCGCGCCGTCGCCGCTAAGGCGCAAACGCGCCAGGGCGTAGGCATTCAGCGCGTCCCGCTGGCGTGACAATTCGCCCCAGGTGATCGCGCCGTCGTCGTCGGCGTCCAAGCCGATGGCGTAATCGACATCGCGCAAGGCGATGTCCCATTGCCCTTGCACGATGCCGCCTTCCAGCTTCAGGCTTAGGTAACTGTCGCTGGGCTTGTGGGCATAAGCCAGGAGGGACCAAGCCGCCAACAGCACAAGCAAAACCAGCCTCATGGCGCATCTCCTTTGAGTTGTTTGCCCAATTCCGCCAGCCTGATGTCTTCCAGGCCGGTTTTTGCCAAGGCTTCGAGGACGCCCCGCGCCGCCTCGCGGCCCCCCGCCGCCAGCGCCGCCTCCAACAGGATGCGGGCGTCACGCGGTTCGCGTTGCACCGTCCAATTGGCCTGGGCCAGTTCCAGCGCGGTTTGCGGATCATGCGACAGCTGCAGGCGGAAACGCGCCTCGTCGCCCTGGTGGGTGGTGTCGCCGCGCAAGCGGCTGGCGGCGAAGCGGTCGTTTAGCGCCGCGACATGGGCGGGCAGTTCCGGCGCGTCCAGCCGCTGTTCGGCCAAAGCCAGCCGCAACAACAGGCTGTCGGCCCGCGTCTCGTCCCGCAACAACGCGACAACCTCGCCGGGGCGCTGGCGGTCGAGCAGAAAGTCCGCATACGCCGCCAGCAAATAGCTGCTGCGCTGTGCGACCGCGAACGCGGCGGCGAACTGCCGGCCGGCCTCGTCAAACCGGCCCAGGCGGGCGGCGATTTCCGCCAGCGCGGTCAAGGCCCATTGCCGCTCCGCCGCTTCC
>CAZOTR010000619.1:0-1038 GCA_964582755.1 uncultured Methylococcaceae bacterium | reverse complement strand
TCGACGACGAGATTCCGTTCCGCGAAGCTTGGTGGGCGTGGCTGGCGCTGTGGGGGACGGGCGAGTGGCTGCTGCTGTTCTGGCGGGCCAACGCCTGGAGCCTGGGCGAGGCCAGCCTGAGACTTCTGCATACCGTGCGCACCGTGGGACCGTGGCTGATGATCTGGCCGCTGGGCCATCGATGGATTGCCGACTGGCTGTCTGCCGGTTCGCCGGAGGAGCGAGAGCTTCTGGCCGAAGCCGGCTGGGCCAGCTCGGGGAGTTGGTCGCGTTATCTGCCGGCCTGGGCGATGATGCTGGTCCTCGCCGGGGTCATCCGGCGGGCGCGTGGCGATGGCTGGCCGGTCGCCCCGGTGGCAGGCTGGTATCGGCAGGTGTTGATCCCGCTGGGCGCGGGCTGGTCGATTTTCTTGGTGGTGGTGTGGAACTTCACGCAAAACGGCTGGATGGCCCCGCTGCCCTATGTGCCGGTGTTGAATCCTTTGGATCTGACCACAGGCTTTGCGCTATTGCTGGGGCTGGCGGCGTTTCGCCGCGAACCTTGGGAAGCGCCTGTTGCGGCGGCGTGGACCGCCAAGGCTTTACTAGTGGCGGGGCTGGCGGCCTATGGCTGGTTCAACCTGATGCTGCTGCGCAGCGTGGCGTATTACTTAGGGCTACCCTACGCATTCGATCCGCTGTTCGACTCGCAATTCGTGCAGACGCTGCTGTCTTTGGTGTGGAGCGTGACGGCCTTGATCCTGATGCGCACGGCGGCGCGGCGGGTGTTGCGCAAACTGTGGATGATCGGCGCGGTGTTGCTGGGCGTAGTGGTCGCCAAGCTGTTTTTCGTCGATCTTTCCAATGTCGGCGGGCTGGAGCGCATCGTATCTTTTGTCGGGGTGGGCTTGCTGATGCTGGCCATCGGCTACCTCGCCCCGCTTCCTAGCGAGGCAGAGTAGATGAAAACCAAACGCACATCCCTATCGCCGCTTGTCTTAAGCGCAATCCTCATCCTGTCGCCACTGGGCGCCAAAGCTGCGGAAAAAGAAGAACCCA
>CAZOTR010000618.1:0-1039 GCA_964582755.1 uncultured Methylococcaceae bacterium | reverse complement strand
CGAAAACGCGCTCCAACCCACGCCGGAATAGCCCCGTTTTCGGCCCCAATGGCATTAGATTAAGCCATAAATTAAGCGCTAACCTCCCTCCTAAGGGAGCTTAGCGCTTCTTCTTTGATGGAATGGCCGTGCGTTTTAAACCCGCCTCACGGCTTAAACCCGCCTCACGGCGAAGAGAGGGGTTTTCGAGAAATCTGGTTTTCATCGCACCAAGCGCGCGCCGCTTCCACTCCTAGCTCCACCGCATGGGCGATGCGCTTTTGGCTAAAGTTGAGAAGATAGTGCAGAGGCACTTCCGCCTTTAACTCCCGCACGACAATCACACGCCCAAATTCACCCTGCGCTCCCTGCGCAATGGCGTCGTTGTTGCGGGCGATGCGCGCCAGAATTTGCTTATAGCCGCCATTCGTGGTGGCCTCGAAAATGCCAAAGAAATTGCCGACAAAACCATTCTTCCACTCGCCGCGCTGGCTTGCAGTCCAGATGATCCATAACTCGTCCGTGCCACGGCGGATCGCCTCTTCGATATTGCTGGCAGTGTTGAACACCGCGTCGATGTAAGTGTCGCCGCCTAGGCGCACCGGCGGAAACCAGATGGGCAGCGAGGCGGCGGCGACGAGGAAATCCTCCGTCATTTCAGGCGCGGCGACGCAGCGCAGCTCGTGCTTGGAGAAGTTGTAGACATTGAACGTCGCCTCGCGCTGGCTGGCGCGAATCTTTTCCCAGTCAAACCCCCAGCGCGGGAAAATCTTTTTGCGGTAGGCATCGAGTTTAAAGAGAGACTCGGCGTGAAATGGCCGCAGCAATTGGGACCAGTTCACATCGACGCCGAGCCGCGGGTTGAGGTTGCGCCAATTGTCGGCAATCTGCTTGCCGCCCATGCCCTGGGTCCACATGGCCAGGTTGAAACACGCGGCACTGACGGCATCACCATGGTCGAATTCGATCCCCGCCTCGTCAAGCCACACCTGCATCACGCCCGCCTGGAAAGGGATTTTCAATCCTCCCCCCGCGAGCATCAGTGAACGTTTCGTCATAT
>CAZOTR010000617.1:0-1044 GCA_964582755.1 uncultured Methylococcaceae bacterium | reverse complement strand
GACGACACTACCAGAGCTCAGCCTGCATCCAGCAGGCGGCGATGATCGAAGGGCGGCGCTGGGCGCTCTTGAGCTTGCTGCGGGCGGTGGTGTTGAGTTCGTTCATGTCATTCGGGCAGAAGTTGGCCAGCGCGTGGCGCTTGAGCCAGGCCCAGAGGAATTCGACCGGGTTGAGGTCCGGCGAGTACGGCGGAAGGAACGCCATCTGAACGTCGCCGCCCGTCGAGTCCAGGTACTCGCGCACCAGCTTGCTGCGATGCGCCTTCAGTCCGTCCCAGATGATGAGCAGCGGGCACTTCAGGTGCGCCCGCAGCGCCTCGAGGAACTCGACGTGCTGCTCCTTCTTGATGCTGCCCTCGTGCAGCCGAAACATGCAGCTCGTGCGGGTGAGCCCGGCGATGATGGAGATGTGAGTCCAGTTGAAGTGAAACTGGATGATCGGCGTCTTGCCCTTGGGCGCCCAGGTCCGCACGCGCGTGGGCCGCTCGCTCAGGCCCGACTCGTCGATGAAGACGATCAGTCGCCCCTCGCGCTTGGCTTTTTTTTGAGCCCGGGCCAAGTGGTGCGCTTCCACGTCTGCACGGCATCCTCGTCACGCTCGATGGCGCGACGCTCCGGCTTTTGCGCCGAGAAGCCCAGCCCGCCGAGGATTCGCCAGATCTGCGTCTGGCTGAACTTGACGCCGAAGTGCCGCACGATGAGAGCCCCCACCCGCTTGAGCGTCCACAGCTCGGTGCCGAAGCCGTGGTCGGTCGGGTTACCCACGAGCATGCGGCCCAGCGCCTGCAACTGCTGCTCATCCAGCCGCGCCGGACGCCCTCGCCCGGGCATCGACCGCAGCGCATCGATGCCACCTTCATCGAGCACCCGCTTCCACGTGTACACGGTCTGCCGGGCCACTCCCACGGCATGCGCCGCTTGCGCGGGTGTCTTGCCCGACAGCAGCATCCGGCCCGCACGCACTCGCCGCCGTACCGACTCGTCCAATCGCTTCATCCCCATGCGCCGCACCCAATCCTTGCAAAGTATCGGTACAACGCATGA
>CAZOTR010000616.1:0-1053 GCA_964582755.1 uncultured Methylococcaceae bacterium | reverse complement strand
GTCGGCCAATCATTCCTGCTCGCCCACATAGCGCGGCGCTTCATTGCACAGGGGGAAAAGATGCAAGAAAACACCCGGACAGATGGTGGCCTGACGGCCACAACCCTTTTCACCCTCGCCGTTCCGCCCCCGCCAGACGCCTCGGATCTTCGGTCTTTGCCAAGGCAGCTAGGAGAGCCGCAATGGCGAGAAAAATAAACGTAAAATGTCCGGACATTCCTGACAAGCCCGACCCGCACGGCCCCGGCATCCGCCACAAAACCTACGACATCAAGCTCATCACACCCCTCTTCGGCGGCGGCGTGGAAGCAGGCCAAAACGATCCCATAATCCTGATTCGGCCCTCGTCAATACGCGGGAACCTGCGCTTTTGGTGGCGGGCGACTAGGGGCGCGGCTTGCAAAACCGTCAAGGAATTAAGGCAGCGCGAGGCGGAGATTTGGGGATCGACAGATAATCCAAGTCAACTAAAGATTGAAGCGGCATGCAAAAATCCTTCACCCCCAAAGCCATGCGCTGAATACGTGACCGAAATAAGAGATGGGCAGGAGACTTGCAGATTGACGTGGAAGCCTCCTTTTGCCAACACCGTTTTACCTTACGCTTTGTTTCCGTTTCAAAGCGATAGCACACTTAAAAAAACTGGCAAGTTTGTTGATTCCATGGAGTTCCAATTAAACATTTGGCTACCAGAGTCCGGACAAATGGCGAAGCGCCGCGAGGATTACAACAAGCAACGCGAGGCATTAGGTCTTCCAGAGCTTGCTGTCGAGCATGACGATATTAACAAAGATGTGGAAGCGGCGATTTGGGAGTGGGTGAACTTTGGCGGTATTGGCGCGAGAACGCGGCGTGGATGTGGGGCGCTATATTGCAGGGATTACGCCCCACCCTCGTGTGATCAAATTCCGTCTTGGTTACGACAGGCAAGCGTGGACTATGGCCCATTTGGCCGTGCGATGGCGCTTCCTTGGGCTGTCATGCACACCGAAATACTTGTCCATTCCCGACTGCATCGACCGGTGGATGCTTGGGCCGAGTCCATAAAACTTA
>CAZOTR010000615.1:0-1053 GCA_964582755.1 uncultured Methylococcaceae bacterium | reverse complement strand
GGCGATTGTCAACGACCGGACTCATTGGACGGCTCTTGGGTATGCCAAAGCGACAGTCGTTATTTCTCTGCCAACCGCCTCGGCAACCAATACCCTTCCAATTTCAATTCCTTCAACGCGGCTTGCAAGAACTTTGGCTCGGTCAGTTCTTTCGGGTCTAGCTTCTTGCCAATCAGCTTTTTCTGTGCGGCGAAATCCACTGTTGTTTTGTAGTGGGCGTAGACGACCTCGTCAAACAGCGGATTCCAGCGGTCTTTCCAACTGACGCCGCTGTCTTCATAGCCTTTGCGCACGACGCCTTCCGGCGTGCCGTTGCGCGTGCCGATCTGGATGACGGTTTCCTTGTTCGCCTCTTGCGCGGCCCAATAAGCCGCCTTGACATAGGCCGTCGCGACGAGTTGGGTCAATTCGGGGTATTGGTTGGTGAAATCCTTCGCCCCCCACAATTCCGCGCGCATCTTCCAATCCAGCGGCGCGTCTTTGGTGGACCAGATGATCTTGCCGATGCCTTTTTCCTCCAGCAGCAACGCCCCGTTCGTATACAGCGCATCGACACTGCCCGCCGACAGCGCGGAAGCCCCGGCCTGCGGGTTGATGTTATACATCTTGAAATCGTTGTAACTTAGGTTTTTCGAGCCGATCAAGCGCAGGAAGCCGATTTCCCAAGGCCGCCCGCGGTGCAGGCTGACGCGTTTGCCTTTCAGGTCTTGAATCGTCTGGTCGGTCGAAGTCGGCGGCACCATCAAATAAGTGTCGCTGCCCGGCCCGACCGGCACGATGACCTGGGTGCGCACGCCGGCGGCGTTCAAGGTCAGCGATGGCAGGTCGCCATAATTGGCGAAGTCGATGCGGTGGGCGGCAAACGCCTCGTTGGTGCTGGCGCCGGTGTCCGCCGATTGGATCGGAAACCAGACCAGCTTGACGCCGCGCTTGCCCAACTCCGCCTCCAGCCAGCCTTCGTCGATGATGCGGTCGGTCAGCGCCGAACCGCGCACCGACAGCTTGCCCTTTTCCGCCTGCGAAATGACGGCGATGCGAAGTTCTGGCGGCAGC
>CAZOTR010000614.1:0-1055 GCA_964582755.1 uncultured Methylococcaceae bacterium | reverse complement strand
TGGGGGCGGGCATCTTCTTCCTGGGCTATTTCCTGTTCGAGGTGCCGAGCAATATCATACTCCACCGGGTCGGCGCGAAGATCTGGATCTGCCGCATCCTGGTGGTGTGGGGGCTGGTTTCCATGGGCATGGCCTGGGTGGACTCGGCGGCTTCGTTTTATCTGCTGCGCTTTCTGTTGGGGGTGGGCGAGGCGGGTTTCTTCCCCGGCATCATCCTTTATCTGACTTATTGGTTCCCGGCCGGGCGCAGGGCGAAGACCACGGCGTCGTTCATGACGGCGATAGCGGTTGCCGGGGTGGTCGGCGGGCCGGTTTCCGGTTGGATCATGGCGGGCTTGGACGGTTCGCGGGCCTTGCGCGGCTGGCAATGGCTGTTTTTGCTGGAAGGCTTGCCCGCCGTGTTGCTGGGCTTTGCCGCTTATTATTTCCTGGACAACGGGCCGGCCGGGGCGGCTTGGCTGAACCCGGCGGAACGGCGCATCCTGCTGCGCCGCTTGGCGGAGGAGCAGGATGGGCGGGCGTCCGGCGGCGGGCATGAATCCTTGCGGCAAGCATTTTTGTCGGTGCGTGTGTGGCGGCTGGCTTTGGTGTATTTTTGTCTGGCCTTGGGGCTATACGGGGTTTCGTTCTGGTTGCCGCAGATCATCAATGACCTCAAGCAAGGCGGGCTGCAAACCACCGGCCTGTTGTCGGCGATTCCGTATGCGGTGGCGGTGCCGGCGATGTTGGCGGTGGGGCATAGCTCGGACCGCCGCCACGAGCGCCGTTTGCACATCGCCGCCAGCGCCTTGCTGGCCGGGCTGGGCTTGCTGGCGCTGGCCTTGGCGCAGGGTTCGCCTAGCCTGTCCATCGCCGCGTTGAGCGTGGCTGCGTCAGGGATCTTGGCCGCGTTGGCGACCTTCTGGACCTTGCCCACCGCCTTCTTGTCGGGCCGGGCGGCGGCGGGCGGCATCGCTTTAATCAATTCCATCGGCAACTTGGGCGGCTATTGCGGCCCGGTGGTCCTGGGCTGGGTGCGGCAAACCACCGGCAACCTGGATGCCGGGCTGTTCGTG
>CAZOTR010000613.1:0-1055 GCA_964582755.1 uncultured Methylococcaceae bacterium | reverse complement strand
CGGGGGGCGGCGGACTGCGGGGCCGGGCGGGGCTTGGGTTTGCGGTTGTGCTTGGACATGGAATGTGCATCCTCGGGTGTCGGAAAAAGGGTCAAATGGATAAGCCTCGAAAATGGTAGCAGGATTCGATTTAAGGCGCTTTTTACGTCTTCTTGGCTTGCCTGAATGATTTCCTGCTTTAGCCGCTTCTTGCGGCCCTCCGTTTGTTTTTGGGCCATTACGGCGCCCTTTGTCCTGCGTGTTTTCCAAATGCTAGGGAAAATTCGTGTTTTCCTCGGTTGGGCTTCCTTGGATGTTGCCCGCGCGAAGTCGCCTTGATCGCTTGTCCCTGGACAGGGCTTTTGCCTTTGCGGCGCCCGTCCGTGTCGGCGACCTGGGGATTTCGGCGGATCTGCCCTCGCCATTCCCTGGAAGGGGCTTTTGCTTTTCCAGCCTGCGCCCAGGGGGTGTCCTCGGCGGGAGGGTGGGGGCGAAGCCACCAATCCAAAGCTCTCCGCCGTCTCCCTTGGAAGGGAAGTCCCCTGCTTGCCTCCCGGGCCTGTCTTTCCCCGTTGCGTTCTTTGCCCTTGCCGTGCCGGAAGAAGGGCAGCGCCTGCGTTTTCGGCGTTCCCGCCGATGCGGACGAGCCTCTGGAAAACCGCTTTTGCTTTTCGCTTTCCGTCCTTGGCGCCGGTCGGGCTTGGCCTCCCTCCGGCTCCGCGCATGCGCCTTTTCCTTCCCTGGAAGGGGCTTTTGCTTTTCTGGCATGCGCCCAGGGGGTGAAAGCCCCCTGGCGGGGGGTTCGGGGGCGGAGCCCTCGATTCAAAGCTCTTGGGTTGTGCCGCATGCACTCCTTTTCTTTCGCCGACTTTCGGTTTTTTGGGATGCGCCGTTTCAAAGCAAGGCGACGTGGTTCCGCGATGCTCTTTTGTATAGGATAGGTATAGGAAAAAGATATATAAGGTGTGGTCGCCAATAAAGGTGGAGACATGCAGCGTACCAAGGTGGAGACATGCAGCGTCAAGGTGGAGACATGCAGCGTGCAAGGTGGAGACATGCAGCGTGCAAGGTGGAGA
>CAZOTR010000612.1:0-1067 GCA_964582755.1 uncultured Methylococcaceae bacterium | reverse complement strand
CGAGACCATGCCGGTGACGCCCGCCCAAATACTGGTTCCGCACCGGCGCGAAGACTTCGAAAACACCCTGTGGAACACGTTCAATATTTCGCAAGAAAATCTGGTCCGCGGCGGCATCCCCGTCCGCACTGCCAACAACCGCAGGACGCGCACCCGCGCCGTCCAGGGCATCGACCAGAGCGTCAAGCTCAACCGGGCGCTTTGGAGGTTGTCCGAGGAGATGGCCAAGCTGAAGGCAGCCTGAGATGAAGATCAACATCAAAGTCAAAGGCACCTATCCGCCTGGAAGTGGCGCGGCCACCGGCAAACAGTTCGGATGCGTCGGGTTCGTCTGCAACGACGGACGGCATTACGAGGCGATTGTCGATGTGGCATCGGAGCCTTCGGATTGCTACACGGTCGATTGTTTTCTCGACGGGTCGCCAAGGCCGTTCCTGGGCGATTCGGTTGTCATCGAATTGCCGTTTGAACAAGCGGCCTGCGTGGTTGCCGGCATGATGCTTCATGTGGCCGCGGAAACCCGGAAAGAAATCGATTGTCGGGTGCCGGCGCTTCTCGGCATGACCTGCCCCGAAGACGAACTGCGTCTTTTTCTCCGCCGCTGAAGCCCAATCCAGCCAGGGCTTGCCCCGGCTGTTTTGACGCCGCCACTTCTCACGCCCCTGCGATGGAGATCCTCCCCGCAGGGGCGACCGGGCATGGCGCCCACCCACCACTCAACCCTTGCGGGAAGCCATTCCCGCTAGGGCATGGCTTTTTCCGCAAGGGCTTATAAACTTGAAACCGGATAAAACCATTATGAAAAAACTCGTCAAACTTCCAGACGGAAACTACGTCAACCCGGATTACGTCACGGCAATTGAACTCAAGTCGAGCGAACAGCACGGGAAAAGGCGTTGCCTGACTCATGTATGGGTCGTCAAAGACTCTGGGTATGGTACTGGGAATTTTCAGTATGAAGGGGATCGGAGGGACGAACTGGCTCTTCTGCTTGGTGGACGGCGGACTTGAGACTTGGCCCGGCCTGCTCGGCTGGGCGAAGGAAGAATTCACCGGATACCGCGCCA
>CAZOTR010000611.1:0-1067 GCA_964582755.1 uncultured Methylococcaceae bacterium | reverse complement strand
CTTTGACAACATCAGCCATCAATGGATGCTCGACCACATCCCTACAGACAAGGCGACGCTCCAAAAATGGCTAAAGGCGGGATATGTCTACCAAAACGGACTCTTCCCCACCGAAGCGGGAACGCCGCAAGGCGGGATCATCTCTCCCACGTTGGCCAACATGGCCTTGGACGGACTGCAAGCGCTCCTCGCAGAGCGATTTTACAGGACATCCGTAAACGGGAAGATGGTCAACCCCAAGGTGCAACTGATACGGTATGCGGACGACTTCATCATTACGGGCGAATCGAAAGAGAAGCTAGAAAACGAAGTCAGGCCCATGGTCGAAAACTTCCTCAAGGAACGGGGACTTACTCTCTCGGAAGAAAAGACCAAGGTCACGCATATTGGCGAGGGGTTCGATTTTCTCGGGTGGAACGCACGGAAGTACAACGGCAAGCTGCTGACCAAGCCGTCCGACAAGAATGTGAAAATGTTCCTTGAGGACATCCGGGAAACGGTGAAGGCCAACAAACAGGCGAAACAGGCCATCTTGATCGGTTTGCTCAATCCCAAAATAAGGGGCTGGGCGACCTACCATAAAGGGGCCGTCGCCAAGGAAACCTTTGCCAGAGTGGACTTTGAGATTTGGAGAACCCTGTGGCGATGGGCTAAACGGCGACACCCTCACAAGGGAGGTCAATGGATTAAAGCGAAATACTTCAGGACTGAAGGGAATCGGAATTGGGTGTTTGCCGCAAGTTACCAGACGAAGGATGGGGAACCGCTGACAATGAGGCTGGTTACGGCCAGCGACACGAAGATCCAGCGGCACATCAAAATCAGAGGCGATGCCAACCCATACGACCCTAAACAGGAAACCTATTTCGAAGACCGCCTAGGTCAGAAGATGAAGGGGAGCGTTACGGGTCAAGTGAAATGGCTGAGGCTTTGGTGGAGCCAGGGCAAGGAATGCACAATCTGCAACGAAAAGATCAGGAAGGAGGGTGGGTGGAAAATCCACCTCATCCTTCCGAAGTCTGAAGGCGGGGCGGACAACATCTCCAATCTCGTGATGGTGCATCCCG
>CAZOTR010000610.1:0-1068 GCA_964582755.1 uncultured Methylococcaceae bacterium | reverse complement strand
GGCGGTCTCAATTTTGAAGCGCAACAGTTTTCGTTAGTTTAAGGATTTCCTCTTGGTAGGCTTCAGCCGGGGTCCTGAAGCCAAGCACCTTCCTGGGCCGGTTGTTAAGCCGCCGGGCGATGGCGTTGAGCTCGGCCTGCGACACCTTCGACAAGTCCGTGCCTTTCGGCAAATACTGCCGGATCAGCCCGTTGGCGTTCTCGTTGCTGGGGCGCTGCCAGGGGCTGTGCGGGTCGGCGAAGTAGACCTTCACGCCGGTATTCGCCGTCAGGTCCAGGTGCCGCGCCATCTCCTTGCCCTGGTCGTAGGTCAGCGTCTTACGAAGGCACGCCGGGACGGTCTTGAGCTTGCGCGTGAAGCCCTCCAGCGCGGCGTCCGCGCCCACGCCGTCCATGCGGGCCAGGATGACGTAGCGGCTGGCGCGCTCCACCAGCGTGCCGACGGCGCTGCGGTTGCCCGCGCCCTTGATGAAGTCGCCCTCCCAGTGGCCGGGCACGAGGCGGCCCTCAACCTCTTCGGGCCGCTCGCGGATCGACGCCATCGCCGCGAGCTTGCCGCGCCGGTCCTGGCCGCGCCCGCGCGGGCGGCGCTCCGCCCGGCCCTGGCGCAGCCCGCCCAGGAGCTCCTTGCGCAGCTCGCCCCGCGGCAGGGCGTAGAGGGCCAGGTAGATGGTCTCGTGGCTGACCCGCCGCGCGGGGTCGTCCGGGTGCTCCCGCTCGCGCCGCCCGGCGATCTGCCCCGGCGAGTGGCCGCGCATCAAGTCCATCACCACCGGCTCCCACAGCGGCGTCCCCGGCGCCAGCTTGCGCCCCCTGCGGCAGCGGCGGCCCGCGCTGCGGCGCTGCGCGTCCACGGCGTCGTAGCCCAAAGGCCCGCCGTTGCGCCGCAGCTCGCGGCTGACGGCGGAGCGCGTCCGCCCCAGTTGCCTGGCGATGGCGGCTGGCTTCTTGCCCTCAAGCCGCCCCCGGTGTATCGCGTCCCGCTCGGCCGCGCTCAGTTGTTTGTAGTGAATGCCCATCGCAACACCTTACCACAGTTGGGGTGTTGCACTTCATTTTTGAGTCTGCC
>CAZOTR010000609.1:0-1072 GCA_964582755.1 uncultured Methylococcaceae bacterium | reverse complement strand
ATCCTCGCCTCTTTCACCCAACCGTTCCAGACGCGGTTAAATGAGCGCTTACGATAAAGCGATTCCATAAGCTTTTGGTTTAGCCTGGTTGTGCCAATAAAAAACCGACCCCGCATTTTGCGGGTGTCGGTTTTTTTTTTCGAGCCTGCTTACGAATTGGCTTCACTAGCGCCTTGCATAATTCCTTTTTACAGCCTTAACGGCTAATGCCACTGAGACGTTCTATGTTGATGTTTCCCGGCCGCTGAATGTTAAGTTTCAACAGCCTTAACGGCTAATGCCACTGAGACGGCTGAAAGGTGTGCGCTGTTTTTTTCCGGACGTGTTTCAACAGCCTTAACGGCTAATGCCACTGAGACTTTATGACTATCGCTCCCCAACAGGTTTTCTCGGTTGTTTCAACAGCCTTAACGGCTAATGCCACTGAGACCTGGTGGCAGCCGTCATTTTCATCTTCCTACTTAAGGGTTTCAACAGCCTTAACGGCTAATGCCACTGAGACACAGGGCCGGTGGCCCGCACATCTGGATGACATCAGGTTTCAACAGCCTTAACGGCTAATGCCACTGAGACATATGAGTGGACGGTACACAAAACCCAGTCATCCGTTTCAACAGCCTTAACGGCTAATGCCACTGAGACCAGCTGTCAATGCTTGCGTCCTTGACTTTCTCCTTGGTTTCAACAGCCTTAACGGCTAATGCCACTGAGACTCTGGCTTGTGGAGTCCTTGTGGCGTGTGGCTTGGAGGGGCCGGTTTGGTGGACCTCGGTGGTTGTCTCAGTGGCGGGGCCATTTTAGCGGTGTTTTCGCCCCCTGGCAATGGTTAAGCCTATGATTTCATTGGGTTGGTGGGTGATTTGCCAGAATCCGCCTTGGACTTTTGCCCATCTCATTGAATTGACTGCGAAAACGGGGTTTTCCGCGAAAAACGGCCCTGCGTCCGCAAAGGCCCACCATTTTTTGCCGCTCAGACCACCACCGCCGCCGGAAAATGGGCCAGGGCTTCGCCGTTGCGGCCGATGGAGTGGCTTCGGCATTCGGCGCAAAGGCGGTAAAACCTGAGGTCGTC
>CAZOTR010000608.1:0-1075 GCA_964582755.1 uncultured Methylococcaceae bacterium | reverse complement strand
GGGAAGACTCGTCGGTTGGGTTGGCGGGCGGGGCTTGCGGCAACAGGCAAGCCTCGCGGCCCATGATAAAGGCAGGCCGCAACCGGGGCAAAGCTGGCCGGTGAAACGCCAGATTGCGGGGGTGAATTGCGGAAACGGCCAGACCAGCGGCGCACCGTTTTGCAGTCCCGGCTTTAGCCAGTCCTTTGCGGGCTTTCCCGCCTAAAGGCGGGATTACAAACACTTAACGGCATTGGGCAAGCGGGCCAACCCTGTGGGAACGGTTTCCAATCACGACCCGGCCTACTCGGCCACAGGGAGGTGGGTTCAATTGATTGAAATGTAGGAGCGGGCCATGCCCGCGATCTCTGGCCCCACCCATTGCCCGAAGCTTTTCGCGGCCATGGGCCGCTCCTACGGAAACTATCAATAAATCAATTAAACTCACCTCCGGCCACCGGGCTGGCATTGCGCGAAGCCGACGCGGAATATTCGGCCAGCAATGCCAGAATATCAGTATCGCAAGCCCCGCAACCGGAACAAGCGCCCGTGGCTCTCGATATCCTATCCAAGTCATCGACGCCATTATCGACCAGCCGCTTGATTTGCTCCGTGGTCGTCCCGCTGCAACCGCAAATAATGTCTTTTTTTCGGTCTGTATAGCTGTCGTTCATCGCAATAAATTCTTAGTTCTTTCTTATTGTCACGCCCAGGCATCACTGCCGTTAAATACAAGGCACTTTGGCGGCTTGAAGGCCGCCGCCTATCGGTTTGCCGCACATTCGCGTAGGCGCGGGCCATGCCCGCGATCTCTGGCCCCACCCATTGCCCGAAGCCTTTCGCGGCCATGGGCCGCTCCTACGGAGAATATCAATAAATCACTGATGTTACGCGGCCCCGCTTGCGGGTTGTTGTAGGGTGGCCTTTAGGCCACCCAATCAAGCAGCGAGTCTCCCAATCCGTCGAAGCGGCCTGAAGGCCGCCCTACAGGTATGCGCCGCGCAACATCAGTAAATCAATTAAACCCACCTCCGAATGCCGGGAGGTGGGTTCAATTGATTGAAATGTAGGAGCGGGCCATGCCCGCGATCTTGAG
>CAZOTR010000607.1:0-1090 GCA_964582755.1 uncultured Methylococcaceae bacterium | reverse complement strand
TGTTCGCTTCGGCAGGCTCGGCCGCTACCGCCGGCGCCGCCGATTGCGCCTTGGCCGTCTCCAGTTCTTCGAGAGCGAGTTCGAGTTGGTCGATCGTCTGCCCCAGTTGTTCGGAGCGGCGACCGAACTGCATGCGGCGCAGCTTGGCGATGACGAGTTTGAGGTGTTCGATCTGCGCCTGCTGGGCCAGCACCATCGCCCGCAGGGCGTCGATGTCGGTGGGCAGCGCGGCGTTGGTCATGGAGCGGAATCTACACGATTCGGGCCGCTGTGAACAGGGGTCAGGTCGCCAATTCCGGGCGAGCGGTCCACCGCGGCTGCCGCCAGTCGATGCCTTCGAGCAGCATCGACAGTTGCGCGGCACTCAAATGCACCGTACCGCCCTCGGACTGCGGCCAGACGAAGCGGCCGCGCTCCAGGCGCTTGGCGAACAGGCACAGGCCGTTGCCGTCCCACCACAGCAGTTTGACAAGGTCGCCGCGCCGGCCTCGGAAGACGAAGAGGTGGCCGCTGAAGGGATCCCCGGCCAGCTTCTCCTGCACCAGCGCCGCCAGTCCGTCGAAGCCGCGGCGCATGTCGGTCACACCGGCCGCGAGCCACACGCGCGTGCCCGCCGGCAGCCCGATCATCGCGACAGGCAGCCTATCGCCAGGCGCAGGGTCTCGGCATCGACCCGGCCATGCAGCCGCAGCCGGGCGGCCGGAAGCTCGATCTCGATGTGGCCGCGGGGAAATACCACAGCCTCGCCCGTCGCCGGCTTGAGCGCAGGCTCGGCGCGCACCGACACGGGCAGCAGGGCCGCGCCCGGCTTGCCGTATTCTCCGGCACGGTACTTGGCAATCCATTTGCGCACGAGGTTGGCGTTCGCCCCGTGCGCCAGGGCCACCCCCGCCACCGAGGCGCCCGGCCTCAGGCACTGCTCGACGATGCGCCGCTTCTCTTCCAGCGACCGCCGCCGATACGGCCCGCGCCCCGGCCGGCTCTCCTTCTCAATCCGGTACTCAATACACATGGTGTCCACCTTCAATTCGGGTGGACACCTTCGCCAATCTTCACCTATCCATCAAGACGGCCGTGGCCGGACGCTTAC
>CAZOTR010000606.1:0-1091 GCA_964582755.1 uncultured Methylococcaceae bacterium | reverse complement strand
CGCCCAAATGCACGTGGCCGCTAAATATAATCAATTTGTGTGGGTTTAGCTATAGTTTCCGTAGGAGCGGCCCGTGGCCGCGAAAAGCTTCGGGCAATGGGTGAAGCCCAAGATCGCGGGCATGGCCCGCTCCTACATTTTAATCAATTGAATCCACATCCCTTTTGCGGGCCGGGAAGCCGCGCTTGGGTTTAGTCCGCGTCTTTGTGGATGTCCACAAAAGGCAGTATCCCGCGTTTGCCGCCTGCCTCCAGCCATTGCCGCAAATAGGCCAGTTCGGGGGTGTCCGGCAGGCCGTCCAGGGACTGTTTGCCGCGCAACCGGCGCATGGCGGCGGAGACGGCTTTGAGCCGTTCGCCGTCGATGCCGGCGCGGCGCAGGCCGATGAGGTTAAGCCGGTAGTGCTGGCCGGGGCGGCCGCCGACCATCATGAACGGCAGCACGTCTTTGTTGATGCCGGCCAGCCCTTGCAGCATGGCGTAGCTGCCGACGCGGCAGAATTGATGCACCACCGCGCCGCCGCCGAAGAACACGCGCTCGCCGACCTGGACATGCCCGCCCAAGGCGACATTGCTGGCGAGGATGTTGTGGTCGCCGACTTGGCAATCGTGGCCGATGTGGGAGTTGTTCATGAAATAACAGCCGGAGCCTATGCGTGTGGCCCCGCCGGGCTGGGTGGCGCGGCTGATGGTGACGCCTTCGCGGAAGACATTGTTGTCGCCGATTTCGACCCAGGTTTCCGTTTCCGGCTGGAAGCCTAGATCCTGCGGCAAGCCGCCCAGCACGGCGGTGGGGTGGACGATGTTGTTTTGCCCCATGCGCACCCAGGGCTGGATGATGGCGTGGGCGCCGATTTGGCAGCCGTCGCCGATTTCGGTGTTAGCTTCGATGACGGCGAAGGGGCCGACGCTGACCTGTCGGCCTAGCCTCGCGCCGGGGGCGATGTGGGCGGTGGGGTGGATGTCGTTGCTCATGGGGGTCCGGTCCTGTGTGGGGTGTCTGCCATGTTATCAGGAAATCCGGGGGGAACGCCGAACCATTAGCCTCTGGGATGGCAGCGGGCATGCAGTTCTTTCAGGCGTTCCTGGGCG
>CAZOTR010000605.1:0-1091 GCA_964582755.1 uncultured Methylococcaceae bacterium | reverse complement strand
GCTGCACGAACAGGCGGGAAACGAGTGCGGACAGCTAGATAAGGGGGGTTGCCTGTGACTGTAATTTTTAAAGATATTTTCTATCAGCTATAAACTGATAAAATGAATGAACCGTATGGGTTTCGGGGTCTTTTTGAGCGGCCAGCGACGAGGACGGCAGGCGCTGGCCGAGCCTTTTGAGGGTGTGGGCGAACTCGAAGAAGCCCGGGGGGTTCCCCGGCAGCTTGTCCTGCGAGATGCCGCGGCGGGGGCGCGGAGCGGCCACGGGCCTTCCAGGGCGCTGGCGTGGACTTCTCGGAAGCCGCCGCCGTCCTCGCCGGTAGAGTCCGAGGACGTGGTGCAAGCCTGGCAGGCCGGGGTGGGCGGCGTGCCCGCCCGCGAGATGGACGAACTGGCGAAGGCCATGGGCGGCGGGGCGTCTCCAAGGGCCGGGGGTCCGAACTGTGGCAGGCGCCGGGCGCGCGGGTCGGCGAGTTCCCGTGCGGTCCCTGGCGGGGGGCTGGTCCTGCCTGTGGCCGGGCCACCTACCTCGGCGCGGGAGGCCGGGCCGCCTCGGTGGCGGCGACAATCGCCTTGGGGGCAAACGCGGGATTCTCAGTCCGGGCCATCGGGCTGTCGGAGGCCAAGGAGTTCTGGGCCAAGTTCCTGCGCGGCCTGGCGGGCGCACGGGGCGGAAGGCGGCCGTCGCCCAAGTGCCCGGCCCGGCTTGGAAAGCGCCAGGGCGCATGGGCGGCAAATGGCAGGCCCGCTGCGGGCCCGGTTCCCCAAGGCCGCCGCCTTGACGGACGGGTCGGGGGACGGTGTGCTGGCGCGCCGACGTGGTCGGCGCCTTCCCCAGCGAGGCCGGCGGCTGGCCGGGGCCGCGCTGATGGGGCAGAACGGCGGCTGGATGCAGGGGAAGCGCCACATGGCGCTGGAGGCCATGGCCGAAGCCGGCGGCGCGCCAGAACTGCCGCCAGCCTTGCCCGCATGGCCGCGAACAACCCGACCGGAAAACATTTACACCACCTTGACGGACGCTACCGTCGCACCCGCCCTTGAGCGCCGCGAACAGGGCGGCGAGGGGACGGCGCAACGCGGCAGCAGTTCGA
>CAZOTR010000604.1:0-1103 GCA_964582755.1 uncultured Methylococcaceae bacterium | reverse complement strand
GCGGGCCTTGCGGAAGCGCCAGGTAGCCGCCGGTCTTGCGGATCGAAGGCAGCACCCTGGACGTGACCCACTCCATAAACGGCTCGGCCTCCGGCTTGTCGCTGCGCAGGATGAGGCGGTAAAGGCCGGGTTCTGTCACGCACAGCATTTCTTGAAGCCCGCCAGGGGTCGGCACTAAACGCCGACCCTTATGGGCGGCGGGAACGCGGCGCAGGCCATCTTTGGCTTCGGCATAGCCAAGAATATCGGTTGCGTCTTTAGCGACGGCATAAAAGCTCTGGCCGTCTTCGGTGGGAAAAACGCGGACTTGGTGCCCGTTGAAGTCGAACAAGGCGAGTTCGGTAGACATGGTGGTTTTCCTGGGTAAGTTTAGAAACCACCACCTTCGGTCTCAAGCGATAGGTGGCGGCGACATGGGGTTGAGACTACCGCACCCAAGGAAGCGGCCCGTCCGAAGACGGCCCCACGCCGCCGCCGTAAATCGGGCAAGCGGGCATGAAAAAACGCGCCGGGCGCGTTTCGGCCTTGGGGTTCAGTGCGGGGTCTCAATCCCGGCCCCGGTGCGCCGGGGCGGGACAAACACTAAACCCAAAGCCTTGCCATTGTCAACACTCAAACTGCTCGCCGCATCGGCGGCAGCGGAAAACTTTGTCGCCTTCCAAACTGATGCGGACAAAACGCCAGCGATGGCCTAAAATCTTGCAGGCCAACCAATTCCAAAACAGCAAGGATATTTCAATGATTAAGGCATTGATGGTCTTTATCATGGGTAGTTTCATCTTTCTTTACTGGAGCCATTCCAATAAAACAGACCCTAACCGCTTCACCGAATGCGTTGGCCGTGGGACTGTCTATTATCAGGAAATTGGCTCCTATCCAAAACTGAGCGATGGCCGCGATGCGCATAGTGTTGCTGCCGAACATTGCTATCAATCCATTACGGCTTATTGATCCGCGTAGGTTGGGTTGCCGTCTTTTTGGCAACCCAACATTGCCGATGCGCGTTGGGTTGCGATGGAGCCGCAACCCAACCTACGCGGCTCTCCCAAACCCGTCAAACCCGCTCCGGCCACCACCACCAATGTTCCTTGGGGTAGTGCCTG
>CAZOTR010000603.1:0-1108 GCA_964582755.1 uncultured Methylococcaceae bacterium | reverse complement strand
GGGGCGGCGGCTGGCAAGTTGACTTGGCCAGCGAGTTGGAATGGGAGCAAGCCGTTCGGGGCGGGCTGGTGGGCAAGGTCTACCCTTGGGGCGATGACCCCGACCCTGGAACGGGCCAATTATGGCGACACCCAGCTCGGAGACACCAGCGCGGTGGGCTGCTTTCCGCCCAATGGCTTTGAGCTGCATGATATGGTGGGCAACGTCTGGGAATGGACACGCAGCGTATCGGGCTTTGCTTATCCTTACGATCAGGATGACCCGGCACGGGAAGACCCAACGGAGGGCGGACACAGGGTGGTGCGGGGCGGGGCTTGGGGCGGCATCCAAGTCGACGCGCGTTGTGCCTATCGCTTCGGGCTTCTTCCCGACGACCGCGACTACGACCTTGGCTTTCGGGTGGTGTTGCGTTCCCCCCTGTTGCCTTAGCTCTGGCCTCTGTCGCTCTGCGCTCGGATCTCTGGTTCTCCGCCCTCCGAGGGGGTGGCGTAGCGCACAGGGTTGATCCAGCCTTGGACGCTCACTGCCATTCAGTTAAGGCTTTTCCAACCGCCAAAACCGTTCGTAGTCCCGGCTTTAGCCGGTTCTTTCCAGCCAGTTTTCCGCCTAAAAGCGGGACTACGAACGCTTAACTTAACCCAAGTTGCCACCTTGACTGTCGGATGCGTCATTCCGGCAAGGATGCCGGAATCCAGCGTCCAGGGATGGCAAACTTGGGGACGGCAATGATGTTGAATCAAATGCTTGTGCAACCGGCTAGTGACCGTCCATGGCTCTGGATTCCGGCATCCATGCCGGAATGACGGCTCCTAGCTGTGTCGGATAGACCACGAATCCCAGCCACGGAATGCCGCGCGGCGGTGGGGGAAGTCTCCCCCACACCCCCTCTGAGAGGCAGAGCGCCAGAGATCCGAGCGCAGAGCCACAGAGGCCAGAGCTAAGGCAACAGGGGGGAACGCAACACCACCCGAAAGCCAAGGTCGTCGTGGCGGTCGCCGGGCCGAGACCAGCCGCGAAAGGCACAACGCGCGTAGTTCCGGTAGCTGTCCCAACCCCCGCCCCGCACCACCCGCCAGATAGTATCACCAGCCTGCAAATCTTCCCGTTC
>CAZOTR010000602.1:0-1109 GCA_964582755.1 uncultured Methylococcaceae bacterium | reverse complement strand
TTACGCCAAACGGGAGGCATCCGCCCTTCAATTTCTTATCCCGAACTCAGGTTACATTAAAAGGCTCATGCCGCCCAAAGCTGTTTTTCGCTTTCAAGCCAGCCAATGCCTTGCCGCAATGCCTTTACTGCCTGCGAAAATCCTGCCGCAGCCAGACGCGCCCCCTGTCACTGCTGTGCAGTGACAGGGGGCGGCTGCGGCAACCTGCTTGGGCTTCGGGGAAAAATTTGACATGACGCTCAGATGATGGCACGATTTTGACCGCTCAACCGTGGCGGCTGCGTTCTCAGCCGCACCCTTTGCCGCCGTGTGCCTACACTTCCGGCGGCGGGCCTTCTGGCCCCGTAGGCGTTCCCCAGGCTCCGGCCTGTTCACTTCGGGATCGACGATCCCTCTGGTTCTATCCTAGCCAGCAGTCCCCTTTCCAAGGGAAGGTTTCCGGCACACCCACGTTGCGGTTTTCCCGCAACGCACCCATCCAGTTGGTTCCTGCCAACGTCCTTCCAGTGGCTGAAGCGGCGCGTCTTTATTGCCCGCAAAAGCGACTTTCACCCTCTCGCCTTGATGGCACGGCTTGCCGTGTCCAAATGGCGCTTCCAACTTTCCAACGTGGTATTGCAATCCGCCACCAAGGCTCCCTCCAAATCGCTTGATACTGCGGCAACGCGGTTTTTAGCACCACGCACACCAGCCAAGCCGTCGGGCTGCTGTGCGGAAAAAACCTACGACGCTTCGACGATTGTTTGCAACAGCAGAACACGCCGAACCGCAGTTGCGGGCCTGTTATTCGGATTGACAGCACGCCTTTTCCCTTCGGGGGTCTCGATTCTATCGAGTCGGCATTAACACTTACCTTGCGACAAATCCGCGAACGAACGACTGGATTATACTGAATTATTATTCCCGATGTTTATGAGGCTGTATGGACGATCTGCAATGGGAATTGAAAAAGCTGACCAGCCAACACCGTGAGGATTCCATCGGAACACAGGTGGCGCGTCACCAAGTGCTGGATCTGATGGCCCGCCAATTGAAGGAAATGGGCTATCGAAACATGAAGGCCATTTCCCTGAAGCCCAAGCATGTCGAAGCCTTGGTGAAGCGCTGGC
>CAZOTR010000601.1:0-1110 GCA_964582755.1 uncultured Methylococcaceae bacterium | reverse complement strand
AAATTATTGATCTTTTTACATGAATATCAATAATATGCTATGTATTATTAGTTGCGTGACCCGCAACTGGTTTTGCAGGCTGCGGTATTCCACGTAAGAGCGTGCCACCTCGGCTGTCAGCGTCACCAGAGACTGGCGATACGCTTCGCCGGCCGCGTCGAGATCGGCGGAAGCCGCCTCAAGCTGGCGTTGCTTGCGGCCAAACAGGTCGATTTCCCACAGCGCGTCGAACCCCAGCTCGAACATGTTGTAGCGGATGCCTGGCGCCAATCCCGGGAAGGGGTTGTCATCGCGCCGCGCGCCCGACGTTACGTTGACGGTTGGAAAAAGCTCGGCGCGGGTCGAACGGCGCTCGGCCCGGGCCTGGTCGATGCGGGCCAGCGCCATCTTGAGATCCAGATTGCCCGCCAGGGCTTGGTCCATCAGACGGTCCAGCCGGGCATCGCCGAAGCTTTTCCACCAGTTTTTCAGAGCCTGTGGATCGACCGGTTTCAGGCCGGCATCCGCATCCTTTCCCGCCTGCCAGCGAGCCGGCACGGCGGGCGCGGTTTCCCGGTAATCGGGGCCCATGGTGCAGCCTGCCAAACCGCACAGCAGCCAGAAATAGCCGGCTTTAAGCCTCATGGCCGTGTCCTTTCAGAAACAGGGAAACGGCGGCATCGATGAGGCGTTCTTTTTCCGTTCCGCTCAAGCCCGGCTGAAGGCCCAGCAGGCAGCGGAAGTGCTCATCGCCTTTCAGCATCCCCAGCAGCAACCGGCTCGATGTGTCCACATCGGGGATGCGCAATGCGCCCCCTGCCTCCAATTCTCCGAGATAGGACGACAGCAGCCGCAGCACGGGTTCCGGGCCGGAGCGGTAGACCAACGCGCCCAGCTCCGGGAAGTGTTGTTGTTCGGCGATGGTCAGGCGGTAAAGATTCAGGGCCTCGTCGGTATAGACCAGGTCAACGAATGCACTGGCGATGGCCTTCAGGCCGGCCGCTGGATCCCGTGGCTCGGTTTGGACACGGGAGAGGGTGCCCAACAAATCCTCGCACTGGCCGGCGATCACGGCAGCGAACAGCTCCTGCTTGCCCTTGAAATGGCTGTAGAGGGTCGGCTTGGACACTG
>CAZOTR010000600.1:0-1127 GCA_964582755.1 uncultured Methylococcaceae bacterium | reverse complement strand
ATGCGAAAAAAAACCGAAGAAACGCAACCCTTGGGGGATGTGTCTCCCCGGCCGGGTGGTGGATGGCGCTTGGACGGAACCCCTGTGGGTTCCGGCGGTTGGAAGGTGCCTGCGGCGCATCCTAAAATGGGATGCGGCCGCCGGAGGCGCAGGCTCGCGGCGGCTAAAGGGTCTCCGGGTTTTGCGAGGGCGGAGGCCTCGGCGGCTGAGGACGCAGGCGCCACGGTTTTGCTAGTTCAGGGTAATAAACAACAGCAGGGACGTCAAGACCGCCGCGCCGATGACGCTGGCCTCCAGTGCTGCCAGGCTGGTCCGTCCGCGCCGCCAGGAGAAGAACTGCGCCTGGGCGACCCATGCGGCCCACAGCAGCGCCGCCGCGCAGACGGCTTCCCGCACCGCTTCCCGCACCGTGTCCATGTCGACGCCCGCCCCCGCGTAGAAGGCCGCCGACGCGGACACGGGCGTCCAGGGCGCCGCCGGGGTTCCTCCGGCGGCAGGCTCCGGATTCGGATTGGGGGCGGGACTGGGGGCCGGGGCGGGGCTTGGGCTGGCCGCGCCGCCGCGTATCTTGCCGGCGAAGTCGCAGAAGTTGTTGCCGTTGCCGTCCGCGCCCGCGTTGGTCGCGCAGGTGCCTGTGCGCAGTGTCTTGGCGCAGTTGCCGGGGCCGATCTGGATGCACGACAGCACCATGGCGCCGTCCACCGCCCTGCCCCCGAAGCTGCCCATGGCCATCAGGTTGCGGACGACCGAGTTGGCGGCGTTGGCGTTGGTGAGTTTCGCCCATACCTGCATCTGTTGGTCCAGCGTCATGCTGGCGTACTGCTCTGATGTGCAGCCGCAGTAAACTTTCAAGCCTCCCTTGTTCACCTGCAACACGCCGGTGCAGCATGTCCCGTTGTAAATGCCGAGGTTGCCGCCGGACTCCACGTTGATGGCGAGCCTGCCGATGTCCGCCGCGTATTGCCTGAGCGCCGGGCTGAGGACGGAGTTGGCGGCGGCGGCGGCTACCTGTTCGGCGGTGACGATGATTTTGGGGCCCATTTGCTGGGCGATGGCGGCCACCGAGAACAGCATGGCGGCCAGCAGCCAAGCCGGGCAGGTGCGGGGCGGGCAGTGCAGGACGCCCA
>CAZOTR010000599.1:0-1142 GCA_964582755.1 uncultured Methylococcaceae bacterium | reverse complement strand
GCAGGCTTTTCAATGCGTTGGGAGGCATTTTCGGTGTTATGCCCCACATGTGGTGTGTCACAAGACGCCACTTGGGGTGTCTACTTCAAAGTTAGGGGGCTGCTTAGAGTGGGAAAACAGGGCCGGGCGCAATAGCGTAGCGTAAAAAGCAGGCGTTAAACATTCATCCACCCAACGAAGGCCATAACGTTATGAACAAGCAAATTCCTCTCCTAATAGCGGCGGCCCTGCTGTCCGCCGCTTCTTCCGCGCAGGCGGTGTCCTTCACTTCCAGCGCGGCGTTCTTGTCCCATGTCCAACCAAGTTATTACCTGGAGGACTTCAATGGCCTCACCGGTAACACTAACCTAGATTCGCCGGTGTCTTTCTCGGGAAATGGTTTCAGCTACGACGCAAGCAATCTTGCTGGCGTGTACACCACGCCATCTTTCGCCGGCGACGTTGCGCTGTCCATACTCTTTTCCGGCCAGGCGATTACGATCACCTTCACAGGGGCACCTGTTACGGCGGTCGGCGGCAATCTCTACGGGAGCGATGTCAACGGTGAGTATGTTCCCGGCGCGATGACCATGCTGCTCGACAATGGCGAGTCGATCACACTTCCCAACCCGACTCCGACAAGCTTCGCCGGGTTCATCACGTCCAGCCCTATCATTTCGATGTCGGTTCTGCCCGAAAACTTCAACAGTGCCTATTGGCCGACCCTGGACAACTTGGTCGTGGGCCAAGCCGTCATCGGCGCAATCCCCGAGCCCTCCACTTTCTCCCTCATGGTCGGAATCGCAGCTTTGTTCGGCCCCGTCTGCACCTGGCACAAGCGCAATACGGTAAGGCGCGGTAATTCGGAAATGTCGTAGGGTGCGGTGAGGAACGAACCGCACCGTTCGCATAATCCTTGCCTAACTGTGCGCTCCACCCTACCCGCGCCCGCAAGCTGTTTCGTGTTTGTTCTGGTTCCCAAGCTCCGCTTGGGAACCCGGGTCTTGGAAGCTCTGCTTCCCGAGGCCGACCCCAGCAAGCAGAGCTTGCTAGATATGCGTTCCCAAGCGGAGCTTGGGAACGAGCGAAGCTTATCGCCGTTTCATGACGCCGGATACCACATCATTCCGGCACACATGCCGGAATGACGGTATTTTCGGCTG
>CAZOTR010000598.1:0-1143 GCA_964582755.1 uncultured Methylococcaceae bacterium | reverse complement strand
TGATAAAGGTCAATGCCTTGGCTAAGGCCTGACTCGTTATCCCGAACTCAGGTTAAGCATAGTTCAACGATGACGGTGGAATCGGGTTTCCACGCTGGAGCGCGGGAACCAGAAGAAACCCAGATTCAACTCCCGCAAATGCCGCCGGCCCTACAACGCCTCCGGCAGCGTCCCTCAGCTCCAGCCTCCCCAAATCCAATAACCCGGTACGCTTCCACCGCCGCCGCGCCGTTATTCCGGCAGGGATGCCGGAATCCAGGCCAAGGACAGTGACGGACCGATTGGGCAAATGCTTGATGCAAAATGAGTGGTAACCCACGGCTTGCCATCCGTGGACGTTGGATTCCGGCATCCCTGCCGGAATGGCGGATTCTACGGGTTCGCAAGCACTTGGTGGAAGCGCTAACTTCCCGCCCGGCAATTCTCATGGTGAAAACGCCAAGCTCGCAAGCATCCTTAGCTCCCGTCGAAAAGAAAAGAGGCTTTCTTTTGTCCCATCCAGACTGGATAGCGAGGGCCAAGCCAAACTGAGAATTGCTGGATGCGGGACTGTCCGGTTAGCCAAAGGCGATGTTTTCTGGTGTTGGTGCCGGACTCCAGCCCCGGAAATCCCCCTAGCCCCCCTTTTGCAAAGGGGGGAATCAAAAGTGACAGGCGGGAGGACGCACGGCCAAGGTTTTCCCCAATCTGAGTACAATGATTGCAGGGCCAGTTGGCGGGCACCCCGCCAAGCCCCGTCATCGCTTCAATGAACGGCAATGCTCAAGGAGAAAGCCATGTACTCTCGCACGCCATCCGCGACACTTCCAACGCAATTTACCGGCCAAGCCGGCGAGTATTTCGGCATCTGGATCGTCAATATTTTCTTGACGCTGATTACCTTGGGGCTTTATTCCCCATGGGCCAAGATTCGGCAGAAGCGTTATTTCTATGGTTCCACGCACATAGCGGGGGCTTCGTTTGATTATGTGGCCGATTCCTGGGCCATTTTGAAGGGCCGGCTCATCGCCGTGGCTTTGGTGGTGGGGATTGGCATCATCGCCAGATTTGTGGCGTGTGTGGAAGGTTTGGCTTGGCTGGCTTTCCTGTTCGCCCTGCCGTGGCTGATTGTCCGCACCCGGCGCTTCAACGCGCTGAACACCG
>CAZOTR010000597.1:0-1147 GCA_964582755.1 uncultured Methylococcaceae bacterium | reverse complement strand
ATATGGATATTATCCTAAAATCCGGGCCTTGCTGGCAATTGCACACTTTATTTTCTAACAATTCCCGTTTGGCTCCCAAAACCATCATTCCGGCAGAGACGCCGGCAATCCTTGCCGGTGGGGATGCCGGGAATGGCGGTTTTTTAGTTCGGCATCGCCGCCGTTCCATGCCATGATAAGCGCTGCCTTTTAACCCCTGTGGCGGCGTCCCGCTGCCAGTAGCAACAGTCCATGCCAGAAAAGCTTGCCATCGCCTTGCCCGACAGCGAGGCGCTCTTCGACCGCATCGCCCAGTCCCTGGCAAGCGACGGCCTCATCGTCCTGCCCGACTGCCTGCCGCCGGCGTTAAGCGAAGCCTTGCGCGAACGCGCCGACAGTGTCGCGGGCGTAGCCAAGCGGGCGGGTGTGGGCCGTGGGCAGGGCCACACCCGCGACGACGCCCTGCGCACCGACGGCATCCTCTGGCTGGACCCTGGGCATCCGGCGGATGCGGCTTACTTGGCGTGGATGGAGCGTTTGCGGCTGGGGCTGAACCGCCGCCTGTTCCTTGGCTTGTTCGACTACGAGGCCCATTTTGCCGTCTACGAGCCGGGGGCGTATTACCGCAAACACCTGGACGCCTTCCAAGGCGGCACGAACCGCATCCTCACCACGGTGTTTTATTTGAATTCCGGTTGGATGCCTGCGGACGGCGGCGAATTGTTGGTCTATGCGCCGCAGGGGGACGGCATTTTGGCAAGCGTCACGCCGGATTTCGGCAAGCTGGCGATATTCCTCAGCGACACCTTCGCCCATGAGGTTGCCGTCACCCGCCGCCGGCGCCACAGCATCGCCGGGTGGTTTAGGGTCAATAACGGGGTGGGGGATTTGGCGGCTTGAGGAGGGGCGGGATGTTGGTTATTTCCGAAGCCCACCGTTTCGGGGCTGTTTTCCCGGCGGGTATTGTGAAATCGGGGATGTAAACATGAAGCGGGATGCCAAGCTGCCGCTCCACGCCCGCCATGGCATTGCTGGAAACACGCCCGCCCCCAGCCGGGGCAAGGCTTTGCCGCCCGCTTGTAGCCTCACACAAAATGGGGTGTTTCAACCGCAGGCCGCCCCCCGTCATTGATCTTTGCCATGGTGGTTGTTATGATTCCGGCGCGTT
>CAZOTR010000596.1:0-1149 GCA_964582755.1 uncultured Methylococcaceae bacterium | reverse complement strand
AATCCCTCTCCAAGTCCTTCCAAAACCACAAGGTTTTACACGATTTCAATCTGAGCATCGAAGAAGGCGAGTTTTTGACCCTGCTCGGCCCTTCCGGCTGCGGCAAGACGACCTTGCTGCGGCTGCTGGCGGGCTTCGAGACGCCCGACCAAGGCGAAATCTTCCTCGACGGCGAATGCGTCAACCGTCTTCCGCCCGACCGCCGCAATGTCAACACGGTGTTCCAAAGCTATGCCTTGTTCCCGCATCTGAGCGTGTTCGACAACGTGGCCTTTGGCCTGAAAATGAAAAAAGTCGCCAAGCCGGAGATCAATGAGCGGGTGGCGGAGGCGCTGGCGGCGGTGCGGTTGCCCGAATATGCCGAACGCAAGCCGCGCCAGTTGTCCGGCGGACAGCAGCAGCGCGTGGCTTTGGCGCGGGCCTTGGTGAACCGGCCCCGCGTGTTGCTGCTGGACGAGCCTTTGAGCGCCTTGGACCACAAGCTGCGCCGCGCCATGCAGGTGGAGTTGAAGGCTTTGCAGCGGCGGCTGGGCATCACTTTCGTGTTCGTCACCCACGACCAGGAGGAGGCGCTGTCCTTGTCTGACCGGGTGGTGGTGCTGCGCGGCGGGGTGGCCGAGCAGATCGGCGCACCGCGTGAGATTTACGAGAATCCGGCCAGCCGCTTCGTGGCGGAGTTTGTCGGCGAGGGCAATTTTCTGGACGGCATGGTGTCCGGGCGGCTGGACGAGGCTTCGGTTTTTGCCGTGGTCGAAAACGTGGCTTGCGTCGTGCGTTGCGGCCCGGCTTTGGGTGAAGGCGGGCGCTTTGTGTTGTTGCTGAGGCCAGAGGATCTGCTGCTGGTCGATCCCGCTTCGCCAGAGGCCCGGCTGCACGGGCGGGTGGTGGAAAAAATCTACAAGGGCATGGCCTTGGACACTGTGGTTGAGTTGGGCGGCGGCAAGCGGCTGGTCGCCAGCGGGTTTTTCGATCCAGAAGATCCCGCCCAGGATGTCCGGCCCGGCCAACGCGTAGGGCTGGGCTGGCTGGCCGGGCGGGAGAGGGTGTTGCTGCCATGAGGCAGATTGCTTTTTTCAAAACCTTCGCCATTCTGTTGCCATCATTCTGGCTGGCGCTGTTTGTGTCGGTTCCCAATGCGCTGGTGCTGGC
>CAZOTR010000595.1:0-1156 GCA_964582755.1 uncultured Methylococcaceae bacterium | reverse complement strand
TCGAACTTAAGCATGTCGCTTAGCCGGGTGTCTGTCGAAACTGGGCAAGATCACTGTGCCTAACTGTGCGCTCCACCCGACCCGCGCCCGCAAGCTGTTTCGTGTTTTCGAGTTTCGTGGTGGGCGCGGGCGGGTGAGCTTCCGCGTCGTTAGGGCCGTAGGGCGCAATAGCGCAGCGTATTGCGCCGCATGGCGATGTTTAACGTTCTCACTCTGCGAAACTTTGGAGTAAATATCGTGCAAAAGCAGCTTACAGCAATTATTGAACGTGAAGGAAATGGCTACGTTTCGTTTTGTCCCCAACTCGACATCGCAAGTCAAGGAGACACCGTTCAAGAGGCGCGTGAAAACCTACGAGAAGCTCTTGAATTATTTTTTGAAGTCGCATCACCATCAGAAATCCATGAACGGCTTCACCAAGAGGTATACATAACGCAATTGGAGATTGCTGTTGGGTAAGCTACGGATTTTGTCAGGCCAAGAAATTTGCGCCATTCTGGCTCGCCATGGTTTTGTTGAAGCACGCCAACGCGGCAGTCACGTTATCATGCAAAAGCAACTTGAAGAATCCACCCTTACGGTTCCTGTACCCAACCACTCAGAAATCCGCATTGGGACACTTCAATCCATTATCCGGCAGTCCGGTATCTCAAGAAGCAAATTTGAGTCATGAAAAATATGCCTAATATTCCGTTCCAGCCGTGCAGGGTGGGCAAACGGCTCCATCGTTTGCCCACGCGGAATCTGGCATAATCGGTGGGCAAGCACGCTTGCCCACCCTACAATCCTATAGCTTGGAGCGATGTCGTCCCTTTTTATCCACAATTGACGCAAGGCAAGCCTTTCGCACCCGGCGCCGTGAAATCACCGCCAGAGCGGTTAAGACGGGTTCCGGCGCGGGAACCCGGGAACCCGAACATATCAGGACAAAACCCAAACATGCCAACCCGAGCAAAATTGCAAGACGATTTCATCACCCTGGCCCACGGCAACGGCGGGCGTTATATGCGCGAGTTGATCGACCGCTTGTTCGCACATTATTTGGGCAACGATTGCCTGGACACGACAGTGGACGCAGCGCGAGTCCCGGTGGATTTAACCGCGGGCGGCTTGGAGTTGATGGCGACTACCGATGGCTTCACCGTCGAGCCTTTGG
>CAZOTR010000594.1:0-1158 GCA_964582755.1 uncultured Methylococcaceae bacterium | reverse complement strand
AGCCCACAATCAGCGAGGCTTTCCAACAACTGACGCGGGAGGAAAGATGAGCCTGATGCATTACCTACGCGCCCTGCGCGGCATCGTCACCCGCGAGCTGATGCGCTTCGTGCATCAGCGCGAACGCTTCGTCTCCGCGCTGGTGCGGCCCCTGGTGTGGCTGTTCATCTTCGCCGCCGGGATGCGCTCCACGCTAGGCCTGTCGCCGACGCCGCCTTACGAAACCTACATCCTCTACGAAGACTACATCACCCCCGGCCTGGTCGGCATGATCCAGTTGTTCAACGGCATGCAAAGCTCGCTGTCGATGGTCTACGACCGCGAGATGGGCAATATGCGCACGCTCTTGGTCAGCCCTCTGCCCCGCTGGTTCCTGCTCCTCGCCAAGCTGCTGGCCGGCGTGTCCGTCTCCGTGCTGCAAGCCTACGCCTTTTTAGGGATAGCGTGGTTTTACGGGGTGCAAGCCCCGACGGAAGGCTATGCCGCCCTGCTGCCCGCGCTGCTGCTGGCCGGCTTGATGCTGGGCGCCTTGGGCCTGCTGCTGTCGTCCTTCATCGAGCAACTGGAAAACTTCGCCGGGGTGATGAATTTCGTCATCTTCCCGATGTTCTTCATGTCCACCGCGCTGTATCCGCTGTGGAAAATCCAAGAATCCAGCCCGCTGCTGGCGACCCTGGCCGCATACAACCCCTTCTCCCAAGCGGTGGAACTGCTGCGCTTCGCGCTGTACGGCCAGTTCAACCTTCATGCCTGCGCCTACACCCTGGCCGCGCTAGTGTTGTTCATGGCGGCGGCGGTCGTCGGTTACAATCCGTCGAAGGGGATGATGCAGAAGAAAGGCGGAAAGCCATAGGCCGTCCTAAAACCTGTCGGCACAGCTTTGAGAAAATAATAGTTTGTCGAATTTCTGAAAGCCAAGCAGTGATGGGGCGAGGACGAAACCGCCTATCTGCTGCGGGAACCGGCCAATGCCAGAGATTTGCTAGAGGCTGTCAAAGAATTACAAAACAAGAAGAATTAAGAGAAGAACCATGTCAGATTTTAAAAAATACCAATGCCTGGAATGCGAACATGTCTACGACGAGGCCGAGGGAGATCCTGACGGCGGCATCCCGCCGGGAACGCGCTGGGAAGATATTCCCGAAGATTGGGTTTGCC
>CAZOTR010000593.1:0-1165 GCA_964582755.1 uncultured Methylococcaceae bacterium | reverse complement strand
GTCGCCGAGGACGCGCTGGACAAGCCGCAGCGAGGCCGGCACCCGCAAACCTTCCAGGGCCAGTTCATAGTATTGGTTGAGGGCTTCCCGATGGCTGACTTCGGTGAAGCAGCCTTGCACGCTGAAGCGCAACATGGCCTGGCGCAGCTTGCGCAGCTTCACCTGCCGGTCTTGCCAATAGTCCTCGGCTTCCAGGGCCGCCTGGTCGGTTTCCCAGAGCAGGCGTTGCAAGGTCAGGCGTTGCAGGCTGGCGCAGAGGTAGGGGACGAAATAGTGGTACAGGCTGCGCGACAGCCGCTGCCGGTCGGCAGGTTGGGGCGGATCTTGGTCGGCCAGCAGATGCGCCGCGCCCAGGCTGCCCACCGCCGCCCAATGCCGGGGGTTGAGGATGCGTTCGCGCAGTTCCAGGCTGCTTTGCTGGGTGTTTTCCTCGACATCGGTGAGCGCGGCAAGGAATGGCCGCAGCTTGGCTTGGCAGTCCGCCTCCGTGAACCGCGCGCGCGGGTCGAAGCGGGTCACGCTGTAGACGGCAAACTGTTGCTGGGTTTCCAGCAGGCCGAAGTCTCTTAACGGCGCGAGCAAGAAGTCCACCAACTCTTTGAGCGTGAACACGCCGCCTTGTACGCCCAGGCGCTGCGCCAAGGGGGCTTGGGCGTCGGGCGGGGGATTGGGGCTGGCCGCGTCGTGGGGTAGCCGATACTGCCAGGCGGTGTGTTCGCGCAGTTGCGACAAACGGTAATTGAAGGCTTGCAAGTATTTGAGGCCGCCGGGCTGGGCGCAGTCGAAAGCCAGCGCCAGCAAGCCCACGCCATGGGGCGAAAGAAACAGCTCGATGCCTTCGCCGGCGGGAATGAGCGGATAGGCTGGAGGCTGCTCCGCGTGGCCTTGTGTTTTTTCAAGGTCTTGCCCGCAGGTCTGGGGCTCGAACACGCCGTCCCTGGGAAACCAATGGCTCAGGGTTTCCTGGTCAACGCGCAGATAACGGTTGGCGCCGCTTCTGACGCCGAACAACACCTGGGCCACCAGCGGCAGGGTTTCTTCGCGGTACAGCGCGGGGGTGCGTTCGGCTTCCTGCCAAGTTTTGAACTCCCGCTTGCCCGCGTGGTGTTGCATGGACAGCGCCCGCACGGCTTTGTCGAGATTGCCGATGTCGATCCAGAACGGA
>CAZOTR010000592.1:0-1175 GCA_964582755.1 uncultured Methylococcaceae bacterium | reverse complement strand
TAAATTAGTCTAATTAGGACTTACGCAGAGCCTCTACATGTTATGCATCGAGCGCACAAAAAACCCTACTGATTGTGGTTTTAGGCGCGTTTTGCGTAAGTCCTACTAATTGAGAGGGTCGCCCCTCTCCCTAGGGCATCGAAGTGCCACAATGGGGGGTGTAGACACCCCACTCACGAGACCGCAATGAACGTTGGCACAACTGGCTCGGACACCGCCAAGAATTCCTTTCACGTCTACGGCGTGAATGCCCACAGCAAAAAGGCGGTCAGCAAGGCGCTGATCCGCCAGCAGGTGTTGCCTTGCTTCGCCAACCTGCCGCCGTGCCTGGTGGGGCATTGAAGCCTGCGGCGGCTCCCAATTATTGGGCGCGGGAGATCGGCAAGCTGGGGCATACGGTGAAGCTGATGGCGCTGTAGTTTGTGAAGCCCTGCGTGAAATCGAACAAGGACGGCGCGACCGATGCCGAGGCGATTTGCGAGGCCGCAGGCCCGGCCGAACATGCGCTTCGTCCCGGCCAAGACGGTGGAGCGGCAGTCCACGCTCTCGCTTCACCGGGTGCGGCAAACAAGACTGGATTTCGGCAAAGCAGCCGAAGCCTTCCTCGGTTTTCAGGAGGACGTCCAATTCGCCAATCATTGACAGGGGAATAACCCGAAGATACCGGATGTGGGTTCAATTGATTGAAACGTAGGAGCGGGCCATGCCCGCGATCTTGGGCCTCACCCATTGCCCGAAGCTTTTCGCGGCCACGGGCCGCTCCTACGGAAACTATCAATAAATCAATTAAACCCACATCCAAGATACCCGCCCCTTTAGTAGTCCATCTCCAGCAATCCACTCAAGTCGTGCCGGTTATGCCGCTTTGCCCAGGCCGCGATAGTCGGCAGGGTCTTGCCAGGCAGCGCGGCCAACCAGCTTCGCTTGGTCGCCAGCCCGGATTTGTGCCAATACAGAAATTGCAGCTTTGTCGCCGTTCTAGGTCGCAGAGGCATTAGGCGCTAAGGCTGTTGAAACTGACCAACACCGAATGTTTACGCGCCAAAATGAGAATTGCTAACCTAAACTTGCCGCCTTGGCAGCACATCGTCCATTCGTTTATACATGAAAGCCAATCCGCGTCGGCCAATCATTCCTGCTCGCCCACATAGCGCGGCGCTTCATTGCACAGGGGG
>CAZOTR010000591.1:0-1182 GCA_964582755.1 uncultured Methylococcaceae bacterium | reverse complement strand
CCCGAAGGTGGATTTGCCACTGCCGGGCTTGCCCAACACCGTCAGCGTGCGATGCACGGCCAAGGCTTCCAGCATGGCGACGGGGCGGGTTTCGCGGGGTTCGGCTTGTTCTTTCCATAGTCTGCGGTCGTGGATGGCTTCCAGCCAAGCTTGCAAACTGCGGTCTAGCGGAATGCGCAAGGTGGCGTTCAACGGCACATAGACATCGGCAAGGAAGGAGCACAGGAAGTGCGACGACCCCCGCGTAGCCGGAGGGCCGGATGTTTTGTCGAAGTCTGCGGCTCCATCGCAGGCGGAGACAAAACATAAGGCAACCGAACCGGCGTAGAGTCAGTGTGGCAGCCATGGCGAGAGGCGAAGCGCAGCGGAGTCTCGATGCCGTGGCGGACGCAGGACGGGCGCGGGCCGCCGCAGGCAAGGTTGTCGCCAATTTTTTGCTCCTGATGGAGACTGGGAAGTCCCATCAGATTTCGCAAAAAATGGCGACACGCTTCCTGCAAGGGCTCTTTGTCGCTGCCCTCCACAATGGCAACATCGCCAAGCCTCAAGCCCGCCCAATGTTCAGACAGGGTTTGCAGATAGGATTTGATGATGTCGGCGGGGTCTTCACTCTGGGGGCCATGGTGGTGGTGGGTGATTTTGTCGCCGGCCACGATAGTGTCAGCCGAAACCGGGCCGTAAAACTGGAAGCCGGTGTTGACGTTGCCTTTGATTACATTGGCATGGACGGCACCCGCGCCCACGATGATGGAGGCTGGCGGCTGGGGAAGGGAGTGTTGGGAAATCGGGGCCGTTGCCGATTCCTCCAAGGCATCCAATTCTGCGATGAGTTGGCGGAAGGCTGCTTGCTGTTCTTCCCCGCTTTCCTTCGCCACCACGTCTAACAACAGGGATAAGGGATGGCGGCCTTCTAGCTTGCCGATGCTGGAAAGCCGGGCGATACAGCGGGCGGTGAAATCCCTAGGCGCGCCGCTTTGGTCGATGGCATGATAAACCCGCCGATGGTTAATAAAAAAAGCCAACACAAGGAAGGTATTGCGGCTTTTTTCGTCCATGTGAGGCGTCAACAAGGCCGCCGCCTGTTCGATTAGATTCATTTGCATAACAGCCTTTTTGAATGATTGATGAATGGCCTTGATTTTAAACCCACCCACCGAGGGATTTACATGAATCAACTGAACT
>CAZOTR010000590.1:0-1189 GCA_964582755.1 uncultured Methylococcaceae bacterium | reverse complement strand
AGAGTATTGCTATCTCGGCCATGGATCAAATGGAAGCTAGGCCAAACCGCGAAAGAGTGTTGCCTTCGGCAAAAAATATTCATATAATCAATCCGTTGCGTTGTTTTTGGAGGGCGGTTGCGGCACGGCTAGTTTTGTGGTTATTGGCCGGCCATGCTCCCAAGTCTTGGAGCGGGTGGGGCGGCAAGCGGCCTTCTAAAGGCAACGCATACAGAAAAGTCGTTGGACACGCTGGGTTGGGTCGTCTGGCGCAAGCGAAAATTCCTAAACCACACATGAGACAGAAATTCATGACTAAACTTTCACTAGCTCTAACTCTACTGCTGTTGGGCGGTTCTGCAAATGTATCGGCGTTGCCGGTGTTCGCCAGCTTCGGCTCCGGCAGTTCTACCTCGGTGTCGTTTACGCTCAACGGCATCGCCGGCACAGTCACCGAGACGGACGGTGCCTTTGGCGCAAACAGCGGCTTCAACGGCACATTTAATCCAACGGGCTCGGCCAATTTCCCCGGCGCGTTCTATTCTCCTACGCCACCGACCAATCTGTCGTGGCTTGGAGTGGAGTCGAATGGAATAGGCCAAGCCGCTGACGCGATTGTCGCCACTCACACGCTGACGTTTACCAGCCCGGTCACCGATCCCACGCTGCATTTCCTCAACCTAGACGCCTCCCAGCAAATTTTCACTGGCGCGACTGACGGCGGCGGCACTTCAATCACCGGCTCTGCTCTTGCCGGTTCCTTCTCCCGACTCAGCGGGAACAATGCGTTTGAAGCCAACATCCTCAGCTTTCAAGGAAGCAACCTGTTCGCGGTAAACGCCACTCCCTCCTTAGCCACCAACGGCGGGTGCGAAAGTAACGCCGGCGGAAACCCC
Organism: uncultured Methylococcaceae bacterium; assembly: GCA_964582755.1. GTDB lineage: Bacteria > Pseudomonadota > Gammaproteobacteria > Methylococcales > Methylococcaceae > Methylumidiphilus. The sequence goes on along the minus strand of CAZOTR010000590.1, from coordinate 314 downwards.
AGCGGCGCTTGCGGCAGTGTCTCCCTCTCGGGCACTTACTCGTCCCTGACCTGGGTCGCCACAGACGATAACTCTGCCGGAGGCGGCGACGGATGGGGGTTGCAAATTTCGGTGAATGCGACAACGTCCGCCGTTCCCGAACCCGGCTCCTTTGGGCTGCTCGCGTTGGGGCTGGTCGTCTTGGCCTCGGTGGCTGCGGCAAGAAAACAGGCCACCGACTAGCGCGGCTGCAAAAGCCACCCCGATTAGCAAGAAGATTCAGCCGAAAATACCGTCATTCCGGCATGTGTGCCGGAATGATGTGGTATCCGGCG
>CAZOTR010000589.1:0-1191 GCA_964582755.1 uncultured Methylococcaceae bacterium | reverse complement strand
CTTACTCGATTACCTTGGAAACCACGCCGGCGCCGACGGTGCGGCCGCCCTCGCGGATGGCGAAGCGCAGGCCCTCGTCCATGGCGATGGGGGCGATCAGCTTGATCTTGACCTTGATGTTGTCGCCCGGCATGACCATCTCGACGCCCTCCGGCAGCTCCACCGCGCCGGTCACGTCGGTGGTGCGGAAGTAGAACTGCGGGCGGTAGCCGTTGAAGAACGGCGTGTGGCGCCCGCCCTCTTCCTTCGACAGCACGTAGATCTCCGCCTCGTAGTAGGTGTGCGGCTTGATCGTGCCCGGCTTGGCCAGCACCTGCCCGCGCTCGACGTCCTCGCGCTTGGTGCCGCGCAGCAGCACACCGACGTTGTCGCCCGCCTGCCCCTGGTCGAGCAGCTTGCGGAACATCTCCACGCCGGTGCAGGTGGTCTTCACCGTGTCCTTCAGCCCGACGATCTCGACCTCGTCGCCGACCTTGACGATGCCGCGCTCGACGCGGCCGGTCACCACCGTGCCGCGCCCGGAGATCGAGAACACGTCCTCGATCGGCATCAGGAACGGCTTGTCCACCGGGCGCTCGGGCATCGGGATGTAGCTGTCCAGCGCCTCCACCAGCTTGATGATCGACGGCACGCCGATGTCGCTGCCGTCGCCCTCCAGCGCCTTCAGCGCGGAGCCGGTGATGATCGGGGTGTCGTCGCCGGGGAAGTCGTACTTGTCCAGCAGCTCGCGCAGCTCCATCTCCACCAGCTCCAGCAGCTCGGCGTCGTCCACCATGTCGGCCTTGTTCAGGTACACCACGATGTACGGCACGCCGACCTGGCGCGCCAGCAGGATGTGCTCGCGGGTCTGCGGCATCGGGCCGTCGGCCGCGGAGCACACCAGGATCGCGCCGTCCATCTGCGCCGCGCCGGTGATCATGTTCTTCACGTAGTCGGCGTGGCCGGGGCAGTCGACGTGCGCGTAGTGGCGGGTCGGCGACTCGTACTCGACGTGCGCGGTGGCGATGGTGATGCCGCGGGCGCGCTCCTCCGGCGCCGCGTCGATCTGGTCGTACGCCTTGAACTCGCCGCCGAACTTCTCCGCGCCGATCTTGGTCAGCGCCGCCGTCAAGGTCGTCTTGCCGTGGTCAACGTGACCAATCGTGCCTACGTTCACATGCGGCTTGGTGCGCGAAAATTTTTCTTTGGACA
>CAZOTR010000588.1:0-1207 GCA_964582755.1 uncultured Methylococcaceae bacterium | reverse complement strand
CGCAAACCGGCGCGCTTCCCCCGGCGGAGTCCGCCGACCTGGAAGAGCGGGCGGAAAAAGCCTTGCGGGGTTTGATGGCGGGGCAATGCGACAACCAAGCCGAGGAGGACGAGGTGAGGCGGTTCCTATCCCTGCTGCAATCGGCCCTGAGCGCCGGGCGTTGCCATGTGTCCGACCGCCACAACCAAGGCGCACCGGCCCACCTGCCGCATAGCTGGGGCTGGCGTTCCGTGCCGACCACGGCGGAGGACGGCAAGGCCGTCGAGGTCGGCAGGCCGCAAGGCCCGCGCATCGGCTGGACCGACGGCCAAACCCTGTGGCTGGACGGCGAGGCCAGCTATGCCATCACGCAAACCTATGCCCGCGACCAGGGCGGCTTGTTCGAGATCAGCAAGACCACCCTGTGGAAGCGCGTCCACGAGCGCGGGCTGTTGACGGCCAACACCCTTGAGGGCGGGAAGCTTAGAAAGTTGACCGTGCAACAATGGATTGGCGGCAAGAAGATGAACGCCTATGCGCTTGCCGCCAATGTTTTTGACAGCCTATAGGGCTGTATACCTATTTTTTTACGGGGTAGAGGGGGGTAGGAATATAAAGAAAGCCAGCAATGGCGCGGGTTTCCGGCCTACCCCCTAGAAAAATTTAGGGGGTAGTTCTACCCCGTTAGGGGGTAGAAACAAAAAAATCCGGAAGACGCCAGGCAAAGGCCAACCCGCAGGCTGGCGTAATCGCTGGCCGTGCGGGCATGTGCGCCCGCAAAGCCCAAGCCGATGGCCTCGTCCCGGAACAGCCGGATCATGTCGGGCAGGCGGGTTTTCAAGTCCGCCATCTGCGGGGCCAGCCAGCGCAGGTAAGCCGCCATGGCCCGCCGGTAAAGCCCGTCCCGTGCCGCCTTCTGGCACTGGCTCAGGCGGGCTTTGTCTATGTCGCCCTTGGCCAGCTCGACCACGGTCAGCCGCGCCCGCAGGCTTTGCCCGCGTGGCAGGTCTTCGCCGGTCGCCAGCACGAAGCCCCGCGCATGGCAAGCCGCCCTGTCCTTGCGGTTGACGGTCAAGGTTCCCCGCCCGGCTTGGTTGCCCACGCCCCGGAAAATCCTGTCCGCCTTGGCGTGTAGCCGTGTGGGTGGGCAACGTCTTTTTGTTGCCCACCGATTATGCCGGTTTCCGCGTGGGCAAACGATGAAGCCGTTTGCCCACCCTACCGGGCT
>CAZOTR010000587.1:0-1214 GCA_964582755.1 uncultured Methylococcaceae bacterium | reverse complement strand
TCGCAACACCTTACCACAGTTGGGGTGTTGCACTTCATTTTTGAGTCTGCCCTGCATTCAGCCAAAAGACAGACAGTTTTTTTATTTAGTAAAAATCGGATCATTCGGCGATGCCGAAATGTTTTGGACTGGTGTGCAACTAGACCAGGATGACCACGATAACCTAATGCAGCTAATTAAATGCGCCGAACATAGGCCATGGGGAGAATATATCACTTTGCCTTGGCGCGAGCTTTTAGGAGAACTTGGCCGCACGGCTGGTGGGAAGCAACAAAAGGAATTATCGAGCAGCGTTCAAAGGCTTGTAAGAGGAACTATCGATTTTAAATCCAAAATTTTTAATTACACCGGACATCTTGTTGATGATGTTAAGGAAGATCAACAAAATAAACACCTAATCTACCGCCTAAACCCTAGTTTATCCAGTTTCTACGACGAAGCACGTTTCACCCTCGTTGACTGGAACAATAGAAAAAAACTTAGGGGAAAATACCTTGCTAGATGGTTACAACTGGAACTCGCAACCCATGCAGCCCCGTTCCCGCGCAGCGTCAAGTATTACTTGGAAAATAGCGGAAGCCGTGCAACATTGAAAGCATTCAGAAGACAACTGCGCATTGCCCTTGGAGAACTAATTGAAAACGGAGATATATTGCTGAGCTCCTACATTGACCCGAAAACCGACCTTGCCCACATTCACCGGACACCAAGTGCCGCGCAAATTCGGCATATCACCCGAGTCGGAAACAGCGGGAGCGTGAGCGAAATCGAACAACACCCTAGCGGGGCAGTGACGCGAACCGCGTCAACCATGCATCATGTACCCCCCTTGAAACCTGCCACCATCGAGAAATTCCGCACACTTTATCCAGGATTCGATCCATACGGCTGCAAAGCCTATTTCGACGCCTTTCTTGAGGGAAAAGAAGCCCCGCGCAGCTATGATGCCGCTTTTCTCGGATACGCTAAAAAGTGGGCTGCAAACAAACGCTAAGCGTGTGCCGCGACACGCCGACGCAAAGCGTCCTGCATTCACCAGAAGCAAATTATGGCGATAGCCTTGCTCACATCGTCGTGCATCCGCACCACCCCTTGTCCTTCTCTACACGAAACGCTGATTGAACCAGCTCCCGACGATTGAAAAGTCCTGAGCGTGTGCCGCGACACGCCTGAGCGTGTGCCGCGACACGCCTGAGCGTGTGCCGCGACACGCC
>CAZOTR010000586.1:0-1218 GCA_964582755.1 uncultured Methylococcaceae bacterium | reverse complement strand
GCCTATAGAGAAAAACTGCTAGGAATGCAAGCGTTTGCTTGATGCGATTGCCCTGCGGTCAAGGCCGCACCCCCATACAGAGCTTGGGAACGATAAATAACTGAGGCACCCCAATGAACTGGCAAGAAGTCTGCAATGATCCAAGCTTACGCAATCTGCCTTACAAAATCGAACTCAACGAATGGGGGCAGATAGTCATGAGTCCTGCATCTAGCAAGCACAGTTTTTTACAAGGACTTATACAAGATGCCTTGCGGAGCGTTAGGAAGGACGGATTTATCTACCAAGAATGCCCGGTGCAAACAACGAAAGGGGTAAGGGCTGCGGATGTCGCGTGGGCATCAACCGAGTTTGTGCGCCTCCATACACATCAATCACCCCTGAATGCAGCGCCAGAGGTTTGCATTGAGGTTTTATCCCCTTCAGATTCTATTCGAGAAACGGAAGAAAAACGCGGTCTTTATTTTGCGGAAGGTGCGCAAGAAGTCTGGCTGTGCGATGAAAAAGGTAATATTCGTTTTTTTGATTCCGCAGGCCAAATGCCTGCTTCTCGTCTATTCCCAAGCATCGTGCGGATAGACTCTGCCTATATAAATTGAGAATATCGCCGCGAGGCGCGGCTCCCACGAATCAATGCCCTCAACCTAGCCCTCTCCCGCCGGGCTAGGGGGGGACAAGAATCACTCTTGAAGGAGAATAAAATGGTAATAAACGGCGTGCAGATCGACCAAACTTTCGCCGAGGCGTTTCCGATGCGGGCGACGCGGGTCATCATCACCGCGCAGAACCACAAATGGGCGCATATCTCGGCGCAGGCGTTCACCGGGTTTGCGACTTCGGTGATCGCTTGCGGGTGCGAGGCGGGGATTGAGCGGGAACTTGATCCGGCGGAGACGCCGGACGGGCGGCCTGGGGTTTCGGCGATGATTTTTGCGATGGGCGGCAAGGGGCTGGCGAAGCAGTTGGAAACCCGCGCCGGGCAGTGCGTGTTGACTTCGCCGACTTCGGCCTTGTTTGCAGGCATTGACGAAGGCGACCCGATTGCTTTGGGCAAGAACCTGCGTTATTTCGGCGACGGTTTCCAGATTTCCAAACGCATCGCGGGCAAACGCTATTGGCGGGTGCCGGTGATGGACGGGGAGTTTTTGACGCAGGAGACCACTGGCATGGTGAAGGCCATCGGCGGGGGGAATTTCCTGGTGTTGGCCGAGTCGCAGC
>CAZOTR010000585.1:0-1218 GCA_964582755.1 uncultured Methylococcaceae bacterium | reverse complement strand
CAAGAGGGACGCATCCTTGCCTGCGCAAAATCTATAGACAACAGTCGTGCCAAAAATTTTTTTATTACAATTCAATGACATCAAAACAAAATCGCGCCGCATATAGGTTATATGGCCCAGTGCCTAGGGCATATGGCGATGAATCTTGCGCGTGGAGCGTCCCGGCTTGAAAACAAGCTCGATAATTTCACGCAGCCGACCGCTTATCCGGCTGGAGCGGACAGGCTTTATTTTTAGCGGGGATAAAAAAGACAGGGACCATCCATTGTCCCTGCGCTAGGGAAAGGCACATAAGGGGGTGCCGCCCTTCGCTGTGAGATGAGGTTAAGAGAACTCCAGCAGGGTGCTGGGGAGGCTGTAAATTAACAAGTATGCGGGAAAATTATAATGTGGCAAATTGTCGCAGAGTCCGCCACCGTGGACGATCCAGCCATATCACTTATTGACCAAGGCATTTGCCACAGTATTGCGCGGAAACATACTCGATTATTCCGCTTAAAACAGCGCCACGGAAACCCCCGCCCCCCGTTCGGCCAGCCACAGGCAAGCCACGGCGGCGATGCAGCCCGAGCCGAATTTCATCACCAGCGGGGAATAAAACGAGTAGCGGCTGAGGCTGGCAATCAGCGGCAGCATGGCGGCGACGATGGCCAATTGGCCCAGCTCCACGCCCACATTGAAGCCGACCAGCCCGAGAATCTGCATCTGCCTGGGCAAGCCGAGATCCAGCAAGACCGAGGCGAAGCCCAGCCCGTGGACCAGCCCGAACGCAAAGGCCAGCCACGAACGGCGGCCCAGCACCCAGCCGCCGATGTTGTTCAGCGCCGCCACCGCCACCGACGCGGCGATGGCGGATTCGACCCAGCGCGAAGGCAGCGCGACATAGCCCAGCGCGGCCAGGCTCAAGGTGATGGAATGGGCCAGGGTGAAGGCAGTGACGATCTTCACCACATCCCAGGCGGCGCGCCCGAAGCCCGGCACGGCCCGCCACCGCCCGTCCACCGCCACCAGCGCGGCGGGCAGCAGCAGGCTCAACAGGAACAGGATATGGTCGTAGCCGATCCAGATATGCCAAACCCCTTCGCGGGCGAAGCCTAGGAATTCCTTACCGGGGCTGCGCGGGGCGTCGGCGGCGGTCTCAAAGCGCGGGGTCGCCGGGCCGAACACATGGGTATCAAAGCGCCCGCCCCGCTCCAGCCGCAACAGCCCCCGGTGCTG
>CAZOTR010000584.1:0-1227 GCA_964582755.1 uncultured Methylococcaceae bacterium | reverse complement strand
CGCGCCGCCCTTATTGGCGGGAAATCCCTAAACACGGGTTGCGCGGCGTGTTCGGGTTTTTGTTGATCTTCGAAACGGCGCTGACGCTAGGCACCGCATGGCTGCCTTCAGAGGCTTTCATGGCTTATATCTGGCCTTTTGCCCAAGCCATGGAAGGCGTGGAAAGCAAAGCCGCCTCCTGGCTTTTGCCGGTTTGGCTCCGACAGTTCTTGCAGACTTTCAATGATTCCACGCTGGAAAACAAAGCCGAGCCGCTTGCGGCAAAGGCGGGATGTTTTCCATGCCCCTGCGAAGCCGCAGGCACCGGGCGGGTTCCCGTTAGGGAACCTGCAAGGTGCAACGGCGGGGTTGGCGGGTTTGGTTGGTCGGGTTACGCTGCGCTAACCCGACCTACAATTCCTGAGGAGATTATCATGCAATATCGGCGTGCTTATGTGCCGGGAGGCTCGTTCTTTTTCACGGCGGTGACGGAATGCCGCCGGCCGGTGTTCGCCGACCCGGACAATGTGGACGTGTTGCGCGAGGCGTTCCGCAAGGTAAAGGTGAAACGCCCCTTTGTCATCGTGGCGGCGGTCATCCTGCCCGACCATATCCATGCCATCTGGAACCTTGCCATCTGGAACCTTCCCTGGGGCGACGCGGATTTCTCCACCCGCTGGCGCTTGGTCAAAACCTGGTTCACCAAACACTGCGAACGGGACAAACTGCCAACAGAATGCTTTTTGCCGCCCGGTTCCGACGCGGCAAGGGCGGGTGTGCGATCCAGGCTTGCCAAAGGCGAGCAAGCCGTATGGCAGCATCGTTATTGGGAACATGTGCTGAGGAGCGAGGAAGATTTCGACCGGCATGTGGATTACATCCATTACAATCCGGTGAAACACGGCTGGGTATCGCGCCCGCTGGATTGGCCCCATTCCAGCTTCCGCCATTTTGTGGAGGCCGGTGTCTATTCCGCCGATTGGGGCGGCAGCCCGCCTCCCGATTGGCGGATCGTTGGAGAGGAGTAGGTCGGGTTAGGCGCGCCACGGAATCCCGGAAAAGGCGGCAAGCCAGCCCGCGCCGTAACCCGACGCCGGCCTCGGATTGGTCGGGTTACGCTGCGCTAACCCGACCTACAAGCGGATTTCAATTATCGGCCCGCTGCCCGCCGCCTGCTCCAGCCCATCGTGGAAAAGGCGCAGCGGTTGCGGTCGGCCTGCGCGGCTTCGTCGCAAGGCCCGCTGCCGC
>CAZOTR010000583.1:0-1229 GCA_964582755.1 uncultured Methylococcaceae bacterium | reverse complement strand
GCGTTGAGCGGCGCGGGCGATAGCCCGCGTCCGCTCGAACGGTTTGTTAGGCGATAATATTACGCGAACGGTGCGGTTCGTTCCTCACCGCACCCTACGACAGATTACCGCACCTTACCGCGTTTGTGTTCATCTGCGCAAACCCAATACGACAAAAGGATATCCTCCCATGAAAACACCTAGATCCCACACATCAAAAAAGGAAACCGCAATGATCTCGAAAAAGCGTTTGCCAACCACAATCGGCGCAATTCTGGCGTTTGCCATTTGGAACCCCGCCGCCCAAGCCACACCCATCTCCATCACATACAGCGGAAGCTCGACAACCTGGACTGTGCCGTCCTCCGGCATTTACGAGATCATCGCCTACGGGGCGCAGGGTGGCAGTGGCTCCCAGTCCAGCAGCGGCGGCAAAGGCGCGGAGATTGGCGGCGAATTCGCTCTCACCGCAGGCACGGTGCTAGACATCGCCGTGGGTGGTGCCGGCGTCAACGGCATTGACGGCGGTGGCGGTGGCGGCGGCGGCGGCACTTTTGTGACGTTCGCAGGCACCACGACCAACACTAGCGGCATACTGGTCATCGCGGGCGGCGGCGGTGGCGGCGCATTAGCTACCGGCATAGACGGTAACACCAGCACATCAGGCGGCAGTTCGGGCATCGGAGGGGCCTCTGTCGGTGTCGGCGGCGTCGGCGGCAGCGGCGGCGGCGCACTATTCGTCGGCGGTGGCGGCGGTGGCTTCCTCGGCAACGGCAGCAATGCTTCCCTAAGCGGCAACGGCGGTGGCGGATTTCCAACCCTGTCAGGGGGTGTCGGCTTTGGCTTCGGCGGCGGCGGTTTTGGCGGCGGCGGGGGTGCTTCTAGCGATAAAGGAAGTGCTGCAGCCGCCGGTGGTGGCGGCGGCTACAGTGGCGGCGGCGGCGGCGATAGAGGTGCCGGCGGCGGCGGATCTTTCCTCAGTAATCTAGCCACGAATCCGATTATCCTGGCGGGCATCCGGTCTGGTGATGGCCTAGTCACCATCGAGGCGCTCTCTTCCACGCCCACGGTGCCTGAACCCACATCGCTGAGCCTGCTTGCCATCGGCGCCGCCGCACTTGGGGTCCGAAGAAGCAAAAAAATGCGCCAAGGCCATAGATGCGCTGGGCGATAGCCAAGTAGGTCGGGCGCGTCTCTTTGCGCCCGACATTCCCGCCGCGATTTCAGTCAAATATTGGGCAGCGAGGTAG
>CAZOTR010000582.1:0-1230 GCA_964582755.1 uncultured Methylococcaceae bacterium | reverse complement strand
CGCGAAAACCCAGCGACGAGTGCGGAATCGGTCGCGCCCATGGGGCGCTCCTACGGGCGTTTCGCGCCAGAATAGGTGATGAAAAGGGAGTGCCGGGCGGTCGAGTCTGAAACCTGTTCCAACAGGTTTCAGCTCCCGCCAAGGCACTACTTTGCCCTTCGGGCGGCCTGCGCCGTCCCCGCTCAACTCGAAGTCTGCGCTTCTCGTTCGCAGATGACTCTACGCCGCTTCGTTGCACCTTGCAGGTTCCCTAACGGGAACCCGCCCGGTGCCTGCGGCTTCGCAGGGGCATGGAAAACATCCCGCCTTTGCCGCAAGCGGCTCGGCTTTGTTTTCCAGCGGGGCAAAACGAAGCCCAAGCCAGGCCAGGCCAGGCCGGAATCCAGTAAAATGCGAATTTTGGCCTAGGGCTTTGGCCGGCCCAACGGGCGCAACCCTATGCCCCCTTTCACGGAACCCCCAAGGATCACGCTTTTCATGCAGAACGCAGAGCACCAGAACATCGTCGGCTTCATCTGGAACATCGCCAACAAACTGCGCGGCCCCTACCGCCCGCCGCAATACCGCAAAGTCATGTTGCCGCTGGTTGTGCTGCGCCGGCTGGATTGGGTGCTGGAAGACACCCATGAAAAAGTGAAGGCGGAAAAAGCCAAGCAAGGGAGTGCCGGGCGGTCGAGTCTGAAACCTGTTCCAACAGGTTTCAACTCCCGCCAAGGCACTACTTTGCCCTGCGGGCGGCCCGCGCCGTCCTGCGTCCGCCAAGGAACGATACTTCGCTGCGCTCGCATCGTCCCATGGCTACCACAATGACTCTACGCCGTTCGTTGCACCTTGCAGGTTCCCTTTGGGAACCCGCCCGGTGCCTCGGCTACGCGGGGGCATGGAAAACATCCCGCCATCGCCAGTAGGCTCGGCTTTGTTTTCCAGCCTGGAAGAGAAAGGGCTAAAAGACGCCGCCTTGGACAAGGCGCTGTCCCGCGTCGCGGCAGGCAAGGAGCGCAGCCAGCCGCTCTACAACACCAGCGGCTACAGCTTCAAAAAATTGCTCGACGACCCGCCCAACATCGCCAGCAACCTCGTCGCCTACATCCAAGGCTTCTCGCCCCGCGCCCGCGACATCTTCGACAAGTTCGAGTTTGAAAACGAAATCGCCAAGCTGGACGAAGCCAACCGGCTTTATAGCTAAACCAACATAAAGTGATTACAAAGAACCGTCCGCGAAAAGCTCCT
>CAZOTR010000581.1:0-1241 GCA_964582755.1 uncultured Methylococcaceae bacterium | reverse complement strand
CCAGGGCAATCGCATGAAGCAAATGGCTGATTTTGCTTGACGACGAGGGGTGCATGGTGATTTAAGCGGGCACTTTTTCAGCCGCCTGCCGAGAGCCATGGAGCCCGAAGAGAAGAAAACGTTTTTGGAGCATTTTGCCGACCTGGAAGACCCTCGCAGCCGCGAGCCGCTGCACAGCCTGGAGGAGATCCTGCTGGTGGCGGTGTGCGCGGTGCTGAGCGGGGCGGACGGCTGGGCGGGCGTGGCGTTGTGGGGGAGGGCCAAGCTGCACTGGCTGCGGCGGTTCCTGCCGTTCGAGAACGGCGTGGCCTCGCACGACACGTTCGGGCGGGTGTTCGCGCTGCTGGACGCGGCGGCGTTCGAGTCCTGCTTCATCGCCTGGATGTCCTCGGTGTGCGGCGCGTTCCAAGGGCTGGAGGTCAGCGTTGACGGCAAGACGCTGCGGCGCTCGGCGTCGCCGGGCGGGAAGGCGATCCACCTGGTCTCGGCCTACGCGCACGGGCTGGGGCTGGTCTTGGGGCAGGCGAGGACGGCGGAGAAGTCGAATGAGATAACGGCCATTCCGGAGCTGCTGGACGCCCTGCTGCTGAAGGGCTGCGTTGTCACGATAGACGCCATGGGCTGCCAGACGGCCATCGCGGCGAAGATCGTGGGGAAGGCGTGCGATTATGTGCTGGCCGTCAAGAACAACCAGCCCACGCTGGCGCGGGCCGTCGAGGGCTTTTTCGACGGCGCGGAGCGGAAGGGGTGGGAGGGCGTTCCGCACACGTCCGCCGAGTGGGTCGAAAAGGACCATGGCCGCATCGAGACGCGGCGCTGCTGGGCGTCGGGCGACCTCGCCTGCCTGGGCGAGGGCCACCCGTGGCCGCAGGCCAAGACCCTGGCCCTGGTGGAGGCCGTCCGCGAGATAAACGGCGTGGCCAGCGTCGAGCGGCGCTATTACATCAGCTCCTTGCAGGCCGACGCGGAGCGCATGGGGGCGGTAGTGCGCGGGCATTGGGGCGTGGAGAACGGCTTGCACTGGTCGCTGGACGTCGCCTACGGCGAAGACCAGGCGCGGATGCGCGGGGGCAACTCGGCGGAGAACTTCTCGATCCTGCGCCGCGTCTCGCTCAACTTGGTCAAGCGGGACAAGTCGGTGAAGGCGGGCGTCAAAAACCGCCGCCTAATGGCGGGTTGGGACGATGCCTATAGAGAAAAACTGCTAGGAATGCAAGCGTTTGCTTGATGCGATTGCCCTG
>CAZOTR010000580.1:0-1241 GCA_964582755.1 uncultured Methylococcaceae bacterium | reverse complement strand
CAGGGCAATTGCATGAAGGAAGGGCCTGAATGGGCTTGACAATGGGTGTGGCGAGGTGCTGTAAAGCGATGCTTTTGCGGCCGCCTGTTGAGCCCTTATGGAACCCGATGAAAAGAAAGCTTTTTTGGAGCACTTTGCCGACTTGGAGGATCCGCGTTCGCGCCAGTCGCGGTACGATTTGACGGAGCTGCTGCTGGTGGCGGTCTGTGCGGTACTGAGCGGCGCGGACGGTTGGGTGGATGTGGCCCTGTGGGGGCGGACCAAACTGGACTGGCTGCGGCGGTTCCTGCCGTTCGAGAACGGCATCGCCTCGCACGACACATTCGGGCGGGTCTTTGCGTTGCTGGACGCCGCCGTGTTCGAGGCGCGCTTCATTGCCTGGATGGGCTCGGTGTGCGGTGCGCTGGGAGGGTTGGAAATCGCTGCTGGCGGCAAGACGGTGCGGCGTTCGCAGTCCTCCGGCCGGAAGGCGACCCGCCTGGTTTCGGCATACGCCCACCGGCCGGGGGTCACTTTGGGGCAGGTGAAGACGGCGGAAAAGTCGAACGAGATCACGGCGATCCCGGCGTTGCTGGATGCCTTGCTGCTCAAAGGCTGCATCGTGACGGTTGACGCCATGGGTTGCCAAAAGGACATCGCGGCGAAGGTCGTCGAGCGGGGCGCCGATTACGCCCTGAGGGTCAAGAACAACCAGCCGACGCTGGCGGGCGCGTTGGAGGCCTGCTTCGAGGCGGCGGAGCGGAGCGGCTTCGAGGGCATCGCGCACACCCGCGCCGAGTGGGTGGAAAAAGGCCACGGACGGATCGAGACGCGGCGCTGCGTGGCGGTGGGCGATTTGAGTGGCTTGGGGAACCGGCCAGACTGGCCGGGCGTCAAGACCCTGGTTTTGCTGGAAAGCGTCCGGGAAGTCAGTGGCGTGGCGAGTTGCGAGCGGCGTTACCACATCAGTTCCATGGAGGCCGGTGCCGAGCGCCCGGGGCGGGTGGCTCGCGGGCACTGGGGCGTGGACAACGGCCTAAACGGGTCGCTGGACGTGGCTTACGGCGAAGACCAGTCGCGCATGCGCGAGGGCAACGCCGCAGAGAACTTCTCGATCTTGCGCCGCATCACACTGAACCTGATCCGCCAGGACAAATCAGTGAAAGCCGGGGTCAAGAACCGCCGCAAGCTGGCAGGATGGGACGATGGCTATAGAGAAAAACTGCTGGGATTGCAACCCCTCGCTTGATGCAATTGCCCTG
>CAZOTR010000579.1:0-1242 GCA_964582755.1 uncultured Methylococcaceae bacterium | reverse complement strand
CGATGTCCACAACCATGCCGCCAAGGCCGAACCCGAGCGCATCAGCGAGGCGCAGTCGAGACTGCTAAAAGCCATGGTGGGGAAAATCGGACGGCTTGAGCGGGCCGGGAATCCGGCTTACAACGATGCGCGGACATGGAGCAAGGTGAATGTCTTGGTCGGAGTAGACCACCACCGCAACATGCTCAAGCGCGACTTCGACCGGGCAAAGGGCTATCTGGAAGGCTGGTTGCGGCGGCTGGAAGGATGAAAACCGGCAAATTTGCCGGTTTTGAAACCGAAAAAAATAGGCAATCAACAACTTACATTTTCAAAACCGGCAAATTTGCCGGTTTTGAGGGAAACATGAAAAAACGGCACCAATTTTGGCGGCGGCGGTGAAATGCCGATTTTAGGGTTCGGATATGCGGCGGCACGGGGAGATCTGGCATGATGAAGGTGTTGGCAATGATGATGGTGTCCGCTGCGGTCGGCGGTTGCATGACGTTCAACGAGGCGATGCTGAGGCCCGCGCCGATCAGCCCGCCCGCCAGGGCTGTGGCGGTCGAGGTGCGCGTCGGCGACTTCGCGCAGACGCGCAATGGCGAAGGCAAAAACGAAGGGCTGACCTCAAACGCCACGCTGGCGAACCAGCTTAACAAGCTGATCATGCGGCGCTGGGAGTCCAAGGGCGTCGTTTCGCAGTATGGCGCGCCGGGCGACCTCAAGGTCCAGGCGGACTATGCGTTTACCCTGTCGGGGCGCCGCGACGAGGATTCGTCGTTCATGGGCGCGTTTTTCAGCGGCCTGACGTTGATGCTGATTCCCTCCACATCCTCGCTGACATTCGACCTGCAAGGCGACCTGGAGGATTTGCGCACCGGGCGGCATTATCAGGCGAAGGCCAAGAACGCCACCACCACGGTCATGGAACTCCTTTTTTTGCCTGCGCTGCCGGTTTTCTGGCTGGGTTCGCAGCATACCCACGAAGACATTGCCGACGCGCTGTATGGGCAATTCCAGGCGCAAGGCGCGTTCAAGTAGCGTTCCCGCCAAGCCAATCCAGGTTATCGCCCCCATCCTGTTGTTTCTATTTTCACACCCAGACTAGCCCCGCCCCGGCGGGGCTTTTTTGTGCGCGTTTTTTTTCACCTTTCGCCTCCCTTGCCGCAGGGTTCCGGGCCGTTTGGTAGTCTGTGCGCAAATGGCGCGCCGTACCATGCCTTTGGAGCCTGCGATGCAAAACCTCATTAACGACATTTA
>CAZOTR010000578.1:0-1247 GCA_964582755.1 uncultured Methylococcaceae bacterium | reverse complement strand
GATGACCACCAATACCCCCCTGCCCTCCAAGGCGATGCGCTTCATCGCCGCCCGCAACGGCAGGCCGGATTCGCCGCGCTTGCCGCCGAGCAAATCGCACAACAGGCTGCGGCCATGCACCCGCACCAGCACCGGCTCGCCGTCCGACACTGTGCCCATGGTCAAAGCCAGATGCAGCTTGTTGTCGATCTGGTCTTGATAGGCATGCAAACGGAACTGGCCGTATTCGGTGGGAAACTCGCAGGAGCAGATGCGCTCCACAGTCTGCTCGTTCTGGATGCGGTAATGGATCAGGTCGGCGATGGTGCCGATTTTCAAGCCGTGGCGCTGGGCGAATACCTCAAGGTCGGAGCGCCGCGCCATCGAGCCGTCGTCATTGAGGATTTCCACAATCACCGCCGCAGGCTCCGACCCGGCCAGCCGCGCCAAGTCGCAGCCCGCCTCGGTGTGGCCGGCGCGGTTCAACACCCCGCCGGGCTGGGCCATCAGCGGAAACACATGGCCCGGCTGCACCAAATCCGCAGGGCTGGCGTTCGCCGTCACGGCGCATTGGATCGTCCGCGCCCGGTCGGCGGCGGAAATGCCCGTGGTGACGCCGCTTGCCGCCTCGATGGAGACGGTGAAATTGGTCGAATGCGGGGTCTTGTTCTCGTTCACCATCAAGGGCAGGCGCAATTGCTGGCAACGCTCACGGGTCAGCGTCAGGCAAATAAGCCCCCGCCCGTAGCGGGCCATGAAATTGACATCCTCCGGGCGGGTGTGGGCGGCGACCTGGACCAAATCGCCCTCGTTCTCGCGGTCCTCGTCGTCCATGATGACGACCATTTTGCCTAGGCGCAGGTCTTCGATGATTTCTTCTATCGTGTTCATGTTGGGCATTATTGGATGAAACCTGCGCTGGCAAGCAATTCCTCGGTCACGTTGCCAGAACAGGCGGCTTTTTCGCCTAGCAGCAGCCGTTCCAGATACCGGGCCAGCAAATCCACTTCCAAATTGACTTTGCGCCCCGGCTGGTATTCTTCAATCGTGGTTTCCGCCAAGGTATGCGGGACGATATTCAAATCGAAGCGCAGGCCGTCCACGCTGTTGACGGTGAGGCTGACGCCATCCACGCAGATCGAGCCTTTCTCAGCGATATACTTCGCCAAATTGGCCGGGGCTTCGATGGCAAACCGCACCGAGCGGGCGTCGGCTTTGCGCTCGACCACCTCGCCCACGCCGTCCACATGGCCGGAGACGATATGCCC
>CAZOTR010000577.1:0-1249 GCA_964582755.1 uncultured Methylococcaceae bacterium | reverse complement strand
CGGGCCCCCGTCAATTCATTTGAGTTTTAACCTTGCGGCCGTACTCCCCAGGCGGCGGACTTACCGCGTTAGCTGCGCCACCGGGGGCTCGATCGCCCCCGACGGCTAGTCCGCATCGTTTACGGCGTGGACTACCAGGGTATCTAATCCTGTTTGCTCCCCACGCTTTCGCGCCTCAGCGTCAGTGTCGGTCCAGGGTGCCGCCTTCGCCACTGGTGTTCCTTCCGATCTCTACGCATTTCACTGCTACACCGGAAATTCCACACCCCTCTCCCGCACTCCAGCCCGGCAGTATCCCACGCAGTTCCCAGGTTGAGCCCGGGGCTTTCACGTCGGACTGGCCGGGCCGCCTACGCGCGCTTTACGCCCAGTAATTCCGATTAACGCTCGCACCCTCCGTATTACCGCGGCTGCTGGCACGGAGTTAGCCGGTGCTTGTTCTGCGGGTAACGTCAATCGCGGAGGGTGTTGGCCCCCGCGCCTTCTTTCCCGCTCAAAGTGCTTTACAACCCGCAGGCCTTCTTCACACACGCGGCATTGCTGGATCAGGCTTGCGCCCATTGTCCAATATTCCCCACTGCTGCCTCCCGTAGGAGTCCGGGCCGTGTCTCAGTCCCGGTGTGGCCGGCCGCCCTCTCAGGCCGGCTAGGGATCGTCGCCTTGGTGGGCCCTTACCCCGCCAACTAGCTAATCCCACGCAGGCTCATCCACCGGCGCGAGGCCCGAAGGTCCCCCGCTTTCCCCCTAAGGGCTTATGCGGTATTAGCCCGGCTTTCGCCGGGTTGTCCCCCACCCGTGGGCAGATTCCTACGCGTTACTCACCCGTCCGCCGCTCGCCGGCAGGCCGAAGCCCCCGCTGCCGCCCGACTTGCATGTGTTAGGCATGCCGCCAGCGTTCAATCTGAGCCATGATCAAACTCTTCAGTTCAAACATCTCTCGCCGGTCTCCCGGCTTTCTATCTCTTCAGGCCAAGGCGCCCGGGGGCGCCAAGGCCGGTGTGTCGCTCGGGCGGGGCAAGCCCCGCAAGCGCCCACACACATCGTTCGGCCAAGCTGTCAAAGAACCCGGCGGCGGAACCAAGCCCGCCGCCCGTCGAGTCCGAGAATTATACACGGCCCCGCAAAACTGTCAAGCGCCCCGCCCTCCCAGCCGCAAAACCCGCACCCCCCTGGCACCGCGCCCGACCCCCCCAGCGCCAAGGCCCGAAAGCCAGAACCGCCGTGAGGAGCTGCGCATTATGGGACTTCA
>CAZOTR010000576.1:0-1252 GCA_964582755.1 uncultured Methylococcaceae bacterium | reverse complement strand
GGCGGCATCCCGCCGGGAACGCGCTGGGAAGATATTCCCGAAGATTGGGTTTGCCCGATCTGCGGCGCGCCGAAGAGTTTTTTCAAGTTGCTGGAATGAGATTGGTAACCCACATGGGCAAGCACCAGCTACAGACGGAAATTGCAATCAACGCGGGGGCGGAGCGGGTCTGGGCGATCCTCACCGACTTCGCCGCCTATCCCGAATGGAATCCTTTTATTCGATCCATCCACGGCGTCCCGGAAAAGGGGGCGCGGCTTGAGGTGCGCATCCAGCCCGACGGCGCCAAAGCCATGACTTTCCGTCCCCAGGTTTTAGTCGCCGAGGCCGGGCGGGAGTTGCGCTGGCTGGGCCGGGTTTGGTTGCCGGGAATCTTTGATGGCGAACATCGCTTTAATATCCTGCCGCTCGCGGACGGAACAATCCTTTTCCAACACAGCGAATCATTCAGCGGTGTGTTGGTTCCGCTGTTTCGGGATAGCTTGGAACGGGACATTCAACGCGGTTTTGAGGCAATGAACCGGGCATTGAAGGCTCGCGCCGAGGCAGTCGAAGGGCAAGCTTAAACACAAGGCGTAGGAGCGGGCCATGCCCGCGATTCGCGGGCATGGCCCGCTCCTACAATACCCGTATATTGGCCGCTCCAGCGGTCTCGCGGCGCTAACGCGCCACCTAAGGCTTCCCACGCTGGAGCGTGGGAACGAGATGACAGCACAACAAGAGACAACCATGGCAGTAAGAGACAGCAACGGCAATGAACTCAACCAAGGGGATTCGGTGAGTGTGATTAAGGATTTGAAGGTGAAAGGCTCTTCCCAGGTATTGAAGCGGGGGACGGTGTATAAAAACATCCGCCTGACCGATGACGAGGAAGAAGTGGAGTGCGGCAGCGGCAAAAACACTTTGGTGCTGAAAACTTGTTTTTTGAAAAAAGCCTGAACGGAGTTTATGGCTTTTTGAATACCCCCGCCCCAACCCTCTCCCAAAGGGAGAGGGGATTTACCAAAACCACACCAGCAATACCCGCCATGTCCCCGCAATTCATCCACCTCCGCGTCCACACCGAATATTCCCTGGTCGATGGCCTAGTCCGCGTCAAGCCGCTGGCCAAGCAAGCCGCCAAAATGGGCATGCCGGCCGTCGCCGTGACCGACCAGTCCAATTTGTTTTCCTTGGTCAAGTTTTATAAGGCGGCGATGGCGGCGGGCGTGAAGCCTATCGCCGGGGCCGATGTGTGGGTGTTCAACGAGGC
>CAZOTR010000575.1:0-1274 GCA_964582755.1 uncultured Methylococcaceae bacterium | reverse complement strand
GGCCGGTTTCGTTGGCGTGGCGGCCTTGCAGATTGCCGGGGTAGACGACGCGGGGGCTTTCGGCGACGACTTCCCGCGCATGGACATGGCCCAGCGCCCAATAGTCGTAGCCTTTCGCTCTCAGCGTGGCGAGCTCGGTGGGGGCGTAAGTGTCGTGGCCGGGGCGGCCGTTCAGGCTGGTGTGCAGCAGGCCGATGTTGAAATAGCCCGGCAGCGGCTCGGGGTAGGACGGCACCAAGTCTTCCTCGACCACGCGGTCGGGGAAACTGCGCCCGTGTATCGCCACCGCCAGCGCGTCGATGCGCTGGGTTTGCGCGGCGCGGCTGGAAAAAACATGGACATTCGCCGGCAGGCTCAATTGCCGCGAAATCACGCCCTGGGCGTCGTGGTTGCCTTGGACGATGAAGACGCGGACGCCGGCCCGGTTCAGGCGGGCCATTTGCTCGCGGAAGAACAGGCCGGTGTGGAAATCCTGCCAGTCGCGGTCGTAAAGGTCGCCGGCCAGCAGCAGGAAATCCACCGGCCCGTCCAGCGCCAGATCCACCAGCCGCTCCAAGGCGGCGCGGGTGGCGGTGCGCAGGCGTTCGACGGGCGCGCCCTCGTAGCGGTCCAGGCCGCGCAAAGGGCTGTCCAGGTGCAGGTCGGCGGCGTGGATGAAACGCATGGGTTGCCTTGGGTGGGGTGGGGGTTTTGGAAGAGGATACCAATTCCCCAACTAGGCGGGAACCGGCTGCCTTATGCCTTGGCGCGGTTGCGCGCAAGCCCGGCGGCGATGGGCGGCCATCCCAAAATGAAAAGCAGGGAAGGCGGCGGCTCCGCCAAGCTTGTCAGCCGGGTTCCATTGATGCCAAAAGCCAGGCCGGCGTTCGCCTGCGGGAACCACGCCCCGCCCTCCTCGGCGCGTGACCAAATGCCAGTGTCGCCGCCAGAACCAGCCAGCCAGTACCAAGCGAAATTCTGCGTTTCGTCCGTGATGGATAGATAGAAAGAACAGCGAATTCGGCAGCGTGAAGCCGTATTGGTAAACCGGGGCGGCGTAAATATAGCTAAACCAACATAAAGTGATTACAAAGAACCGTCCGCGAAAAGCTCCTCGATGGAGCAGCCTCTCCGCCTGCGGGCGGCCTTGGCCTGCGCCCATTTGTGCTCGATGGGGTTCAGGTCTGGAGAGTAAGGGGGCAGGAATTCCAGCACATGCCCGGCGTCCTCGATGGCCTGGCGGATGTCCGCCCGCGTGTGGAAGGCGGCGTTGTCCATGACGACCGCGCAGCGGG
>CAZOTR010000574.1:0-1295 GCA_964582755.1 uncultured Methylococcaceae bacterium | reverse complement strand
AGCCCGCATAGGATGCGCTGGTCGGGGCAATTCGCGGCATTGCCACACCCCTTCGCTCTGCCCTATCATCGCCGCCATTCCATCACAACGATAAGAAGCCCCAAGACCATGAAATTAAACGTTACCGCATTGCTGATCCTATCCTCCGCCCTCCTCGCCGGTTGCGCCACGCCCAAACAACCCGTGGCCGCGCAAGCCGCCGCTGCCCCCGCTCCAACCGCCGCGCCCGCCAACGACTTCCCCACCCTGACCCGCGTCGAATATGTGTTGAGTTGCATGCAGGAGAAGGGCGGCAAGAATTACGACAACCTGTACCATTGCGTCTGCGCCGTGGACCATGTTGCCGCCAAGATGCCGCATGAGGAGTTCTTGCAGGCGGAAACCTTTGAAACCAACAAGAGCCTGGGCGGCGAGCGCGGCGGCTCGTTCCGCGATCCCTTGCAGGTGCCGGCCCTGGGCGACAAGGTGAAAAAACTGAAATCCGTGCTGGAAGAGGCCAACGCCGCTTGTTTCCCCAACGGCGGCAAAGTCTCCGCCCCCAAATCTAAGTGAGCGCCATGTGGAACTTTAATTTGTTGGCCGCCACCCGCACCGTCGAGGCGGCCATGCCTTTCATGCTGTACCGGCTGGCGGTGTGCCTAGGCGTCGCCGTCGCCAGCCTGTTCGCCGCGCTGGTCGGCGCGGGCACGTCCATCGCCTTCGCCTCCTTCTCCGCCAAGCCGGGCGGCGTGGCGGGCTTCGGCGCGGCGCTGGGCTTGGCGGCGTTCGGCTTTTTGCTTTACCGCTTCCGCGCCGGCCTGTTTTTCAACATCAAGGCCGGCCATCTGGCCTTGCTGGCGAAGCTGGCTGCGGGCGAAAAGCTGCCCCAGGGCAAGGCGCAGATTGAATTGGCGAAACAAGAGGCGGCGCGGATCTTCCCCAGCGCGTCCGGCTTCCTGGAAATCAACGAGGCGGTCAGGCAAGTATTGCAGTCCTTGCCGGCCAAGCACTGCCCGGTCCTGGGCGGGTTGGCAAATAAAGAGCTTGCCGCCGTCCTAGGCCGGCTGGGCGGCTGGCTGGCGGGAACCGCCGACCAAGCGCTGCTGGCGCTGTGCTTTGCCGAAGGGCAAGCCAACCCGTGGCAGTCGGCGCGCGCGGGCTTGCTTGCGCAGGTCCGCCATTTCGACCGCCTGTCGAAAAGCCGCTGGCAGTTGCTGGGGTTTGAATATCTGGGCTTGTTGGCGGCTTACGCGGCGATGCTCTATCCGGCGGACAGCGCGGCGGCGATGCTGCCGGTCGATGTCGGCGCGTGGCGC
>CAZOTR010000573.1:0-1312 GCA_964582755.1 uncultured Methylococcaceae bacterium | reverse complement strand
GCACCATCGGCGAATACGCGGAAAAGATTTGGAATGTGGTGCCGGTGTTGCCGGGGGTGGATGCCTGAGCTTGCCGACGTCTGGGTCTAAATGCTGGGGGGATGGCATCGCCGGGGGCGATGCCATCCCTTGGTTTTTGGCAATGCCGGAAGGATTGCGCCCTTTTAAATGGCAGTAGCCATGTCCCTAAGCAAACTGACGGTTTGCGGCAGGCCTTGCTTTAGCAAGGTATCGAGGTACTCCTCTACGGTTTTCTCTGGATTGGTGAGACGCCGACGATGCATTGCGGCAGCCTGTAGCACCTTTGCCGCATCAATGTCGTAAAGATCGGCAATGAAATCGTCGGGATGAATAGCTTCAATAGCGTATTTGATTAGCTCCTTTGCAGGAAAATCTTTTAAATTAAATGTGACGATGCTGCTAGCTTGGCTGCGGATAGCCGCAGCTAAGACATGGCGGTCGTTTGCATCGGGGGAGTGTCACAGTAGGAATCAGATATTCATGGCCCGTCACTAACGCGTCGCGGACATGGCTGTTCATCAATTTCCGTGTGCGTTCGAGTTGTTCCGGCTTGATGTCTGGCCTGTCAGCCAGAACATTGCGTATCCATTCAGCATGAATGGCATCGGTCCATTTAGCCCGGAAAAGATCGGTGAGCGCCAACTGCATAAGGAAATCGCGCAGTGGGGCGGGGTACAGCACACATGCGTCATAGACGACGGTAAAGCGGGTCATTGCTTCAATAGCCCATATTGAGTTCTTGTGCTTGGGCCGTCAATTCGTCTAATGCCTTGTTCCGTTCCTGGTCAATTTTAGATTTATAATCGAGCAAATCCCGATAACGCACTCTGCGGTGGGTTCCCACTTTGTGGAAGGGTATTGCGTTTTCATCCAATAACTTGACTAGGAAAGGTCGGGAGACAGTGAGAATGTCGGCCGCCTCTTGTGTCGTTAGCTCGGCATGCACAGGGATCAAGCTAACCGCATTGCCCATAGCCATCTCGGAGAGAATATCGATCAATAGTCGGTAAGCGGCAGTAGGTATCTTCACTGGCTCATGCTCGCCGGTTTGGTCAATGACTCTGATCGATTGCGCTTCCTCCTTCGTGCTGAGGTAGAAAGACAGCAGTCTGCTGCTTTCCCTGGCAAGTGTCGCTTCCGTTGCGGAAGGAAGTTCAGGTTTTGCGTTTGCGTTCATAATATTAATTTTACAGTCTACGATTTGGTCTAAGATTCGGTCTAAGATTCAGTCTAAGGTGTGCGCTTCGCATGGTGTTGCAATCGCGCCAACCAAAGTCTACAAAATCGAAGC
>CAZOTR010000572.1:0-1312 GCA_964582755.1 uncultured Methylococcaceae bacterium | reverse complement strand
AACCAGCTTAGATTGCTGCGACCCTTACAGGGTCGGTTTTTTTTCCACGCCCATCCGGGGGTATCGCTACGCTCAACCCCCGGCTAATGGCTGGCAACCCTATCGGGTTGCAATGACTGCGTAACGTCCGTTGGAGATGGGTTCAATTGATTGAATTGTAGGAGCGGGCCACGCCCGCGATCTCTGGCCCCACCCATTGCCCGAAGCCTTTCGCGGCCATGGGCCGCTCCTACGGAAAATATCAATAAATCAATTAAACCCACCTCCCGTCCGTTAGTTAAAAAAATCGCTAAAACTTTAACTACGCTTCTTGCTTAGTTAAAGAACCTTAACCAAACCGCGTCGGAGAACGCCATGCACAAGGAAATCGACTTTGAAAGCGGCATCGAGCAAGACCTGCTAACCCTGGGCGGTTACGTCCAAGGCTTGGCCGCCAAGGACTACGACACAGAACGCGCCTTGTTCCCCAAAGACATCTTGGGCTTTGTGCAAGCCACCCAAGCCAAAATCTGGGAACGCTTGGAGGCGCTGAACAAGGACAAGGCCGGGGAAGTGTTGCTGGATTGCCTGGCCAAGGAGCTGGATGGCAAGGGCATGTTGGCGGTCTTGCGCGAGGGCTTCAAATGCTTCGGCAAGACGGTGCGGCTGGCGTATTTCGCGCCCAACACCCAGATGGACCCCAAAGCCGCCAGCCGTTACGCGGCGAACCGGCTGGCGTTTGTCCGGCAGGTAAAGACCCAAGCCGGGGCGGTTCTGGATGGGGTCATCGCGGTGAACGGCCTGCCGGTGGCGACGCTGGAACTGAAAAATCCGCTGTCGGCCACGGGCTGGAATGTGCAAAACGCCATCCAGCAATACCGTTTCGAGCGCGACCCCAATGAACGGCTATTTGCCTTCAAGCGGCGTTGTCTGGTGCATTTCGCGGTGGACACCGAAGCGGCTTATATGACGACTCGGCTGGAAGGCAAAGACACCCAATTCCTGCCCTTCAATCGCGGCTATGACCACGGCGCGGGCAATCCGCCGGTGGCAGGCGATGTGCGCACGGCTTATTTGTGGCGGGAGGTGTTGGCGCGGGACAGCCTGTTGGATATTCTCGCCCGCTTCGTGCATCTGGAGGCCAAGGAAACCACCGTCGCCACCGACAAGGGAAGCAAGCGCCTCAGCAAAGAGACGATGATTTTCCCGCGTTACCATCAACTCGACGCGGTGCGCAAACTCTGCCGCCATGTGCAGCAGCACGGGGTGGGCCGCAATTATCTGATCCAGCATTCGGCAGGTTCGGGCAAGTCCAATTCCATCGCCTGGCTGG
>CAZOTR010000571.1:0-1316 GCA_964582755.1 uncultured Methylococcaceae bacterium | reverse complement strand
CCCTGGCCGGCGGCGCAAGACGGGCATGGTTTGATTGCGCGGTATCTGTGACCCCTGGCCTAGCCGATGAAAACCGACACCTTCCCACTGCACCCGAGAGAAGATCCTGACCATGTTTGAACTCAAAGACATCGAGCTAAAACAAACGCGCTTTTATCAGCAGGTCTTCGGCGAAGGGCGGCTGGAAGGCATGGAGAAGGGCATCGAGCAGGGCTTGGTCATGGGCGAGGCGGCGTTGCTGCTGCGCCTGCTGGAGCGCCGCTTCGGCCCGCTGCCCGCCGCGACGCGCCAGCGCATCGCCGCCGCCGACGCCGACACCTTGCTGCTGTTCGGCGATCGGGTGTTGGATGCGCAGAGCCTGGAAGATGTGTTTGCGATTTAGCCGGCCGGCCGCCCCATGAAATCGTGGCACAAAATATTCGCAGGAGCGCCCCATGGGCGCGACGGGTTCCGGCCTGCCCAGCCATTGTTCCCATGCTCGACGCCACTGCCATTAAGTTAAGCGGGGCGGCCAAGGCAAAGCCGCGTAGCGGCATTTGAGGGTAGCCGGGGGTTTCAACCCCCGGAAGGATGCGCCGGGCGTTTCGTCGCGTAGCGACGATTGCCAACCGCCCGGCGGGGCGTTCGCGCAAGGGCCGTTCAAGCGTCGCCACGCGACGCAGAATTTTGCGCCTCCGCCGGGGGATGAATCCCCCGGCTACCTTCGACAAGGGAGTGCCGGGCGGTCGAGTCTGAAACCTGTTCCAACAGGTTTCAGCTCCCGCCAAGGCACTACTTTGCCCTGCGGGCGGCCCGCGCCGTCCTGCGTCCGCCAAGGAACGATACTTCGCTGCGCTCGCATCGTCCCATGGCTACCACAATGACTCTACGCCGTTCGTTGCACCTTGCAGGTTCCCTTTGGGAACCCGCCCGGTGCCTCGGCTACGCGGGGGCATGGAAAACATCCCGCCATCGCCAGTAGGCTCGGCTTTGTTTTCCAGCTAAGCCGCTACGCGGCAACCCAACACAGCTTAACTTAACCCAAGTTGCCACCTTGACTGTCGGATGCGTCATTCCGGCAAGGATGCCGGAATCCAGCGTCCAGGGATGGCAAACTTGGGGACGGCAATGATGTTGAATCAAATGCTTGTGCAACCGGCTAGTGACCGTCCATGGCTCTGGATTCCGGCATCCCTGCCGGAATGACGACTCCAAGCATCGAACCATTGCCCAGACCGTTAAGGTGGCAACTTGGGTTAAGTTAAGCGGGGCAGCCAAGGCAAAGCCGCGTAGCGGCATTTGAGGGTAGCCGGGGGTTTCAACCCCCGGAAGGATGC
>CAZOTR010000570.1:0-1319 GCA_964582755.1 uncultured Methylococcaceae bacterium | reverse complement strand
GAAGGTTGGGCCACGCCCCCCAATCCGGCAACAGCGGCGGGGCGCGGAAACGGCTGGGGATCGCTCCGTGGTTGAGGCTGACCGTGGCATAGGGCTTGCCAGCCTTGGCCGCCGCCAGTTGCAAAGGATGCAGCGCGAAATGGCCGACTAACAGATCGTTTTCCGCGCAGAGTGCTTGCGCCGTCGCGTACAAATCTTCGACATTCGGCTCGAACATTTCCTGGAGGATGAACCGCGCCTGCGCCAACGGCCGGGTGATTTTCCGCATGGCTTGCGACATCCGCGTCATCGCCGCGTCGTCTTCGCTGATATAGGCGACAGGTTTCAAGGTGAAGCCCAGCCGCCGCGCATAGCTTTGATAATCCTTGCGCTCGGCGGCGGTGATGGCCAAAGTGACCTCATGCCCCGCCGCCGCCAAGCCGCCGGCCAAGGCGATCAGGGGATTGATGTCGCCGTCGCTGCCCCAGGTCTGTATGCCGATTTTCATGCTTTGCCCTTGTCGCCTATCAACAAAATAAGGGGCGCGGCGCTCCGAAGCCAATTCGGAGAAATGTTGCTTACCCCGCATCCCACTTGAATGATTTATTAGGCCCGCTACGGAGAGCCGGGTGTTCCTGCTCTACCGATCCGAACACTTCGATTTAAAAGCAAAGCTGATAAGAATTTAACACCAGCCTCTATTTGCTCAGGACAATATTCGCTCCAAGGCTCATGCTCTTGGCACCATTGCAAAAAACTAACAAGACATTTGATTTTCCCAGTATTTAGCGCCGCAAGCCTTTCTATTGTTTCCGGTTGATATTCTATGCCGGGACTAAGGTTATAAATCAAAAACTCAGTTTCAAACAGATTGTATGCGGCTTCACTTGTTAGACAAAACCGTAAATATGATGGCAACACCCAGCGCCACCCCTCGCCAGATAAACACGACAACTCCTGATGGAGAGAGCGAATCGCCACAGGGGGAATCTCCTTACTATCGTATGCTTCCAACTCTCTGCGCAAGTCAACGCAGGGAAGGCACTCGTCTTTATGAAAAGAGATGGATTTTCCTTCCGGCTTCTCTATGAACGGAAAATTCTTTTCGATTTCTTCCCGCAATTGCTCAGTATTCATAAAATCTAGCACCAGGCTGTAGGAGCGGGCCACGCCCGCGACGAACCCGGCGGCAGGCGTGGAATGAGCCGCGCCCATGGGGCGCTCCTACAAACGTTTTTGCGCCACGGTTTAAATCTGATAAGCAGGAGCATTGTCCGCCTCCCCAGCCGCATCTTCAGTATAGCGCAGGCCGCCACTGTTCCAGCGCGCCACGAACGCGT
>CAZOTR010000569.1:0-1321 GCA_964582755.1 uncultured Methylococcaceae bacterium | reverse complement strand
TGAGGGTGTCCCGAATTTTGTGTAAACGGGTTTTGGTTTAACGGCTTGGCATCCGCTCCTCGAACAGGATGGTAAAGCGGTTGAGGGCGGCTTTCCAGTTTTGCAGCGGCATCGTCCATCTGCGGCTGATGTTCGTCAGCGCCAGGTAGAACAATTTCAGCAACGCCTCGTCGCTGGGGAACGAGCCCCGGTTCTTGCTGATCTTTCGCAGGCTCATGTTCACCGACTCGATGGCGTTGGTGGTGTAGATGACCCTTCTGATTTCCGGCGGGTAGTCGAAGAACGGGATGACGCGCGGCCAGCTGGCCTTCCAGGACTTGACGATGGGCGGATAGTCCGCGCCCCATTTCGCCTCGAATTCCGCCAGGCGCATTTCGGCTTCTTCCGCCGTGGCGGCGGCGTAGACCAGGCGCAGGTCGGCGGCCACCGCCTTGCGCAGCTTCCAGCCGACGTAGTTCAGGCTGTGGCGCACCAGGTGCACGATGCAAAGCTGCACGACCGTCTTGGGGTAGACCGCCTCAATGGCTTCGGGGAATCCTTTCAGCCCGTCCACGCAGGCAATGAAGATGTCCTGCACGCCGCGGTTCTTGAGCTCGGTCACCACTTGCAGCCAGAACTTGGCCCCCTCGGTCTGGGCGATCCACAGGCCCAGCAATTCCTTCTCCCCGGCCATGTTGATGCCGAGCGCCAAGTACACGGCCTTCGCCCGGACCGCGCCGGCGTCCCTCGCCTTGACGTGGATGCAGTCCAGGTAGACGATGGGGTACAGCGCATCCAGCGGGCGCGATTGCCAGGCGCGGGCGTCGTCCATCACGGCGTCGGTGACGGAGGAGATCAGCGCGGGCGACACCTCGGTTCCGTACAGATCGGCGAGGTGGCCCTGTATCTCCCGCACCGTCATGCCCCGGGCGTACAGGGACAGTATCTTGTCGTCGAAGCCCGCCCAGCGGGTTTGGTGCTTGGGGACGATCTGCGGCTCGAAGCTGCCGTGGCGGTCGCGGGGGACTTCGATGGGCAATTCGCCAAACTCGCCCTTGAGCGTCTTCCTGCTTTTGCCATTGCGGGTGTTGCCGGCGGGGTTGGCAACCGGCCCGTGGCGGGCGTGGCCAAGGTGCTCCGCCATCTCCGCCTCCAGCGCGCGCTCGACCAGCCTCTTGGTGAGTTGCTTGAGCAGGCCATGCTCGCCAATCAGGTCTTCGGGGCGTTTGTAATCAGCCAGCAGGCTGTCGATCAATTCGTTGCTTACGGTCATGTCTGCTCCTTACAAAGTGACGGCAGTTTCCTACCGGATGACCGTTTACACAAAAATTCTTACACCCTC
>CAZOTR010000568.1:1260-1324 GCA_964582755.1 uncultured Methylococcaceae bacterium | reverse complement strand
ACACGCTCAGGCGTGTCGCGGCACACGCTCAGGCGTGTCGCGGCACACGCTCAGGCGTGTCGCG
>CAZOTR010000568.1:0-1160 GCA_964582755.1 uncultured Methylococcaceae bacterium | reverse complement strand
GCACACGCTCAGGACTTTTCAATCGTCGGGAGCTGGTTCAATCAGCGTTTCGTGTAGAGAAGGACAAGGGGTGGTGCGGATGCACGACGATGTGAGCAAGGCTATCGCCATAATTTGCTTCTGGTGAATGCAGGACGCTTTGCGTCGGCGTGTCGCGGCACACGCTTAGCGTTTGTTTGCAGCCCACTTTTTAGCGTATCCGAGAAAAGCGGCATCATAGCTGCGCGGGGCTTCTTTTCCCTCAAGAAAGGCGTCGAAATAGGCTTTGCAGCCGTATGGATCGAATCCTGGATAAAGTGTGCGGAATTTCTCGATGGTGGCAGGTTTCAAGGGGGGTACATGATGCATGGTTGACGCGGTTCGCGTCACTGCCCCGCTAGGGTGTTGTTCGATTTCGCTCACGCTCCCGCTGTTTCCGACTCGGGTGATATGCCGAATTTGCGCGGCACTTGGTGTCCGGTGAATGTGGGCAAGGTCGGTTTTCGGGTCAATGTAGGAGCTCAGCAATATATCTCCGTTTTCAATTAGTTCTCCAAGGGCAATGCGCAGTTGTCTTCTGAATGCTTTCAATGTTGCACGGCTTCCGCTATTTTCCAAGTAATACTTGACGCTGCGCGGGAACGGGGCTGCATGGGTTGCGAGTTCCAGTTGTAACCATCTAGCAAGGTATTTTCCCCTAAGTTTTTTTCTATTGTTCCAGTCAACGAGGGTGAAACGTGCTTCGTCGTAGAAACTGGATAAACTAGGGTTTAGGCGGTAGATTAGGTGTTTATTTTGTTGATCTTCCTTAACATCATCAACAAGATGTCCGGTGTAATTAAAAATTTTGGATTTAAAATCGATAGTTCCTCTTACAAGCCTTTGAACGCTGCTCGATAATTCCTTTTGTTGCTTCCCACCAGCCGTGCGGCCAAGTTCTCCTAAAAGCTCGCGCCAAGGCAAAGTGATATATTCTCCCCATGGCCTATGTTCGGCGCATTTAATTAGCTGCATTAGGTTATCGTGGTCATCCTGGTCTAGTTGCACACCAGTCCAAAACATTTCGGCATCGCCGAATGATCCGATTTTTACTAAATAAAAAAACTGTCTGTCTTTTGGCTGAATGCAGGAAAACAACGCGCTTCTTGCCATATCGTTGGATACGGGACGAGCCTGATCAG
>CAZOTR010000567.1:0-1336 GCA_964582755.1 uncultured Methylococcaceae bacterium | reverse complement strand
GCCGAAAAAAGACGAGCAAGGCTGCGATTGCGGGCAGCAACCACAGCCCGAGCCGACTCCCGTGCCTGTGCCTGCCGCCGAACAGGAAAAAACGCCAAGCGCCTGGGGCGAAGTCGGCAGCGCCTTGGGATGGAGCACGCTCACGGCTGCGGGGGCTGTGGCGACGGTGGCGCTGTTGTTATTCCCCGGCGACGGCCCCATCGGCGAAGCCGCCGCCGGCTCCGCCACGGCAGCCGCCGCCGCCCGCGCCGCCTCGGCGTGGCGGGCCTTGGGCACGGCATTTTAAGACGGGAGAACACGCCCCATGCAGCAAGACCTTCCCCAGTATCCCACCCCGGCGGAATTGGAGCAGTTTTACATCCCCTTCCCCGACGGCGACCCCGCCGCCCGCGTCGGCCTGCGCCTGGACTTTTTTTTCCGCCGCCTAGGCGAGGCCGGCCTGAGGGCGGCTTTGGCCGGCTGCATCGAACAATACCTGGCCTTGGCCGGCGACCGCATGATTTTGTATTCGGTGGCCGGCGACCGCCAATACCGCAAGCTCAAGCCCGGCCAACGCATCGACCCGGCACGTTTGCGGGCAATGATTGACCCCGGCGGGGACTTCCTCCTACAGGCAAGCGCGGCAGAGGAGGGCATCGCGCAGCATTGGGCAATCAATGCCATGTCCAGCCCGGTCAAATTCCGCGAGGACGAACTGGGCTATTTGATCGCCTACCTGCCGCCCACCGCGCTGGAGAACGCCCCGCCGCGCAGCTTCACGAAGCTGTTCCTGGGGTTTTGCGATGCCTTGGCGGTGGAACATGCCTATGGCGGCTTGGGCTGGGTGTTGCCTTTCGATCCCGGCGGCCGCCGGGGCGCGTTGGATCTGCCCGCGCTGGCCGAACAAGCCTGGCGGTTTTGCGCCTTGGATGTGAACGATCCTAGCGGCACCTTGCTACATTGCAAACAGGGCATCAAATCCATCAACTGGCTCACCGCCGTCTCCCGCAGCCTGCTGGAGCGTGTCGGCGGGGCCGAGGCAGTAGCGCGGGCCGCAGGGCCGGAGATTGCGCTACATCCTTACGGCAACGGGACAGTGTTCCAGGCCGGAGCGGCCCCGCAAATCGGCGACCGTGACCAGGGCTTGGTCCCGCCCGCCTATGTCGCCCTTGGCAAGGCGCTGAAACCTTTGCGCGCAGCCTATCCCGATGTCTTGCTTGAAGCCCCGCCCAGTTTCGGCCCCGCGCCGCCGGGCGAAAGCGCGGGCAAGGCGTTCACCCAACGCTGGCTGGCGCGCTTCGACGACGGGGATTGAGCCTTGCGGGGCCAGCCCCGGAGTATCCTTCCAAAACCAGCA
>CAZOTR010000566.1:0-1337 GCA_964582755.1 uncultured Methylococcaceae bacterium | reverse complement strand
ACACATACCGCCACTATCCGTCTGCCGACGCTTATGTGGGCGTCTCCTCGGCGGACGGCCATGTCTACTATCTCGGGCCGGACCGCAGGCTGCAAGACGAGGGGCCGCTGTCCAAGTGGCTGCCCATGGCGGGTTGCCAGTGATGGACGCGCTATTCGCCGGGCTGGACAAAGCAGGAACTCCTCGCCCCGGCTGACGGCACCACTACGCCGCCCAAAACAAATCCCCGCCTCGGCGGGGATTTGTTTTTCCGGCCAATGCGATCCTCCGGCTGCGTCAATAAGTCCAGAAGCTGAATGCCGCCGGCTGGCCTTGCAGCGTCTGGCAAACCCAGAACGTGCCGCCGGTCGGGGGCCTGATGTTGCCCTGCTCGTCCTTCACGTTGCAGGCGTAGCCCTGACCGGGGTAGGGGAACGATCCGTTCGGACAGGCGTCGCAGCCGGTCCCGGTCGCAAACTTCAACGCCCCGGCCCCGCCGCCGCCGGACTGGACCACGCACACCGGCTGTCCGCCGCTGATGCTTTGCAACACCTGGCCGACGGGGCAGCCCGCAGTCATGTCGGCGCAAACCGCCCTACCACTGGCATCGAAGCCCTGCACCACTTGGCCGACAGGGCATGTGGTGTTTGTGACGGGCGCGGTGACACACTGCGGCTTCGCGTTGTCAAGCCCAGTCATCACTTGGCCTGCCGGACATCCGGCGGTCACGGGGGCGCAAACTGGGTGTGTGCCGTTGATGCCGGTGGCGACATGCCCATCCGGACAGTAGTTCGCTCCGCTGTCTCCCATTGGCGTGTAAACCAGATCTGTCAGATCCTTATACCTAGCCTGAACCGGTGTGCCACCCAGCCAGGCAAAGATCAGTGCCGCAACCATCAATAGGAGTCTCACTGTCTTGTTCATGGTTTCATCTCCGGTTTGGTTAGTTTGTGCAGATTGTGCCAACCAAGGCTGCTGCGTTGGGATTGCCGGGTGCACCACCCGGATTGTTAACAGTAGCCACCGTCAAGGAAATCTTCCATTGGCTACCGACGTCTGTATAGCCCGGCACGACGCCGGTGACGGGATCATTTACATCAGTGGAAGTGAACATTCCTGGAATAGCAAACACCCTAACAAAGGGCTTGTCGGGCGGGCATTGGGGCTTGTCCAGAAACTCGCCGTCGCGGACGAAATGGGGAGACTGGAGGCTTTCGGCGAGGTTGATGGTGGTGCCGGCGATGCCAACGCCGCCGCCCGCGCCCGCGGCGTTCGCCGTGACGTTCCGCCCGGCGGTCACGTCGCCGTTGGCGTTGACGGAATTGGCGTTGACCCCGTTGGCGTTGTTGACGCTGTTA
>CAZOTR010000565.1:0-1351 GCA_964582755.1 uncultured Methylococcaceae bacterium | reverse complement strand
GCCGGGATGGGCGCGGCGACAAGGCCATCATGCTCCGCGCATGGCGACGATGGCCCGCTTTCTTGGGCGCGAAAATCTGCTATCTTTGCCCCTTGGATTGCGCCAGATGACATTCCCAGGAGCCGCCGCTGATGATTGAGCCTTCCAAAGCCTTGCGCGTCCGCTTGCTCCTGCCTGCCAGCTTGGTGGTGGCGGTGACGGTGGTGGGGACGGCGGGTTATGTTTGGCTGGGGCGGGGGCAGGGGGCGACTTGGCTGGACGCCTTGTTCATGACAGTGACGACCATCACCACCATCGGCTACGGGGAGATTGTCCACCTCGACAGCGCGGGGCGGATCTTCACCATGGTCATCGCCCTCTTCGGCATCGGCAGCTTGTTTTACAGCCTGACCGTGGTGATGGATTATCTGGTGTCCAGCCGTATGGTCGATCCTTTTGGGGAAAGAAAAGTGCAGCGTGAAATCGACACACTCAAGGACCACATCGTCATCGCCGGCCTGGGGCGGGTGGGCAGGCAGGCCGCCGGCGAGTTGCTCGGGTCCAAGATTCCGTTCGCCATCATCGACCCGCGCCCTGAGGCCCAGCATTACGCGCACCAGCATGGCTATCTGCACGTCCTCGGCGACGCCAGCGATGACGAGGTGTTGTTGAAGGCGGGCATCGGGCGGGCCAAGGGTTTGATCGTCACCACCGGCGACGATGCCAACAATTTGTACATCGTCCTCTCGGCACGGGTGTTGAAGGCCGATTTGTACATCGTCTCCCGCGCCGTGGACGACAGCAGCATTCCGAAACTGGAGCGTGCCGGGGCGAACCGGGCGATCAGCCCCTACGCCATCGGTGGCCGCCGCTTGGCGCATTTGATTTTAAGCCCCGAGGTTGTCGATTTTTTCGACACGGTCATCCGCCGCGACGAGGAAAGCCTGAATCTGGAGGGCATCAAAGTGCCGCACGGGGCCGAGGTGATAGGCAAGACCTTGGCTTCGCTGGAGGTTTTGGAGAAGACCGGCGCGAGCATCCTGGTCATCCTGCGCGACAAGAACGTCCTGCCCAACCCGGACCAGGAGACGGTGTTGCGCGGCGGGGACCAGTTGCTGGCCTTGGGCACGGCTGAGGAGCTGGACGCGCTGGAGGCGATGATTTCGGCTTAAAGGTAGGCCACCATAGCGCCCTAAAGGGTGCTCTACACGAATTTGCATGGCGGAAACGCCGGCAACGGAGCAGGCAATGGCAGACGAACAAAATTTGGTGGTGGCGATTTCCTCGCGGGCGCTGTTCGACTTGGACGATTCCCATCGCATCTTCGAGGAGGAGGGCAGGGAGGCTTATTGCCGCCACCAAGTCGAGCATG
>CAZOTR010000564.1:0-1357 GCA_964582755.1 uncultured Methylococcaceae bacterium | reverse complement strand
CGCAAGCCTTTCGATGAGATTCATTGTTATTCCCCAATCCACACTCTTCCCGGCCCATCCCGCCATCGGGAAGGCAGAAGGCACAATCCGAGCGGGCAAGCGCATGCGCATCCATTCAGGCAGGGCTTTTTTTACACTGCGTCGGCTGGCGGGACACCTTGGCTTTCCCCCGGCCATTTCTCCAGATATTCAAGCTGCAAGCCCGGCACTTTCTGTATGCCGAATTTTTCGGAGGTAGGAAACGGCCGCACCCGCCCGGTCCTGGCATAACCGCAACGTCCGTAAAAGGCGATGAGTTCATGCCTCAGCGTAATCACCGTCATCAATATTTTCCCGGCCCCCCATTCCCTTGCGGCTTTGTCCTCCGCCGCCGCCATCAAACGCTTGCCTATGCCCCTGCCCTGCAAGCTGGGGGCCACCGCCAACATTCCCAGGTAAGCGCCTTCTTCGTGTTTTTCCAGATGCGCCGAAGCCACCAATTCCCCGCCGCATTCGGCCAGCAGAATCATGGAGTCTTGGGCTTCCAACAAGAGCGAAATCTCTTCCTCGTCCGTCCGTTGTCCGTCCAACAAATCCGCCTCCGTCGTCCAGCCCTGTTTGCCGGATTCACCCCGATAGGCGGAGTTGACCAGGGACACAATGCGGAGAATGTCTTGGCGCCGCGCCGGGCGGAAAGACACTATGTCGAGGTTCATTGCGGACTATTTTCCTCTTCCCAGCGGTTTCTCCAAATATTCCAGAAATAAGTCTGGAAGTATTGGCATGGCCTGTTTTCCAGGGCTGAGGAAAGGCTGGAACGCTTGCACCCGCCCCGTCCTCACATAACCGAAACGCCCGTAATACGCGATCAAGCTCTCTCGCAGAGTAATGACCGTCATCAGCATTTTCCCCGCTCCCCACTCCCTTGCGGCCTTCTCCTCCGCCGCCGCCAACAAACGCCTGCCTATGCCCCCGCCCTGCCAGTTTGGGCTCACCGCCAACATACCCAGGTAAGCGCCTTCCGCGTGTTTTTCCAGATGCGCCGAAGCCACGGGTTCCCCGTCGATTTCGGCAAGCAGAATCATCGAGCCTTCCTCTGCCAGCAAACGGGCCAATTCCTCCGCGTCCGTCCGTTCGCCGTCCAACAAATCCGCCGCCGCCGTCCAATCCCGCTTGCCGGATTCGCTTTGGTAGGCGGAGTTAATCAAGGCCACGATACGGGGAATGTCTTGGGAGCGGGCTTGCCGGAAGGTGATTTGGCCGAGGTTCATGACAGGATATTTTTAGCGGCGCCAATGCAGCGAAATGCGGGGGTTACCCTGGTTCCCACGCGGCGCGTGGGAACGAGAGAACCATGTCCATCGAGCCCGATAGGGTG
>CAZOTR010000563.1:0-1358 GCA_964582755.1 uncultured Methylococcaceae bacterium | reverse complement strand
TCGCCAACTACCTCGACTTGCTAAATTCAAGGACGCTGTTAAAAGATCGCTTACCAAGCTCTGCCGATGAGGCAGCGGAATTTCATCATGCACCTCCACAAACCAAAAAAGTTTCACTTGAAAAACTTGGCAAGCTCTGCCTTTGTTCCAGCGCATTATTCATTATCCGTCGGATACTGACCAGCTTTTGCGAATGCGTTGCATTGCATTGCCTGTGTGCGGCTTTGCCCCGTTTCATAAATGAAAAGGCGGCGCAGCCGGGCCGGCTGTCGCCGCCGCGTTGTCGCAGGCGGAAAAGCCCCAGACTTTGGCGAGGGCCGCGCAAATATCGACGATGTTGAGTTTGGGGGCGCTTGCTGGCGGCGGCATGGCGGCCAGCAGCAGGGCGGCGGTTTGCGCCGGGGTGAGATGGGGCTTGACCTCCAGCAGGAGCGCGACCAGGCCCGAGACATGGGCGGCGGAGAAGGAACTGCCGGACATGAAGTTGTAGCTGCCGTTCGGCAGCGTGGTGAGGATTTCCTGCCCCGGCGCGGCGATGGCGGCCGGCTCGGTGGCGCTTCCGCCGGCGGCGTGGACCGCGATCACGCCGGGGACGGAGGCGGGAAAATACGCCTCGCCAGCCGACGCTCCCGCCGAGGCCACGACGATGATGCCGGCCTCCAGCGCCTTTTTCACCAGCCGCTCGACCAAGGGATCTTGGCGCCCGGCCAGGCTGAGGTTGATGATTTGGGGTTTCAGGCCGATGGCCCCGTCCAAGGCCAAAGCCAAGGTCAGGCTATTGCAACTTGCCTCCGGCTTGAGCGGCGCGACCGGCCAGCAGGCTTTCAAGGCCAGCAACTTGGCCCCCGGCGCAACGCCGACGATGCCTTGCCGGTTGTTGGCGGTGGCCGCGATGATGCCCGCCACAGCGGTGCCGTGGACATCCTCGCGGGTTTCCTGGGACTGGGCGACAAAATTCCGCTCCAAGGCGACTTGCCCGGCCAAATCGGGATGGCCGGCATCCACGCCAGTGTCGATCACGGCGATGGTGACGTTCTTGCCGGTGGCGAATCGGTGCGCCGACTCGATATGCATGGCGCGGATGCCGGTTTGCAGCGTGAAATAAGGGTCGCTATAAGCCTGCGCCATCGTCTGGAAACCCTGCATGGCCTGGACGGCCTCGATCCGCCGGTCTTCCCCCAGCCGCCGCAACACATCCTCCATGGATAGATGGGCGGGTATCTCATAGACCGCGCAATGGAGCCCTAAGGCACTGATCGGCCATAGTGTGAGCGGGCGCAGGCCATATTCCTCCGCCAGCGTTTGGGCGAGTTTGCGGCTCCAGGTGCTGGTGCCATAACTGTCGCGTTGCCGGTAAG
>CAZOTR010000562.1:0-1369 GCA_964582755.1 uncultured Methylococcaceae bacterium | reverse complement strand
TGGCGGCGGGCGTGAAGCCTATCGCCGGGGCCGATGTGTGGGTGTTCAACGAGGCGGAGCCGGCTAGCCCGCACCGGCTGACCCTGCTGGTGCAGAATTTCACGGGGTATCACGCGCTCACCGAACTGATTTCGCGTGGCTACCAGGAAAACCAGCGCCAAGGCGTGCCGATGTTGATGGCGGATTGGCTGGAGACCCATCACTCGGGGCTGATTGCGCTGTCCGGCGGGCGCGAGGGGAGTATTGGGCGGGCCTTGTTGGCGGGCAATACTGACGAGGCACGGCGGGAATTGGAGCGTAGCCTAAAACTGTTTGAAAACCGCTTTTATGTGGAATTGCAACGCACCGGCCGGCCCAACGAGGAGGAATATATCGACTTGGCCGTGGACTTGTGCGCGGAATTCAACGCCCCGCCGGTCGCCACCAACGATGTGCGTTTCCTGTCGCCGGACGAGTTCTACGCCCACGAGGCGCGGGTCTGCATCAACCAGGGCCGGGTGTTGGACGACCCGCGCCGGCCCAAGGATTACAGCGAAAGCCAATACCTGCGCAGCCCGCAGGAGATGGCCGAGTTGTTCGCGGACCTGCCGGAAGCCTTGGAAAACACCGTCGAAATCGCCAAGCGCTGCAATCTGGCGCTGACCTTGGGCAAGAATTTCCTGCCCAACTTCCCGGTGCCTGAGGGCATGACGGTCAAGGATTATTTCGCGGAAGCCTCGCGCAAGGGCTTGGAGGAGCGCCTCCAGGTGTTGATGCCCGGCGCGCCGCCGGAAAAGCGCCAGCCTTACCTGGACCGTCTGGAGGTGGAAATCGGCGTCATCAACCAAATGGATTTCCCTGGGTATTTCTTAATCGTCGCGGACTTCATCCAGTGGGCGAAGAACAACGGCATTCCGGTGGGGCCGGGGCGCGGGTCCGGCGCGGGTTCGCTGGTGGCTTACGCGCTGAAGATCACCGACCTCGACCCCATCGAGTTTGAGCTGCTGTTCGAGCGCTTCCTGAATCCCGAGCGCGTGTCCATGCCCGACTTTGACGTGGACTTCTGCATGGAGCGCCGCGACGAGGTCATCGACTATGTGGCCGGGCATTATGGCCGCGACCGCGTCTCGCAGATCATCACCTACGGTTCCATGGCGGCGAAGGCGGTGGTGCGCGACGTGGGCCGGGTGCTGGGCCATCCTTACGGCTTCGTGGACCGCATCGCCAAGCTGATCCCCTTTGAACTGGGCATGACCTTGGAAAAGGCCCTCAAGGACAGCGAGGATCTGCGCAAGGTTTACGAAAACGACGAGGAGGTGAAGGCGCTGATTGACTTGGGGCAGTCGCTGGAAGGCATCACCCGCAACGCCGGCAAACATGCCGGCGGCGT
>CAZOTR010000561.1:0-1370 GCA_964582755.1 uncultured Methylococcaceae bacterium | reverse complement strand
CCATTTGCAGAGGGTGGTTTCCGTCTTGTCGGGAAATTCCAAGGCCAGCCCCCCGGCCGCCACTGTTCCGCGCACAAGCCAGGCAGGCAGCAGCCCCCCGCTAACGCCAGCGGAGGAAGCAGGGCCACCCGAAGCCGCTACGGCCAAACTTGCCACGCAGCCAATGGAAGCCGTCAGCTTGGCTGTGCCGAGGGTTCCCCCCGGCAAATCCCAAGGCGCGGGGAAACTTGTTTCCTGGGTTTTTCCGCATCCCGAAGATCCTTCGGAACTCCTTGGCGATGCCATGATGGAACCGGAACCGAAGGCCAAATCCAATCTGCCGCCGCCTATTCATCCAGCCCAACAGTCGATGGCTTCCGCGTTGGGCGGGCGGGTCGAACCCCGCCCTCAGGCAAGCACGGAACCCATGGCATTCGCGGGCCAGGCCGACGGGCCATTGCCCAGCCATCCAGGCCGGCCAAGGCGCAATCCCGGGCCTTCAACGGCCTTGCGTCCCGCTGCCGCGCCCAGCCAAGCAACTACCCTGAACCCGGTTTCGCCGACTCGAAGCAGCGCCGCCGACCGTCCCCTGGCAGCGGGGCAGATGTCTGGCTTGGGCAATCCCAGCCCCGCACTGGCGCACGGGCCAATCTCAGACGCGAAGGCCCAAACCTTCGTGCCGCCCGCCGCCAAGCCGCCTACCACGGTCGGCCCGGACGAGCCTTTGAAGGTTTCGCCCCCGCCCCTCCCAGGCCCAATGTCCATGCCGGCGCCTTTGCGCGAGCGGGTCGAACCCCGCCCTCGGGCAAGCACGGGAATGGCGTCCAGGGGCCAGGCCGACGGGCCATTGCCCGTCCATCCAGGCCGACCAAGGCGCAATCCCGGGCCTTCAACGGCCTTGCGTCCCGCTGCCGCGCCCAGCCAAGCAACTACCCTGAACCCGGTTTCGCCGACTCGAAGCAGCGCCGCCGACCGTCCCCTGGCAGCGGGGCAGATGTCTGGCTTGGGCAATCCCAGCCCCGCACTGGCGCACGGGCCAATCTCAGACGCGAAGGCCCAAACCTTCGTGCCGCCCGCCGCCAAGCCGCCTACCTCGGTCGGCCCGGACGAGCCTTTGAAGGTTTCGACACCGCCCCGCCCAGGCCCAATGTCCACGCTGGTGCCTACGGCAACGCCCCATCCCGCCGCAATGCCCTTGCCGCCACTTAGGCCGCTGGCGGTGGCCCAGGCGTCCGCCGAGACACTTGAAGAAATTGCCCGATTGCGCAGCGAACTGGCCGACCTGGCCGAACAACTCAAGGCCCGGCAGGCCAGGCAGAAAGAAGTCGTCCCAACGCCCCCCGGCAAGCCCGCCAACCCTGCCCCTGCCGCACGGAGCAGCAGCGCGTTTT
>CAZOTR010000560.1:0-1378 GCA_964582755.1 uncultured Methylococcaceae bacterium | reverse complement strand
TTGCTGGCCGGGCGGCGGGCGCTCGTCAACCGGATCGAGGAGGCGGCCGGCACGACCCGCCCCCATTTCGAGCGCTACTACCTCGGCGCGCTGTGGCGGTTCGCCGCCTGGGCGCAGGAGTTTCCGCTGCCGGACGCGGGGCGCGGCCATCCGGGCGGGCTGCTCGACCACGGGCTGGAGTCCGCCCGTGTGGCCTTGCTCATCCGGCAGGGCCGCTTGCTGCCGCCCGGCGCGCCGCCCGAGGAGTCGGCCTTGAAGCAGGCGCTTTGGACCTACGCGGTTTTCAGCCTCAGCCTGCTGGGCGCGGCGCGGTCCGCGCTTGGCCTGGCGGTCACCGTGTGCGGCGACGGCGGGGCCGAGTGGCCGTGGAACCCCTGGGGCGGCGCCGTCGGCGACCATCCCGGAGCCTGCCGGTGGCGGGCGGAGTTCCGGGACGCCCGCGACCGCCGGGACCACCCTTGCGCCGGATTGCTGCTGGCGCCGCACGCCATGGACGCGGAGGGTCTTGGCTTGGCCTGGCTGGAGTCCGACCCCGTGTTGTTCGGGCTGTGGCTTGCATGCGCCTGCGGCGACGCCGCACGGGCCGGCGTCTTGGCCGAGATTGTCGCCGAGGCCGGACACGGGGCGGCGGGCCGGCCGGAAGCCGGTGCCGTCACGCGGGTTGCCCCGGGCGTTGATTCTCCACCCGGCGGGCCTTTGGCTTTGCCGGACACGCCGTTGGCCGGGGGGGACGGGACGGTGCCAGCGGAGGTTTTGGTTGCGGAACCGGCAATGCTTCCGCAAGCCAGCCCTGGCGCGGAGGCGGCGACGCAGGATTGCGCCGGTGCGCTTCCCGCAGCTATTAAACCGCCTGCAAGCCGTTCCGCCCGTCCGGCGGACCGCGCGGGCAAGGCCAAGGGCGGCGCGGGAAACGCGCCGGCCTCCACGCCCGGCCGGGAATGCCTGGCCTGGATTGTGTCGGGCGTCCAGTCCGGCCGCATCCCATGCAACGGGCCCGAGGCCCGCGTCCACGGGGTGCCGGAGGGCGTGCTGCTGGCCAGCCCCGGGGTTTTCCAGGACTATGCCCGGTCGGCCGGCGGCGCGAATTTCGGGAAAGTCCAGGAGTC
Organism: uncultured Methylococcaceae bacterium; assembly: GCA_964582755.1. Classification (GTDB taxonomy): domain Bacteria; phylum Pseudomonadota; class Gammaproteobacteria; order Methylococcales; family Methylococcaceae; genus Methylumidiphilus. The sequence continues at coordinate 272 of CAZOTR010000560.1, read as the reverse complement.
GTTCCTCAAGCTCAAACTGCACCGGAGGACGGCGGCGGGGCTCAACATCCACCGCTACGCGCTGGGCGGCGGCGGTTCCTGCGTCAACGGGATTTTGCTGGCCAATCCGGCGGCTGTCTTCGGGGAGGCCGCCCCGGGCCCGAACCCCCTGCTCGAACGGCTTTAAGCCGGGCCGCTTTTCGGCAAAAAGCCAAGCTTTTCGGTTGGGCATCAATTTACCATGGCGGGCGGGGTCCGGCTACCCTGCCGGAATTGCCCGGGCGTTGCCGCTA
>CAZOTR010000559.1:0-1379 GCA_964582755.1 uncultured Methylococcaceae bacterium | reverse complement strand
CTATCCTCGCCTCTTTCACCCAACCGTTCCAGACGCGGTTAAATGAGCGCTTACAGAGCTTGCTATTCAGACCCATCTTTGTAAAAACACGGGAGACTTCTGACATGTTTGCCAAACACACCAGCAAAGGCATTTCTTTGCCAAAGGCCACGCTTATTGCCATTGGCATGGGCTTGCTATCGCAACAGGCGGCGGCGGCTTACCGCCAGGACAACCTAGTTTCCAATATTCCAGGGCTTGCCGCCCACACCGACCCCAACCTGGTCAACCCTTGGGGAATATCCTATGCCCCCACCGGTCCTTTCTGGGTTTCCGACAACGGGAACGGCCTGTCCACGCTGTATAACACGGGCGGAACCCCCCAGGGTCTGGTCGTGACAGTGCCGACGGCGGCCGTGCCAACGCCGCCCCCTCTCCATTCCGCCCCCACCGGACAGGTGTTCAACATCAACAACGGCACAGGGGGAACTCCTGTAAATTTTCTTAGCGACAGATTCATTTTCGCCACCGAGGGCGGCACTATCGCGGGCTGGCAAGGCGGAACCAGCGCAGTGACGCGGATCGACGAATCCGCCAGCGGCGCGGTTTACAAGGGCTTGGCGATAGACAACGGGACGGGGCAGATTTACGCGGCCAATTTTGCCGCCGGCACCGTCGAGGTGTTCGGCAGCAATTACGCCCCGGTCACCAGCTTCACCGATCCCAGCCCCCCACCCTTGCCCGCCGGTGCCCCGGCAGGCTCCACCTACGCCCCATTCAATGTGCAAAACATTGGCGGCGAACTGTTCGTCGCCTTCGCCGTCAAGGGAGCGGGGCAAACGGACGAGACGGCGGGGGCGGGCTATGGGTTCATCGACAGGTTCGCCGCCAACGGCACTCTGCTGGGGCGCTTCACAGAGGGCGGGCCGCTTAACGCGCCCTGGGGGTTTGCGCTGGCGCCCGCCAATTTCGGCGAGTTCAGCAACGACTTGCTGGTGGGCAATTTCGGCGATGGCAGGATCAACGCCTTCGATCCCACCAACGGCAATTTCCTGGGAGCGCTCACGGGCGCTTCGGGCAGCCCGATCAGCATCGACGGGCTGTGGGGGCTGGCCTTCGGCAACGGCGGCAACGGGGGCGCGACGGACAAGCTGTATTTCGCCGCCGGGATCAACGGCGAGGCCGACGGCCTGTTCGGCAGCCTCAGCGTGGTCCCCGAGCCGGGCAGCCTGTCTCTCATCGGCCTGGGTTTGTCCGCGCTGGAGCTTGCCAAACGGCGGCGTGGGGAAAGGAAGAAATCTTTGGCTTGAAGTATGCCAAGCACGGCAGGTGCGGCGGGCTTGCGAACCGCGCCTGCCGCGCAATCGGCTTAACGCTTCATCGAATCAAAAAACTCGGCA
>CAZOTR010000558.1:0-1389 GCA_964582755.1 uncultured Methylococcaceae bacterium | reverse complement strand
CGCGACGGGAGCCAGGCGTGCGCGGACGTAGCCCGCATAGGGCGCGATGCCAAAAGGCGGGACGGGGCATTCGCCCAATGCCGTCAAGCCAAGACGGGAAAGACGCGCCCGACCCACACATGACCTGAGTTCGGGATCAGCGGTGTAAGCCGGAACAAGCCCGCCCCCAGCGATGCCGCCCCCTGTTGCGGCGGGCGTTTCCGGCAATCGGCTTATCCCGAACCCAGCTTACACATAGGGGGCTTTGCCTTGCGCCCCAAACAAAAAACCCGGCAGGCGGTGGAAGGGCTCCACCGTCTGCCGGGTTTTCGTAAGTGTGCGCGGATTGCCTAGCGGTTCTTGCGGTAGCGCTCCAAGGTCTGCAACTGCGCCATGGCCTCGATCAGGGCTGTAGATTGGGGTGAGGAACGAACCCCAATGGCAGGCATCCGCGATGAAAAAATGTTGGGGGTTCGCAAGCTCACCCCAACAGCTCTTGAGCGCCGGGTTAGGTCGCAGACGCCGACACCTTCGAACGCAACAGAAGCCATGCGAGATAGGCGGCGGCGGCGACATCGTAGGCCAGACAGAAGATCGGCCACCACGCGGGCACACCCGGATTTTTGATCAAATGGCCATGGACGAGATCAAACACGCCATGTGCCGCAAGTGCCGCGACGACTAGCCACAGCGAGCGTTTGAAACCTGCGATGGAGGCGCCTAGGAACACAACGAAGGCCATCGACTCAAGCATCAGCACCTGAGTGGAAGCCCCCATGACCGCAAACAAGGCATAGTACGAAGCGATGACAATCATCACCGTAGGGTAGAAAGCCCGGTCTCGGTCCAGGCCAATGAACGTCATTATGATCCCCACCGAAAATGCCAAGACCGCTCCAATCCAAAACGCCACGCCTGTTCCCCCGGATATCTGCTACGCCCGCACGTCAGGTGGTGCGTCACCATCAATAATGCTCTGCAATTCCGGCGCGACCGGCATGCGCTTGAACATACTAATGTTACTGCCACCTGTGTTCCCAACCGGAACAACCCCGACAGCGGAACCCAAAACGCCTAGAGCGATGCGTGCGACTTGCCCGAAGGCTGCCACGGGCCGCCTTCGCCGCAATTCTACCTTGAGCATCAGCCAGTGCGATCTGGCGTGGGGCACGACAAAAGCCTGACCAATGACGTGAGCGCGCTCCAGATGAGCAAAGCCTGTCTCAAGGTCACTTCTTGCTATGAACTCCTTCGCCCGCGCGATCTCGTTGTCGAAGGCTACGCTCTGAATTGGATTCATAATCCACTCTCCTATGTGAGCTAACGTTAGCGTTGAGCGGCGCGGGCGATAGCCCGCGTCCGCTCGAACGGTTTGTTAGGCGATAATATTACGCGAACGGTGCGGTTCGT
>CAZOTR010000557.1:0-1396 GCA_964582755.1 uncultured Methylococcaceae bacterium | reverse complement strand
GCAAACCATTAAGCTTGCGCAGGAAGCCATTGATTGATGATGCTATTTTACCATATCACCGGAAGCCAACGGGCGGTACGGGAGATAAGGCTCGCCACCTATCGGTTGCGGGATAGGTCGGCAAATCATCTGTAGGAGCGGCCTTCAGGCCGCGATTTTCGCGGGCTAAAGCCCGCTCCTATGGGAGAATGCGCGGCAAACCGATAGGCGGCAAGGGAGATACAGCGAAGAGAAGCTCAGGAAAAATGCATGAGGGCAAAGAAGCGGGGATGGCGGCAGGCCAAGTGTAAGGTGGGCAAGCGTCTTTTGGCTTATCCACCGATTCTTCTCGTTTCTTCTCGTTCCCAAGCTCCGCTTGGGAATGCAGTCTGGCAAGCTCTGCTTGCCGGAGACCGGGGAAGCATCGGGAAGCAGAGCTTCCAAGACTCGGGTTCCCAAGCAGAGCTTGGGAACTAGGACAATCGCCTTGGCTAAAATTTCAGTGACCAGATTAGGCAAAGGCTTATTGACGCGCTTCTGCAATTCCAGCAAGCGCCCGGCATGAATATCATCCAACTCGGCTTCAATCCGCATGGGATTCTCCTGGAATTTTAAGTAGCGTAGGGTGGGCAAGCGCCTTTTTGCTTGCCCACCGAATTATGCCGGATTCCGCGTGGGCAAACGATTCGGCTCCCAAGATCAAACTTGGTAGCGTATGTTGTGGAAAATTCGGGTTCGTGATTGGTGCGGTTCGTTCCTCGCCGCACCCTGCCTCGCTGATGCCACAAGATTAGCGGATCAAGCCCCCCGGAATCCATATTGAGCCTAAATTTTTAATACTTCATTTTTTGCATTCTCTGCCATTGCCCTCGCTAATCCACTGATTTTTGCTTTAAGCTTTAGGAGTTCATCGTCTGAAATTCTCCCTTTTGGGGTGACGCGATCAAGGCTAAATACGAAGTCTGATTCCTCAAGGATCTTGCTGGTATTTGTCTGAAAAAAATAGGATATTTGACATGTGCCCGTATTTGGGCCTATATCATAAGTGTATTTGATTATAACCTTCAAAATAAAATAATAATTATAGTATTTGTCATTGGAAAGCAATGGGATGTTATTTAATTTTGTTCCGTCAATTTTTATATTTTCTATAGCCTCATCCAGCCATTTTATTTCAGGATCGTCAGGTTCTAGTTTGGCATTATGATTGCGCTTTAGGTTGAAGTCAATAATCTCCCCTGGCTTATTGGCCTCACTGAAATTTTTAATGAGCTTTAGCAGAAATACGACCCGTTGCTTGTTGGTAAAAGACTTAAAAAGAATTTTTTCTGGTTCGCTTTTACTAACTATGCCAGCCTTGTGGAGGGGCGGTCTCAATTTTGAAGCGCAACAGTTTTCGTTAGTTTAAGGATTTCCT
>CAZOTR010000556.1:0-1398 GCA_964582755.1 uncultured Methylococcaceae bacterium | reverse complement strand
CGGGACTTCCGCAGGGCCGAAGCGTGACGGGGTATGTATGGCTAAACCGGCAGGGCGGGCAGGCGTCTTTTTGCCTGCCCGCCGAATTATGCAGAAGGTTGCGGAGGATTCCGCAGGGGCAAACGATAGGGCTGTTTGCCCACAGCCCCCATCCACCCGGGTTAGATTCCAGCGTTGACACTTTGAAATCCGTCAGATACAGTGCAATTCTGGAATCGGCTTTACTTTTGAGGCTGACTTGTAGTTAGGCGTTTAAACAAAGGAGTTTCCGTGGCACTCACAGTTACCGAAATCGAAGAATTGCGCGCATACCTTAACGGTGTCATGAATCGTGCCGATCATCACGCTGGCAAAGTCAATGAAATTGCACTTGCTTTAGCTGGAGCAATCCTTTGGCGCAAGAACGATGAAGAGCCAATCAAAGTTATGGTTCGCGAAGGTAAAACAACAAATGTCTTGTGGGTTCGCATTGGCAGCAAGCGCTATGCGTTCTCATATAACCATGATGCCGGACAGATTGAAATGCGTGAAGGTGGTATTCAAGGCCCTACTCTTCATACGTTCAGTAATGACACACCATTAGCGTCTGTTCGCAAAATTTTCGAGGCGTTGTAAAACGAAGCCTAACCGTCCGTTCCAGCGCCCCCGCGCCACGAAGCGATTTGGTGTTTTCGGGTTTCGTGGGGTGGCGCGGGGCGCTGAACGCGGGCGTTAGCCGGGTAGGGTGGGCAGGCGTCTTTTTCCTGCCCACCGATTTTTCAAAGCGGCGTAGGTTGTGTTGCCGTCTTTTTGGCAACCCAACATTTCCCTACGCCGCTATATGGGGTTCGGGGTCTTTTTGAGCAAGACGCCCAACGCGGTAAGGTGCGGTAACCTGTCGTAGGGTGCGGTGAACGCGGTAAGGTGCGGTAACTCGGCAATGTCGTAGGGTGCGGTGAGGAACGAACCGCACCATTCGCGGGGTCGCCCGATCCATGCGAATACCATTTATGTTTCGCGATTGGTGCGGTTCGCAAGCTCACCGCACCCTACGACAACCCGGAATAAGCCATGTAGGGTACGCGATGCGTACCCTACCGAACTGCCGGGGAATAGGGCCGTAGGTTGGGGTGAGGAACGAACCCCAACATTTCCAACCAACAAACTGGCCTAACAACTCGATCCAGCGCACCCGCGCCACGAAGCGACTTGGTGTTTTCTGGGGGGGCGTGGGGTGGCGCGGGGCGCTGATTGTGGGCGTTAGCCGGGTAGGGTGGGCAGGCGTCTTTTTGCCTGCCCGCCGATTTTTCAAAGATTCGTGGAGATTTCGCGTGGGCAAACGATGGAGCCGTTTGCCCACCCTACCTTTATAATTACCTGAAATTTTACAAATCGAGGTATTTATGACTCAAGTAGAGT
>CAZOTR010000555.1:0-1402 GCA_964582755.1 uncultured Methylococcaceae bacterium | reverse complement strand
AATGGCCTTGATTTTAAACCCACCCACCGAGGGATTTACATGAATCAACTGAACTTAGAACACTACCTGGCCCGGCGCATCCTGCAAGTATTGCAAAGGGAATCTTTGGATGGGGAAATGGAAGCTTGGGATGAGGAAACATTTCCGCAACTGGCCCGGCAGGTTGCCGAGTCCTTGGTGAAGGAGGCAATCGGTAGCGGCCTGCCGTTCATGCAAATGGCTATAGAAAATCAAGCCCTAGGCGGCGGCAATACCGCCGATGTGGTCGAGCAATTAGTACTCCATGCGCCGTTTGTTTTCAAGCTCGACCGCAAGGAAAAAAAATTGGCGGAGGAAGGCCTGGCCATGCGGGCAATCAAGAACGACTCGAAACTGACCGAACGCTATCGGTCGGCTTGGCCCATCGTCTATGCCGTGCGCGAGGAACGCCCGTTTGCCTATCTGATGGAGATTTTCCCCAAAGGCGATGGCTGGGCATCTCTGGAAGACCGGCTGTATCCCAAGGACGCGGGCGGGGCCTTGCCGGTGGAAGCCGTTTTGCCGATGGGCGGGGCGGTGTTGGATTTGATGTTTGAGGGGATGGAAAGCGGCATTGACACCCGCAGCCTGCCGAACCTGGACAAAGACTACATAGGCCGCATCAAGGAGCGTTTGGAGAAAACCGCCGAGCAATTTCCGCGCTTTGAATCCAAGACCTTGCAGGTCAATGGCCAGACTTTGCGGCCTTGGCGGGATTATCTCGCCGTGTTGGCGCGTTACAAGGATGTGTTGCTGACCATAGCCCCGCCCTTTCGCACCGTTGCCCACGGCGACCCCAATCCCGGCAACCTCATGCTGCGCGGCAGCAATGGCGGTTGGGAGATTAAATTCATCGACCCGAAAGAGTGGGTCAATGGCGATTACCTGTTTGATATTGCCAAGCTGACGCATTTTTTATCGGTCACAGGGCCGGTGGAAAAGCCAGAGATTCAAGCTTCCGTCAGTGTCCGCTATGAGGAGCAAGGCAGCGAGGCCAGCCTGGCTTACCGCTTTCAGCCGGCCGCGTGGACTACGCCTTTGGTGCAAGCCTGCTATGTCCGGGCGGGGGCGTTTGCCGCCGCCCATGAAGACATCCATTGGGAAGCACGCTACGAACTGGCGATGGCCGCTAACCTGCTGGGCTTGCCTTGGGGCCGCTTGACCCATAAGAAAAATCCGCGCCCCGAGGCCGCGCTGATTCTTTACGCTGAAGGCTTGGTCTGGCTGGATCGCTTCTGCGTTAGGTTGGAAGGCCTGCGCGGCATTCCTTAGCGAGAAGCGGCGTTTCCGGCAAAAATGGGAGGTGGGTTTAATTGATTTATTGATAGCTTCCGTAGGAGCGGCCCATGGCCGCGAAAGGCTTCGGGCAATGGGTGGGGCCAGA
>CAZOTR010000554.1:0-1408 GCA_964582755.1 uncultured Methylococcaceae bacterium | reverse complement strand
ACGAGGGTCACATCCTGGACGTAGACCCCGCCTACTTCTCGCTGGACTCCGGCATCGAGCGGCGGCTGTACCAGATCGCCCGCCGCCACTGCGGCACCGACAAGATGCTGTGGAAGATCGGCATCGAACACCTGGCGAAAAAAGTCGGGACGAGGCGGGAGTTGCGCAAATTCCGCGAGGACATCCGCCACGCGATCCGCGACGACCGGCTGCCCGGCTACCGCGTTGCCCTCGACAGCCAAGTCCAGCCTAACGTGGTCGTGTTCTACCAAAAGGAAAAGATAGACGAGACTGCCGACGAAAAGGCGAAAGCCGCGGCGAAAGCCAAGTTCAACAAAGCCCTGTCGGACGGGCTGACGGAACTCAGCCGCCAGGGCCCGGCCGGCTTCAACGCCTTCGACTGGTTTTACCACCGGCTGGAAAAGAAGGACTCCGACGCCATCCAGGCCAAGGCGGCCAGCGCGGAGCGCAGGCTGCGGAAAAGGGAGCGGGCCGCCGAGCGGAAGGCCTCCGGGTCGGCCGAGGACCCGCCTGCCGAAGCGGGCGGGCAGGAGGCAGACGATGCGTAAAAAGCACGCCATGTCCCGGCCTGCAACCCCGGACAGGGTCGGCGGCTTCGTCGTCCGCCAACTGCGCCCCCACCATCCGTCAAGTCCGCTTTTGCCATCCGCCAACTATGGAAAAGGATGGCTTGGCGGATGGATTCTGGACTTGGCGGACAGTCCATTTCCGAACTTGACGGATGCCGCAGCTACCCATCTGGCAGAGATTTTTCTTTTTTTATTCATTGGCTTGACCGCCATGCATCCCGGTTTTTACGCGCTCCTGGCCGCTTTCCCCGCATTCGCCTCTACCGCCTGGGGCAACCATGGTTTCCAGACTTGGCGGATACTACGGAAATTATCCACAGGTTTATCCACAGAACACCCCGGGGAAGCGGACTTGACGGACAAAAAAGCGGACTTGACGGACGCCAAAAGCGGACTTGACGGACGCCAAAAGCGGACTTGGCGGACGGTACGAAGCGGACTTGGCGGACGTTTTTTGCCCCGCAGCCCAGAGCCTGCGCGGCCTCCAGAACCCTTTACACGCGCGCGTCTTTTAACTTCTTTTAACTTTTCATTAACTTCTTTTACGCCACCGGGCCGCGCCCCGCCACCGGCGTTGGCCGGCCCGGCGGGCCGCACGTCCCTGCGCTCGGTGCGGAACTTACCCGAAAAGGAGTTCGCTTCGCTCACGGCCATTTTAGGGCGGGGGGCTCCGCCCCCCGCACCCCCCGAAAGGAACGCCTGCGGCGCGGCTCAAAAGCTTTGGATTGGTGGCTCCGCCCCAACCCCCCGCCAAGGGGCTTGTGCCCCCTTGACCCCTCCTGGCCCGAAAGGCAAAAGCCCCTTCCAGGAAAGGAATG
>CAZOTR010000553.1:0-1413 GCA_964582755.1 uncultured Methylococcaceae bacterium | reverse complement strand
TGCGGAATCGGTCGCGCCCATGGGGCGCTCCTACGAGCGTTTCGCGCCAGAATTTAAATCTGATAGGTGATGAGCCACAGCAGGGAAGCCCCGCGCACCCACCCAAAAGATGCGAAATTCACCATGCCCGAATTCTGCCACGCTTATGCTAACATTCCCCTCCGAGATCGGCTGGCCGACGGCCCCAATCCCTGGGACAAAGCTTGGCCGATTGGGCAACCCCAAGTAAAAAACATTTAAAAACAAGGGAATATGCCGCAAAACCCGAGTCCACCGGGGCATCCGGCCTGAAAATTCCCGGCAATACTTTGAGAGGAGGAAACACCGATGCAAAAATTCACATTCGACAAAGAAACCTTCATGGCCCACCCGCTGCTGACCAGCCTGTTCGTGATAGACTTCGCCATGCTGCTGTTCACGCCGCTCATCCGCTTTCCCGTCATCATCAGCGCCGTCCTAGTCTGCGGGCTGGTCTACCTGTCCATGTTCTTCGCGGTGAAGCTCAACGAAGCCCAACAAGCCAAATAGCCCCATGGGGAAACGGCCTAGGCGCGTCGCCCTGCGGCCCGCCCCGAAAACCCCGCCCGACCTTCCGCCCCCTGGATTGCCACGCCGCCTGGGGGCTTTGTTTTACGACTGCCTGCTGCTGCTCGGCCTCCTGTTCTTCGCCACCTTGGCGCTGCTACCGTTGCGCGGCGGGGCTTTCGGGCCGCACAGCCTCGCCTACCAAGCCTATCTGCTGGGGGTGGCGTTTCTGTTCTTCGGCGGGTTCTGGACCCGTGGCGGGCAGACTTTGGGGATGCGGGCCTGGAAGATCCAGATCTGCTCGGCAGACGGCGGCGCGGTCAGTTGGCGGCAGGCCGGCCTGCGCTTTGTCGCCGCGCTGTTTTCCTTTGGCCTGTTCGGGCTGGGCTTTTTCGCCGCCCTGGCCGACCCGGAGCAGCGCTGCTGGCACGACCGCATCGCCGGCACCCGGCTGCTCAAGCTGGGCTAAGAAAGGCGCGCATGGCAGACCGGCTGACGCCTGCGGAACGCAGCCACTTGATGGCCCAGATCCACAGCCAAAACACCACGCCGGAAATGCGCCTGCGCAAAGCCCTGTGGATCGCCGGCCTGCGCTACCGGCTGAAAAACCAGCTCCCCGGCAAACCCGACATCGTCTTCCCCGCCGCCAAAGTCGCCGTGTTCGTCGATGGCTGCTTCTGGCACGGCTGCCCGCAGCATGGCCGCGTGCCCAAGTCCAACCAAGCCTTCTGGCTGCAAAAATTCACCCGCAACATCGCCCGCGACATCGCCGCCGAAGCCGCCCTCGCCGCCCTTGGCTGGCTGGCTTTGCGGTTTTGGGAGCACGAGGTGAAGAAGGATCTGGTCGGCTGCGCGTTCAAGGTGTTGAAGGCGGTGAGGGATAGGCAG
>CAZOTR010000552.1:0-1415 GCA_964582755.1 uncultured Methylococcaceae bacterium | reverse complement strand
GCGGCCCTCACCGCCTTCGAGAAGGCGCTGCTGAAACGCCGCTCCATCATCGAAACCGTGTTTGACGAACTGAAGAACCTGTGCCAGATCGAACACACCCGCCACCGCTCCCTCGGCAACTTCCTCGTCAACCTCATGGCCGGCATCGTCGCCTACTGCCTGTCCGAGGACAAGCCGACCTTGTCACTCATCCATGTCAATGCCTTGACCAAAGCATGATCGCTTATCCCGAACTCAGGTTAAATACGAGGAGGAGAAAGAGGCGGGCAAGACCGTCTACGAAGTCGAATTCAAAGACCAGGGCGTCAAACGCGAAGCCAGCTATGCCGCCGAAGGGACGCTGGTCGAGACGGAGGAGTCCATCAAGCCCGACGAACTCCCGGCAGCCGTCACCGAGGCGCTGAAAAAGGCGCACCCCCCACGCGACGGTGAAAGAAGCCGAAAAGCTCCTGAAGCCGGACGGCTCGATCCACGGCTACGAAGTGGAAATCAAGGACGGCAAGAAGGAATTGGAAATCCACCTGGACGCCGCCGGAAAAATCCTCAAGACCGAAACTGAAAAGGAAAAGGGCGAAGCCGAATAAGCTAGACGGTCTTTGGACGGAGGCAGACTGCGATGAAACCGATCCCCGGCAAGATGCTGAAGCGAGCCATGGCAGTCATGGCGGTGTCACTGTTGCTGGCAAATGCCGTGGCGCTTGCGGATGACGATGACGACGATGATGACGAATGGCGGGGCTATGGCAGACAGCCATACGGCTGGTATCAGCCCCAGCCCGCCTATGTCCCCGCGCAACCGGTGTACGCCGTACCGCAGCAGCCGGTCTCTGTCTCCCCGCCGCCGGTGACCTATGTACAGCCCCAACCGCCGCCGCTGGTGGTCGAGGTGCCGGGGCTGCGCATGGAGATGCCGGTCGGGAATGGCTACTACCGGCAGTGGTGACATCTTCTCCGATCCGCCAATGAAACGCACCCATCCAGCCCTGCCTTGAGATCCCACGGAAAACCCGCCCTGGCTTGGGCGGGGCAAGCCGCTGTCCCTACGAGGACAGCGGCTTTTCCATTTCGCTCCTCTTAAAAAAACAAGGCCGCGTTTAACCGCCCTCCCCTTCCATGGCTTCCAGGCAATCCGTGCTGTCGTGCCTTGGATTGTTGACCTGCGTCCCGACCTTCCAGGCCGTCATTCCCTCCGCCGGATAAGGCACCAGCAGGCTTTGCAAATATCTGGCATCCTTGGCATCGGGGTCGAGCCAAGCGTCCCAATCACTAGGCGCGAGGATGACCGGCATCCGCTCATGGATAGGCCGCATGAGTCCGTTCGCGTCGGTGACGATGATCGTGCAGGATTCCAGAGCCATTCCCTGGTCCGGGTGCTCAATCCGGGAGGCATGGTTTGGGAGAGCGGAACGGCCTAT
>CAZOTR010000551.1:0-1423 GCA_964582755.1 uncultured Methylococcaceae bacterium | reverse complement strand
GGCCGATGGAGTGGCTTCGGCATTCGGCGCAAAGGCGGTAAAACCTGAGGTCGTCGCCTTCCGCCAGAAGCGGCTCCAGCTTTTCCCTGAGGGTTTCCAGTTCGGCGGGGTGGCGGACGGCGATTTCAAACACGGATTTTTGCACCCGCTGGCCATAAGCCAACAGCTCTTTGCCGGCCTTGTCGCGGTTTTTGTTGTCGCCGATGTCGAAGCAGGCCAGGTAGATGTGCATGGCGTCACCGCGTCCTGAAAGCCTGGAAGGCTTCGCCTTGGTTAAGCCAGCGGATAAGGGAGCGGTTTTGCCGGTGGATGTGCTGCACGGGGGTTAGCGTTTGCTCTTCGCCGAAGGCGGCTATGGGCGTGTTGAGGCGTTCCAGGAGCCGGGCCAGGTAAGTCCGGCGCGCTTCCGGCTTCATCATGCATGCCCCGTCTGCTTGGGTGAAAAAGTCTTGCGGATGCAGTTCATGGCGCTGGATGCCGGACAGGACGGCGCGCTCCACCAGATGGCGGAACGGCTCCATCAAATCCGAGGCCAGGGTGGCATGGGTGCCGTGGGCTTGGTGGTAGAACCCCAGCCAGGGCAGCAGCCCGTCCACATGCAGCAAGCTTTCGACATAGCCGTTTAGCAAGGTGTAGCCAAAGGAAAGCAAGGCGTTGGCGGGGTCTTTGGGCGGCTGGCGGTTGCGCCCCGCGAACCCCCATTCGGGCGGCAGCCAGCCGGCCATGGCTTGGAAAAGCTCGCGTGTCGCGCTGCCTTCCAGGCCGTTGAGGGTTTCCAGGTCGGCGGCTTGGCCGATTTCATCCAGGCGGCTTTTCAGCCGTTCGGCTGGCTCGGTCAGGCCGCGCAGGCGCAGGGTTTCGCGCAGATGGCGGACGCGGGCGGCGACGATCTCCTTGGCCAAGACGAGGCTAAGGGCCGGGTCGGCGAACAGGTTGGCCTGCTGGAGCCACAGGCCGCAACCGGGCTCGGCGGGCTTGCCGGTCCACAGCACGCCCCGGTAGCCGCCCAGCGTGCCTGCAAAATGCACCGGCACGCCATGGGCCAAGGCGGCATTGATCGCGGGGGTGGTGATGGCGTGGTTGACGAACAAGACCACGGCTTGCAGATGGCTCCAGGGCAGGTCTTGGACGGTGGCTTCGCCGCGCTCGACCCGCAAGCGGCCTTCATGGGTGGAGAGGCTGGCGTGTTCCCCGGCCACGCAGAGAATCTGGCCTAGCTCGTCCATTTCGCCCACGGATTGGCCGGATTGTGCTGGGGCCGGGCCGGCTTGGGTGTTGGGGCCGGTTTTTTCGGCGGCGGGCTTTGGCTCCCCGCCCCTGGCGCCAAGCGTGCCGAATTCACCGGCGCTTAGGGGTTGGCGCTCCCCCAGCTTGGCAAGCCAAGACCGGGGCGGGATCTGGGGCTTGCCTTGGGTTTCTTGTT
>CAZOTR010000550.1:0-1423 GCA_964582755.1 uncultured Methylococcaceae bacterium | reverse complement strand
AAGTCGCAGAAGTTGTTGCCGTTACCGTCCGATCCGGCGCTCGTGGCGCAAGTGCCCGCCTGGATCGTCCTGGCGCAGTTGCCCGGCCCGATCTGGATGCACGACAGCACCATCGCCCCAGTCACCGGCTGCCCCCCGAAACTGCCCATCCCCATCAAGCCTTGGACAGTGGCATTGTTGGCATTGGCGTTGGTGAGCTTCGCCCACACATCGACTTGCTGTTGGAGGGACATATTGGCATATTCTTCGGAACTGCAATGGCAATAAGTCTCCAAGCCGCCTTTGTTCACCTGCAACACGCCTGTGCAGCAAGTTCCGTTATAAATGCCCAGGTTGCCGCCCGATTCGACGTTGATCGCCAGCTTGCCAATGTCGGCGGCATAAGCTTTAAGGCCGGAACTCAGCGGGGAATTACCGATGGCGGCGGCGACCTGCGCGGCAGTCACCACCATCTTCGGCCCCAGTTGCTGGGCCGAAGCCGGTGCCGCTGAAAACAGCGCCAGCATCAGCAATAGGGAACGGAACAGTCCAATCACAGGGGCGGAACCTTCAACTGTTTCGCGCACGCGGGCAGGGAACGGTTGTCGCGGATTGCCACCAGCTCGACCACGCCTGCCTGCCGGTCATACCGCGTCAGCGATGCGTTGGTGAGAGGGTCGGGGCCACCCGGCGGATTGCCGTAGCTAATATCGAGAAAACACGCACCAGGATAATCCGCGCTTGTAACCTCCCCGCCCCGCATCACAGTCACGCGGACAGGGCAGGTGGAATGGATCTGTGTGCTGCCAGGATCATTCGGCCCTTCTTGGCAGAACTTGGCGGCATCCAAAATACTGACGACCACTGTGCGCCCTGAATCTTGGTAGACCGAATAAAGCGCCTTGGCATGGGCATGTCCGTCTTTGTACAGCAGATCCGCATTGCCTTCGTCACGGAATTTTTGATCGTTCTCGGCAATCTCCTTCGCCCAAATTTTCAACAGGAAATCGGGAAGCTGGATAGTTTTTGTCTTCGACATGAAACCTGGCGCAGTGACCGTCATTCGGTTCCAAGATTTCCATGCCGGTGGCGTTCCCAGATTGCTTTGCATGAGTTCTTCCGCCTCAGCTTGGACAGGTATAAGCGCCAAACTCGACAAGAAATAAAACAGGGCGAATGGCTGTATTAAGGAAAATCGTTTGAGCATGTGAGTGCCTTTTGGTCAGGTTTTTTTATTGCCTAATGGGTTCGGGAAAAAAACAAGCCCCCTGCCCTCTTTTGCATTTCATCGCGCAGCGGACAAATCGACCTCGACGAACCGCGCCCGGTTTTCCATCCCCGTCTTGATCTGCACGGCCAGGCTGCGCCTGGGGGTGACGTAGTGGAGTATCTTCGGGTCGATCTTGAGTTTGCGCACCGCGCCGTCCCAATACATCTCGTCGAT
>CAZOTR010000549.1:0-1430 GCA_964582755.1 uncultured Methylococcaceae bacterium | reverse complement strand
CACCCTATCGGGCTCGATGGACATGGTTCTCTCGTTCCCACGCGCCGCGTGGGAATGCGGTTTTGGTGCGCCGCGCCGAGTTATGGCCCGCAGCGCGGGCCGACTGGATTCCCACGCGGCGCGTGGGAACCAGGGTAACCCCCGCATTTCGCTGCATTGGCACCGCTAAAATATCCTGTAATGAACCCTGACCAAATCACCTTCCGGCAAGCCCGCTCCCAAGACATTCCTCGTATCGTGGCCTTGATTAACTCCGCCTACCAAAGCGAATCCGGCAAGCGGGATTGGACGGCGGCGGCGGATTTGTTGGACGGCGAACGGACGGACGCGGAGGAATTGGCCCGTTTGCTGGCAGAGGAAGGCTCGATGATTCTGCTTGCCGAAATCGACGGGGAACCCGTGGCTTCGGCGCATCTGGAAAAACACGCGGAAGGCGCTTACCTGGGTATGTTGGCGGTGAGCCCAAACTGGCAGGGCGGGGGCATAGGCAGGCGTTTGTTGGCGGCGGCGGAGGAGAAGGCCGCAAGGGAGTGGGGAGCGGGGAAAATGCTGATGACGGTCATTACTCTGCGAGAGAGCTTGATCGCGTATTACGGGCGTTTCGGTTATGTGAGGACGGGGCGGGTGCAAGCGTTCCAGCCTTTCCTCAGCCCTGGAAAACAGGCCATGCCAATACTTCCAGACTTATTTCTGGAATATTTGGAGAAACCGCTGGGAAGAGGAAAATAGTCCGCAATGAACCTCGACATAGTGTCTTTCCGCCCGGCGCGGCGCCAAGACATTCTCCGCATTGTGTCCCTGGTCAACTCCGCCTATCGGGGTGAATCCGGCAAACAGGGCTGGACGACGGAGGCGGATTTGTTGGACGGACAACGGACGGACGAGGAAGAGATTTCGCTCTTGTTGGAAGCCCAAGACTCCATGATTCTGCTGGCCGAATGCGGCGGGGAATTGGTGGCTTCGGCGCATCTGGAAAAACACGAAGAAGGCGCTTACCTGGGAATGTTGGCGGTGGCCCCCAGCTTGCAGGGCAGGGGCATAGGCAAGCGTTTGATGGCGGCGGCGGAGGACAAAGCCGCAAGGGAATGGGGGGCCGGGAAAATATTGATGACGGTGATTACGTTGAGGCATGAACTCATCGCCTTTTACGGGCGTTGCGGCTATGCCAGGACCGGGCGGGTGCGGCCATTTCCCGTCTCCGAAAAATTCGGCATACAGAAAGTGCCGGGTTTGCAGCTTGAATATCTGGAGAAATGGCTGGGGGAAAGCCAAGGCGTCCCACCAGCCGACACAGTGTAAAAAAAGCCCTGTCCGAATGGACGCGCACGGGCTTGCCCGGCTGGATTGTGCCTTCTGCCTTCCCGATGGCGGGATAGGCCGGGAAGAGTGTGGATTGGGGAATAACAATGAATCTCATCGAAAGGCTTGCG
>CAZOTR010000548.1:0-1434 GCA_964582755.1 uncultured Methylococcaceae bacterium | reverse complement strand
GCCCGCCGGCCCCCGAAAGGGCCGGCGGGCCTTTTCTTTGCGCCCAAGAACCCCATCTCGGAGGAAAATCTTGCCCTCCTTGTCGTCAAGAGATCCAGCCATTCGGCTGGAATTTTCTCCCGTTTATCGCTTTGTTGGGTGTCGTCTGGAAAAACGATGCTATACATTCAGGCATGAAAACATCATCTATCCAGGGATTTACCACACTCGAACTTATGGTCACCGTTATGGTAATGGCTATAACTTTGACTATCGCCGTGCCGAGTTTCCAGACAGCCATTCGGAACAATCAACTGGCCGCCAATGCGAATCAGCTTGTCTCGGCGCTTAACCTCGCAAGGAGTGAAGCCATCAAGCGGGGGATGCGTGTCACGCTGAGAAAAACATCGGCCTATTGGGAAAGCGGGTGGCAAGTTTTTACAGATAATCCCAACGGTGGTGGTAACTATGGAATTCAAGACGGAGCGGACGAGACGCTTCGCGTGTATGGGGCGTTTCCCGCAAGCTACATACTTACCGGGAATAACAATTTCACCAACTATATTTCGTTTCTGCCCAGTGGGGAAAGCAACAATATGGGTTCGTTCGCCCTATGCTATAGCAATGCGGATAGGACTGGCAGCATTGCCCCCGAAAAAGATGCCGCGCGCCTGATTATAGTCAATAAAGTGGGGCGTGTCCGTCTGGGATTGGACACCGATCATGATCGCATACCTAACAAAGACGACGGTACGAATCTGGCCTCATGCACAAACCCATGAAAAACACCAATGGCTTCACGTTGGTCGAGTTGATGGTGGCGATACTGGTATTAGCCATCGGACTCCTCGGCCTAGCCGGTTTGCAGGTCACAGGCTTGAGTAGCAACCACAACGCTTACCTGCGCACACAGGCGACATTGCTTGCCCAGGATATGGCGGACCGGATGCGGGACAACCGGGGCAACTTGGCTGCTTATGCAGGCACTTATGCAGGCACGGCTTCGCCTGCGACTCCCCCTTGCGGGGCCAGCAGTAGCAGCCCCTGTTCCTCCGCAGACTTGGTGGGTTCCGATATTTTTGATTGGAGCCAGGCCTTGGCGCAACTGCCGGGCGGAGTCGGCACGATCACTGCCGTCGGAGGTGGCGTCTACACTATCAGCATTCAATGGAACGAACACGAAGACACCCAGGATGCCACCAAGGCCGTCGTCCAGAAACGCTTTGACATGAATTTTCAGCCATGAACGCAAAGAAAAGCCTAGGCTTGCCGGGTTTGCGGATGTTTCGCCAGTCTGGCGTGTCTCTGGTCGAGATTTTGGTCGCTTTGGTCCTCAGCCTGGTCCTGCTGGCGGGCGTGGGGCAAATTTATCTGGGCAGCAAACAAACCTACCGAGTGCAAGACGGCCAATCCAGGCTGCAAGAAAACGGCCGCTATGCGCTGGAACTGCTGACG
>CAZOTR010000547.1:0-1446 GCA_964582755.1 uncultured Methylococcaceae bacterium | reverse complement strand
TTCAGTTGTCTATCTACTGATAGGGCCGTAGGTTGGGGTGAGGAACGAACCCCAATATTTCCAACCAACAAACTGGCCTAACTATCCGATCCAACGCGATAAGATGCGCTAACCATAGGATGCGCTGAGCCGGGCAGGGTGGGCAAACGGCTCTATCGTTTGCCCACGCGGAATCTTCTATGCCTAACGATCCGATCCAGCGCACCCGCGCCTCGACCGGCCTTCGTGTTTTCAGGTTCCGTGGGGCGGCGCGGGGCGCTGAACGCAGGCGTTATATTTCTTGAATCACCCTCTACTGGAGACACTATGTGGGACGAACGATACAACTCGGATGAATACGCATATGGCAAGGATCCCAACCGGTTCTTGGCGGAAAACTACCAGTCGATTCCGAAAGGAGAAGTTCTCAGCTTGGCAGAGGGAGAAGGTAGAAACGCCGTGTTTCTTGCAAAGCAAGGCTATTCCGTCACTGCGGTCGATGGATCTGCTGTTGGGCTGAAAAAAGCGGAAAAGCTGGCGAAGGAAAATGGCGTTGAAATCAATTTAGTTCATGCAGACCTTGCTGAATACGAAATTGGTGAAAGTTGTTGGGATGGAGTCGTATCTATTTTTTGCCCGCTGCCTTCCGCCCAAAGAAAGTCAATACACAAAAAAGTAGTTGCTGGCCTTAAGCCGGGTGGGGTGTTTTTTGTGGAGGCATACATGCCAGACCAACTAAAGTATGGCACTGGCGGCGGGAATTCAGTGGATACCATGACTTCTAAAGAATCGCTAATTCATGATCTGGAAGGATTGAAATTTATTTGGTTGGCTGAACTTGAACGAAGTGTTATTGAAGGTTCTTATCACAAAGGTCTTGGGGCCGTTGTTCAAGCAATTGCGCAGAAAGAAATATAACAACGCCATCAACGCGGACGTGCAAAAGCCCCGTAGGGTGCGCATCGCGCGCCTTATCCAAGCTTGAAAGGGTGCGCGATGCGTGCCTACGCGGCTTCGCCCGCCGCCAGCGCCCGCCCGCCCAAGGCCGGCTTGCTCCAACCCAATGCCAGGGTTGACCTGTTTGTCGCCACCCTGCCAACGCTTCCCGCGCAAACATCTCCCCGCCCCAACGCCGAAAAACCCCATAACCCCCGGCCTTTCGCCATAACCGGCTGCTTGACGTAGGTTGGGTTAGGCGCGCGCAAGACTGAGGTGGACTCCGCCCCCGAACTTGGCGCGCGCCGTAACCCAACAGGCGGGCCAAGGATAGCGTTGGGTTACGGTGCGCATCACGTTCTGCGATAAACGGGCAGCATCCCCCATGCGCACCTAACCCAACCTACGATTTTCAGCAAAATGAGGATTGCTAACCGGCTAAAGCCGGGACTACAAAACGGCGCACTCGTGGAGAATTTTCCCCGGCCCGGCAATTGACACATTGCCGTCTCCTCTTATAGCCTCTGCCCT
>CAZOTR010000546.1:0-1460 GCA_964582755.1 uncultured Methylococcaceae bacterium | reverse complement strand
CCTCGATGTTGCGCAGCAGCACCGAATGCCCCCGCGCCCGCACCTGGGCATAGCCGAACTCGCGGTGCGAGGCAGCTTCGACCTTGCCGCCGAGTTGTTCGGCCATGGTCTGCATCCCGTAGCAAATGCCCAGCACCGGCACGCCAAGCTTGAACACCAATTCCGGCGCGCGCGGCGTGTCGGCCTCGGTGACCGTCTCCGGCCCGCCGGAGAGGATAATGCCACGCGGTTTGAATTCGCGGATATAGTCTTCGTTGCAATCCCAAGGATGGATCTCGCAATACACGCCGATTTCGCGGACGCGCCTTGCAATCAACTGGGTGTATTGCGAACCGAAGTCGAGAATCAGGATTTTGTGGGAATGGATGTCGGCCATGGTAGTTTCTTGCTAGTCCTTGTGCCTCTGGTATGAGGGTTTGAAATTTTAAAACGCCCCTCTCCTAGCGGGAGAAGGGCCGGGGGTGAGGAGCTAAATAGACTGCGGCGCTTCAGGAATCAAACGGCTGTGCGGAAGTTTCTCGTTGCCGGGGGCGAAAAACGAAACCGCCCCGTCCACATCGACAACCCAAACCTCCTGTGCGCCGATTTCAAAATACAAAGGCATTTTCTCCAGCATCTCCTGCCAGCTATTCGACGGCGACATGACCTCGACGCAGATTTCGGGGGCTTCGGTGACGTAGCCTTTATCATTGATATGACGGGCGTGATAGGCTAGGCTGGCCAAGGTCACATCCGGTGCCTTGACGCCGTCAGAAGTTTCAATGCCTAATTCCGCCCCGCTTTCCCACTCTGGAGCAATAATCGCCAGACGTTTGATAAGCTTGCCAACATGGCTGCTATGCCCGTAATTGACCGGCGTCATGATGATTTGGCCTCTGGCGTTGGTTTCCCAAGGAAAAGGAAGATTCAGTTTCTCAACCAAGCGGATGGATTCTAGGTTCATGGCGAGAGTCTCCAAAAATTAAGCTGGCTGGACAAGCGTCTTTTTTCTAGCTAGATATTTCGTGCGGCGGAACGTTAGGCACGGCGGCTAGATAACGCTCAAAACCTTCCCGACTTCCAAGCTTGGCTTCTTTGCGTAAAAACCCAATGCCAGTCATTGCCTCAAGTTTCTCGGTTGCGGCAGTGGCGAGGAATTGGTTGAGCGTATACCCTTGCTTTGAGGCCAAAGCCTCGATGCTTTTTTGCAAGCTGTCAGGCAGTTCATGCTGAGTATGCCCATGGACACTTCGTATCAGGTTGAGAAATTCACCGGGTTTAACGGCGGCGATGCCTAATTGTTTCGCCCCGTCAAACTTGCACTCAATCCAACCGATAATTCGGCGCCTCCTTGGTGATCGTCACATCATGCACATGGCTTTCGCGGATGCCGGCCGAGGTGATGCGGACGAAGCTGGCCTTGTTGCGCATGTCGTCGATGGTGGCGCAGCCGGTGTAGCCCATCGCGGCGCGGATGCCGC
>CAZOTR010000545.1:0-1466 GCA_964582755.1 uncultured Methylococcaceae bacterium | reverse complement strand
CCGCGATTGATTGGGAATCAGGCTGTCATCGGTATGATACAACGATCTCCTGAGCTGGGAGCCAAGGGTGAAGCACCGGCAAATACGCCATCAGAAGAGCCGCCTAGAGAAACCAAATATGTAATCCATGATCTTTTGGTTGAGAAGCAAGTAATTTATTCAAAGAGGCTGCCTGACAATTGGGAATTTATTGAGGAAATCAACAAGTCTATGGGAGGCAAGTTCGTTTTGCCGTTGCGAATATATGACGGTCTCCAGAAAGATCTTGACAGTGCTATGGTAGCTGTTCGGGATTGGCTTAAGACTAGAGGCTATGACATTGATATACCAACATATAGGCTAGAAAAGGGTTACGAAAAACCCTTTGTAAGTCTTGTGCTGAAAATCTATGGAGAAGGAACGCCTGAGGAATCCAAACTGCCGTAAGTTGGGGTGAGCTTGCGAACACTAACATTTCCAACCAACAAACTGGCCTAACTATCCGCTCCAGCGCACCCGCGCCACGAAGCGGCAGGCAAGCCTGTCCTGAGCTTGCCGAAGGGACGCCTGCCCACCCTGCAAACTAAAAACCCCGTCCGGGCAACCGGACGGGGTTTTTGCCAACTGGCGAAAGTTGGAACAGGAATGGCCCGCGCCGCGCCGCGCGGGCTGTCCTCGGGCTTTAAGCCGCAGCGGCCACAACCACGTCGTAGATTTCCTTGGCGGCTGCTTTCGGGTCGGCAGCGCCGTAGATGGCAGCGCCAACCACGATGATGCCCGCGCCGGCCTTGACGACCTGCGCAGCGGTGGAGGCTTTGATGCCGCCCGCGACCGAGATGGTCAGGCCCAGGTTCAGATCAGCAACCAGTTGCAGATCGGCGAACGGGGTCTGGCCGGCAGCCTGGGCGTCCAGGCCGGTGTGGACACCGATGATTTGCGCACCGGCCGCGGCGGACACTTTCGCGCAGGCAGCCTTGTCCGGAACGTTGATCAGGTCAACCTGGACTTGCTTGCCGCCATTCTCTTTAGCGGCTTTGATGACGCCCGCGATGGTGGCTTCGCCGGAAACACCCAGCACGGTGGCGATGTCGGCGCCATCGGCATAGAACGGGGCGGCTTCATACGCGCCGGCATCCATGGTCTTCAGGTCAACCAGGATTTTGTGGTTCGGGAACTCAGCGCGGAGCTTCTTCAACAGGGCAGCGCCGTTGTACTTGATGGACGGGGTGCCAATCTCAAAGATGTCGATGTAGTCGGCAGTGGCGCGAGCCAGACCGAGGGTCGTTTCAACGTCCAGGGTGTCGAGTGCCAACTGAATCAGGGGTCTTGCCATGGTTTTGCTCCTATTGTGGTGCTTGGTTGTGGGTTCGTTTGGATAACGCATTGGCCCCGTTCAAGGCCAATGTCGTATTTTACCCGATAACACACAATCCTGTCCCGTGTAAGGCGCAATAACCCAGCAATTCTCATTTTGCTGAAAATCGTAG
>CAZOTR010000544.1:0-1477 GCA_964582755.1 uncultured Methylococcaceae bacterium | reverse complement strand
CCGTCGGCAACTACGGCATCTGCCCTACGTTCAGCGACGGCCACGACACCGGCATTTATACCTGGGAAAACCTGTACGAGCTTGGCATCCACCAAAAGGAGTTGTGGGGCGAGTATTTGCGCAGGCTCAGGGAGGCGGGGATTGAGAGGCGGTTGCAGTAAAACTTTTGCGGCGCAGAACTTTGAATAAAAGCAAGAGGAGCGACTCATGGGTTTGAGTTCCGCATCCATACAGTTAATCAATCCCCGGAATCGGGATCTAGAACCTGTCGAAGTGGAGGCGCTGGCTGACACGGGCGCGGTTCATATGCGCATCCCGCAACATATCCAAATCCAGTTGGAATTGGAGGAAATCGACAAGAAAGAAGTCACCTTGGCAGATGGCAGCCGGAGATTAGTCCCCTATGTCGGGCCAATCGAGTTGCGCTTTAAAAACCGGATTGGCTTTGCCGGAGCCTTGGTGATGGGCGACCAGCCTTTATTGGGGTCAATCCCGATGGAGGATATGGATTTGGTGGTAGCTCCAAAAACCAGGGAGGTCATGGTGAACCCGTATAGCCCAAACATTGCCTCGTCTATCGCAAAAGGCATGAAATGATTCCAGCAAAACTTGATGACGCCACTTTTGAACATATCAATAGGCTCATAGCGGCGGGCGTGTCAGAGTCGAAAACGCTGGAGTTCAAACGCGATGTTCCAGGGCGCGACAATAGTGCCAGGCATGAATTCTTAGCCGATGTTTGCGCCTTGGCCAATGCTGCTGGTGGAGACATTGTTTTTGGTCTTGATGAAAATAATGACGGCGTGGCGACGGCTATAGTAGGGCAAGCCGTTTGGATGTAATGAAATTGATTTTTACATAAACCAAGGAGATAATTTTGTATTTGACCTATCCATAATTGCTTTGCCGGAAGAGGTCTTAGAAGATATTGCATTGCCCGCGCATCAACTGCTAAAAAACCAATTTTTGACCTAGTGTGGAATGCGGCAGGATTCCAGTGTCCTAGGGATTTTTAGTTCGAATGGCGAATGGAGTCCAAAGCAACAGCAATGAATGCGATTGAATTCACCCAGTTTTTCTATCATTCCCACGTTCTGCGTGGGAATGATCAATTACCTAAATGAGAAATCACTAATGTCACAAGACAAAACCCATTTCGGCTTCAAAGACGTGCCTACCGGCGAAAAGGCCAAACTGGTCAAAGGCGTGTTCGACTCGGTGGCGGGCAAGTACGACATCATGAACGACTTGATGTCCCTAGGCATACACCGCATCTGGAAGCGCATCGCCATCCAACTCAGCCATGTGCGCACGGGCGAGCAGGTGTTGGATTTGGCCGGCGGCACGGGCGACATGTCCCTGTTGTTCCAAAAGCGCGTGGGGCCGACGGGGCGGGTGGTGTTGTCCGACATCAACGCCGAGATGCTCAAGCGCGGGCGCGACCGGCTGATAGACGAAGGCGTGGCGGGGAATGTCA
>CAZOTR010000543.1:0-1477 GCA_964582755.1 uncultured Methylococcaceae bacterium | reverse complement strand
TGGGCGCGGACATCTTGCGGTTCGGGCGGCGGGGCGTTGTCGGCGTAGCGGCGGATGTTGAGGTTGTAGCCGTTGTCCTTCAGCGTGGCATTGTCCACGAGGGCGGAGAAGCCCGGCACTTCGGCGTAGGCTTCAAAGGTGGCGACGATCTTTTCGATATGCTCCGGCAAGAGGTAATTCTGCGCCCGGCCCTCGAAATACTCGCGGTCGGCGTTGATGAACAGCACCTTGCCTTGTCTTTCCTTCGGCTTGCCGCTGAAATTGCCAAGGCGCTGGCGCATCACCAAGATGCAGGCGGGAATACCGGTGCCGTAGAACAGATTCGGCGCCAGGCCGATGACCGCTTCCAGCAAATCGTCTTCGATCATCCCGGCGCGGATGTCCCTCTCGTCGCCGCCCCGGAACAACACGCCATGCGGCATGACGGTTGCCAAGATGCCGCCATCGCGCAGCACATGCACCATGTGTTGCAGGAACATCAAATCGGCCTTCTTCGCGCCCAGCGGCACTTGGCCGTAACGGTAGCGTTCGGGGAATTTCGGCGTCCACGCCGGTTGGCCGTCCGCGCCTTTGTCGGCGTTGCCGAAGTTGATCGAGAACGGCGGATTGGTCAGGATGCGGTCAAAGCGGAGCAATTCGCCGCCTTCGACGTGGCTAGGCTCGGCCAGGGTGTCGTCGTTTTGCAGGTCGGCATCGGGGATGCCGTGCAGCAGCATGTTCATTTTGGCAATCGACCACACGCCGCCGTTGGCCTCCTGCCCGAACAGTTCGAGGTTGCGGCCATTGCCACCTTGCTCGTCGATATATTCCTTCGCCATGATGAGCATACCGCCGGAACCGCAGCAGGGATCATAAACGCGCTGGCCTTCTTCCGGCTTGACCAGGCGCACCATCATCCGCACCACCGAACGCGGCGTGTAGAACTCGCCGCCCTTCTTGCCCGCCGAGTCGGCAAAGTCGCCAATCAGGAATTCATAGGCCGCGCCCAGCAAGTCGGGGAATTCAAAGTCATCGTTGCGCAGCCGGTACTTGCCGAAATGCACGATCAACTCGCGCAGCTTCCTGTCCGGCAGCTTGGCCTGCCCGACTTTGCGGGTGAAGTCGATATGCTCCAACACATCGCTCAGGCTGACATTGTTGGACTCCAACCCGCCCAGCGCCTTGTTCAGCGCGTCACCGACATTGATGTGCGCCTCGTTCAGCAGGTAATTCCAGCGCGAATGCGGCGGCACATAGAAGCTCGTGCCGTACCATGCCTTCATGTCGGCAATCTGCCGGGCCTCGGTTTCGGACTTGCCGGCTAGGCGCTGTTGCTTGACGACCTCCTCATGGCGCTGGTCGAACACGTCGGAACAGCGTTTGAGGAACAACATGCCGAAGATGTATTCCTTGAATTCAGAGGCGTCCATCTTGCCGCGCAGGATGTCGGCGGCTTTGAACAAATGGCGTTCGAGTTGGGGCAGGGTCAGGGGCACGG
>CAZOTR010000542.1:0-1494 GCA_964582755.1 uncultured Methylococcaceae bacterium | reverse complement strand
AAAATCAACGACCGGGCAGCGGTTGAAATCCGCGTCTTCGCAGAAGATCGGCCGCAGCAAGAATGCGCATCCGGGGCAGATGCCCGGTGCGGAACCCCTGCGGTCCGCCGCCAGCACGCCCGCCACGAAGGTGCCATGCCCGCAAGCCAGGCTCTCGGCCCGGCGGCAAGCGCCGCCTCCATCCGCCGCAGCCAGCCATTGCCCGCCGGCGAAATCCGCATGGCCGGTATCCACCGGCCCGTCGATCACCGCCACCCGCACATCCCGGCTGCCGCCGGACAGCGCCATGAGTTCGTCCAAACCGATGCTATGCAAACCTGAGTTCGGGATAAGCAGTCAGGCTTTGACCAGGGCGTTGGTGTGGATCAGGTTGAGGGTGGGCTTGTTGTCGGAGAGGCAATAGGCGACGATGCCGGCCATGAGGTTGACGAGGAAGTTGGCGGCGGAGCGGTGGCGGGTGTGCTCGATCTGGCAGAGGTTCTTCAACTCGTCGATGACGGTCTCGACCAGGGAGCGGCGGCGCAGGACGGCCTTTTCAAAGTCGGTGCGCGGCACGGCCTTCATGTTCTTCTTCACGGTCGTGACGAGCTCAAGCCCTTGTTCGGCGAGTGTTTTTAGAAGGTCTTTGGAGATGTGGCCCTTGTCGCCGAAAAGCAGGCCGGACAGCCCCTCGCACAGCGCGGGGACGGGCTTGCGGTCGTCGGTGTTGCCGGGCGTCAGCCGGATGTTCACCAGTTCGCCCTTCGAGTTGATGGCGAGGTGCAGCTTTAGCCGTAAGAACCAGCCCATGGAGGTCTTGCCGCGCGCGGCCTTGCCTTTGAACACGCGGTGCCGTCCGATGCGGCGGTTGTCGCAGACGGCCAGGGCGGTGGCGTCCACGATGGAGACGCCGTCGCACCGGCCTTTGAGCGCGTCGAACAAGGCGGCGAAGGGGACGGCGCAGCGGGGCATGATCTCGACGCAGCGCTGGTAGCTGGGCAGCCTGGGGAACTCGCGGAGCAGGTGGCGGCGGGCGTAATGCAGGTAAAAGCACTTGAACTGGCGGAAGCGGAGCTGGTGGAACAGGACGGCCAGGGTCATCAGCTCCGACAGGCCCAGTTCGCATTGCCTGCGCCGCTTTTTCGAGCCGCCCGCCAGCAGGCGCCGCTCGAAGCCCGGCTCGAACAGGCGGCAAAAATCATCAATTTGGCAAAAAAGTTCGGTCAAGCTGCCCATGGACGCCTCCTGTTCGAGCGTTGATTTGTTTGTGGAAACAAAATCTTACACGAAAAGGCAGGCGTCCGCCTCCAGCCTTCTTATCCCGAACTCAGGTTTGATGTACGTCTCGTCCATCCGCCAACTGCCGCCCGCGGGCCGCTTCCTGCCTTTGCGGAAGGCGGCCTCCAATTGCGGCGCGAATTTCCGAACCCAGCGGTCCACGACGCTAACGCAACAGAACCATTCAGATTGAAGCTCAATTCGAGCGTTGAGTATGCAAGTAGCGTCACATAAGTT
>CAZOTR010000541.1:0-1512 GCA_964582755.1 uncultured Methylococcaceae bacterium | reverse complement strand
CAGGCAACCCCCCTTATCTAGCTGTCCGCACTCGTTTCCCGCCTGTTCGTGCAGCCATTCCCACGCCAGAAAGCGCGGCCTGCCGTCCTTCATGGCGCGGTAGGCTTCGCGGTTCAGGATGGTGTAAAGTCGGTTTGCGACCTATTCTGCGGGCAGGAGATTTGCCGCACCGAATCCACCGCCACGATGCAGCTCGGTAGGGTGGGCAGGCGTCTTTTTGCCCGCCCACCGGTCTCAATTCCTCGATTCTGCCGGACGACGCCGCGCTGGCCGAGGCGTTCGGCCGTTCACGGGCGTTGCCGTCCGGTTGCGTGTCCAGCCTTGAGCCTTGGCGCGAACTGGTCACCCAGTGGTGCGCGCGGGACATCCTATGGCCATCCGGTAGGATCTGTGGTCATTGCGCCTCGAGAGCGTGCCCCGATGCTTCACCTTCAGAACCTGCCCGACGATGCCAAGTGCTACGAGGAAGTGCGCCGACGGCGCTGGCGGGGGACGTGCGCTGCCCGCACTGCGAGTCGCCCAAGGTGGCGAAGCAAGGCCACGACACGGCCCGGCGTCGCGGCGGAAAAATCCGCGGCAAAGGATTGCCTGGGTTCGGGATAAGCGGTCAGGCTTTTGCTATGGCGTTGGTGCGGATCGGTTGAGGCTGGACTTGCCGTCGGAGAGGCGGTAGGCGACGATGTCGGCCATGAGGCTGACGAGGAAGTCCCCGACGGAGCGGTGATGGGTGTGCTCGGTCTGGCAAAGGTTCTTCAACTCGAAGATGACGGTCTCGACGAGGGTGCTGCGGCACAGGACGGCCTTTTCAAAGTCGGTGCGCGGCACCGGCTTCATGTTTTTCTTCAGGGTCGTGACCGGCGCAATCCCTTGCCCCCAGCGTCTTGGCGAGATCTTTGGAGATGTTGAAAAAATCATCCGTCAGCTATAACTACTGAAAATGCCGGGCCTGAGCAGAGGGGATGTTGTCACAAGATTTTGATTTAAATTGAATTTATAGCTGACGCCCCAGGCGGATAGCCGTCAGGCTGGATTGGTGAATGGCTTCCTGGCGGCCGGGACGCGGCCCCGCCCGGCGTCTGCCCTGTGGCAAGCCGCTCCCGCAGTGCGTTGAAATGCTGGCCCGCAAGCGGGCGGGTAGGAGGCATGATGTGCTAGGCGCGGCGGCGGCATGGCATTCAAACAGCCTGCCTGTTGGATGGGTGGCTTGATTGCTGGGCGGCTGGCGAGTTTGGCTGCGCCGTTACGGCCGCTTACAGCTTGCGACCTTAAAGAAAGCCGCTATTTCTAGGGGGTGCGAAGTGGAAGCTGCGTTTGTTCCGAGTTTTGGGAGTGGCGCTTGTTGGCGGCTTTCATCTGCGCCACGAATTCCCGCGACGCGGTCAGGGTGTAGATGACATCTTCCAGTTTGCCCCGCGCGCCCCGGACTTGGTTTTTCGTGACCCGCATCAATACCCCGCCAGTCTTCAGTTCTTCGAAAGCGGCGTCCAGCATGGCAACGGCCTGCCGCTCTTG
>CAZOTR010000540.1:0-1523 GCA_964582755.1 uncultured Methylococcaceae bacterium | reverse complement strand
CCTCGGTCAGCCCCACGTTGGTGAATATGCAATTGGCATGCAGGCTGGCCATGGCGTTGGGGTTGGACTCCTCGGAGGTGCCGGGCGCCACGCCGAACAGGCCCGCCTCGGGATTGATGGCATGCAAGCGCCCGTCCTTGCCGGGCTTTATCCAGGCGATGTCGTCGCCGATGGTGGTGATCTTCCAGCCCCGGAACCCTGCCGGCGGCACCAGCATGGCGAAATTGGTCTTGCCGCAGGCGCTGGGAAAGGCGGCGGCGACATAGGTCTTCTCCCCCGCCGGCGATTCGACGCCGAGGATGAGCATATGCTCGGCCAGCCAACCCTCGCTGCGGGCGATGGTGGAGGCGATGCGCAGCGCAAAGCATTTCTTGCCTAGCAGCGCATTGCCGCCGTAGCCCGAGCCGTAGGACCAGATCTCCCGCGTTTCGGGGAAATGCACGATGTATTTGTGTTCCTTGTCGCAAGGCCAGGGGACGTCCGGCTCGCCGGCTTGCAGCGGCTTGCCCACCGAGTGCAGGCAAGGCACGAAATCGCCGTCCGTCCCCAAATGCTCCAGCACCTTCGCCCCCATGCGCGTCATGATGCGCATGTTGACGGCCACATAAGGCGAATCGGTCAGCTCCACGCCGATATGGGCGATGGGCGAGCCTATCGGCCCCATGGAAAACGGCAGCACATACAAGGTCCGGCCCTTCATGCAGCCGCTAAACAGACTGGTGAGCGTGGCTTTCATCTCAACCGGGTCCGCCCAGTTGTTGGTGGGGCCGGCGTCTTCCTGCCGCTCGCTGCAAATGAAGGTGCGGTCCTCGACGCGGGCGACATCGGAAGGGTCGGAGCGGGCCAGGAAACTGCCCGGCCTTTTTGCCGGATTCAGCCGCAACAGCGTGCCGGCGGCGACCATTTCCGCGCACAGGCGGTCGTATTCCTCCTGCGATCCGTCGCACCAGCGCACACGGTCCGGCCGACACAGTGCGACGACCCCGTCCACCCAGGCGTTGAGCCTGGCATGTGCCGATGGAACTCTGTCATTGTTCATAATGTTGTCCAACAATCTATTCAGCAAGTTGCGGGGGCTTTCGGTTTAAACGAGGCGCGCCAGCCCATAATGTCTTAATTCCCCTGTAAAAATAGCCGATATTTCAAAAACCGGTTGCGGCAGCGGCGGACGCCTAACCGATGACGCCGCCCTCAAACAAGGCGGCACTGCCCCGCAAACTTTCTGCAAAATTTTTATGGCATCAATCATGCCCAAGCTGGAAACCCGCTGGCGGCGTGGCTTAGGCGGCGTCGGCCAGGCAATGCCTGGGCGATTGTGGGGCCGATGGCGTTTTTCTGGTGCAGCCCGCGACGCGGCATGGGAGCCTTCCCGGCCCATGGGAAACAGAGAATCAACGATTTGCAACTTCCGCAGGAAAAACCTCATTCCCCCTATTCAGATTGAAATTCTGGCGCAAAACGCTCGTAGGGGCGCGACCGATTCCGCGCCCGCCTCTGGATTTTCGCGGGCATGGCCCGCTCCT
>CAZOTR010000539.1:0-1544 GCA_964582755.1 uncultured Methylococcaceae bacterium | reverse complement strand
GCTATCCGGCGCACTGGCGGCTTAAGCTCAAGCCTAGCGGGCGTGTGCTGGAGATTCGCCCGGTGCTGGCCGACCAAGAGTTCCGCCATGACGCCCGCTACTGGGAAGGGGCGGTGGATGTGGCCGACGCCAAAACCGGCGCGCCCGCCGGGCGCGGCTATGTCGAACTGACCGGCTACGCGCCGGGGAAAATCGAAAGGAGCGGCGATTGAAGCCGCCGCGCACAGTGTGGATCATCGAACCTAACGACGACCGTCCCCGGTTTGTTACCGCTTATCCCGCATAGGAGATTGATATGATTGAAGAACTCAGTGTCGTCGTGCTTACAGGCGATTTGCAAGAGTATGGGCTGGCCGCAGGCGACGTGGGCGCGGTTGTCCACAAATACCGAAATGGCGAGGCATTTGAAGTGGAATTTGTCAGCGGCCAAGGGAGGACCGTCGCCGTCGTCACCGTGGCTGCCGAGTATTTACGCCTGATGCAAGAACAGGAAATCCTGCATGTCCGCAAATTGGCCGCTTGATATTTTTTTCCAACCATCCACAGAAACCCCCACCATGAAATGGCCCTTTTTCTTCAAAAAGAAACCCCAGAATGACAACGCGGAATTGATTGGCCGCTACAAGGAATTCCGCAAAGCCGGGCTTCAATTGAACATGGCTTTAGTCAAGCAACTGCCCAAGGTGGCTGTGCCGGAATGCGGCAAGAAGCTCGGGCTGGTCAAGGCCGGCACCTTGATCTTGAACAATGACGACGAAATCGCCATTTTGTACGACTATTGCTTTTACCATTACCGCCGCGATGGAAAAAACGCCGTCGAGCGGTATCTGGCAAATACCACGCCGCCGTCGGATTCCCTGGACAGGGCCGTGCTGCAAGCCATGCTGGAGTCCTACTATTCCGTGTTCAAAGTGCTGGACATCCAGCCGCGCCAAGGCGGCAGGCTGCTGGATTTAGTCAGCGGCGAAACCATTGAATTGCTGGACTTGGCGTTAAGCGAAACCGGCGAGGCGGGGATTGTGTTGGTCGGCAGAATCCTGCCTTTGCCGGGTTTCAACATGTCCTCGGGGACGCTGATACCGCTGCCAGAGCCGGTGTACGAGGACAAGCTCAAGCCGGTCGTGCGCAAATTCTACAAATCCGAAGAACCCGGCCCCAAACCCAAACTGTCCCCCGGCCAGGAAGCCGCGTTCACGGCGGAGATTATCCGCGTCGCGCTACATGCGGGCGGGGAGGACAATGTGTTTTACACGGACATTGAGCATTGACCGATTTGGCGGGCCATGGCGGCTGGCGGCGCAGGGCCGTAGGTTAGGTTGCCGTCTTTTTGGCAACCCAACATTTCCCGGTGTTTGTTGGGTTGCGATAGAGCCGCAACCCAATCTACGCCGCTTATAGCGGTGGTGATTCGCATTTATTACAAACTGGGAGTACCGACGTCTCGCCGACCAAAGCTGGGCCGAAAAGATGTCGGCGCTCGGTGTATCGGATGCGAACGGACGCCGCTATAGTTGAGTGTTATATTCTCGAAAAAGTTATCACAT
>CAZOTR010000538.1:0-1545 GCA_964582755.1 uncultured Methylococcaceae bacterium | reverse complement strand
TTATCGTAACGGCTTTTCCAAGCCTCCCGCAAGAGCGGCTTGGAAAAGCCCCCCTTGTGGGGGGGGGCGTGAAGCCAGGCTTGGATGATGGGGGGTCCCGTTCAGTCGGGGAAATCGACCTTGGAATCCTCAATCGAATAAAACTCCCCTTCGTGTCCCTCGAAGTAGGCGTCGACCACCTCCTCGTCGGACAGGTCGGAACAGTTCTCCGGTGCCGCCCGGTCGGCGCGTTCCGGCCACCAGGTCCTTGCGATTTCAGCCACGGCGGCGTGGGCCTGTCCGTGGGAGGCGTGGGCCGACACGTCCATGCCGTGCCGGTGTTCGTAGATCACGACAAACACCGGGCGGATCATGGCGCCGCCCCTTCCCGTGCGTCCGAACCGGAAACGCCTTCCAAGACACGGTAAGACTGGCTGTCCGCCAGTTCGCCGTCGCTCAGAAACACCCACACGCCCTTGTCGAATGCGACGGAGTAGCAGTGTTCCTGCTCCGGCAAGACTTGGGTGACAGTGCCTACGGCTTGCGGGCCAGTTTCCACTTCCCCCTCCTCATCCACCCATGCGGTTTCCCCGCGGATGGACCGGATTCGGGTTCCAACCGGCAGGGGCGCGCCGCCCAAAACCCGGTACAGTGCCCCGTCCGCCAGATCCTCGGCATGGGCGTAGGCGCAGACCCCGTTGGCAAACAGCAAGACATAGCTGCCGTCCAATTCCGAAGGAACGCCAACCACAATCCCCACCGAGTCCGGGCCGGTATGCACATCGACTTCCTCGTCTGTGTCGCCGGATTCGCCGAAGATGGACACAACCCGGGTTCCCGGCGGGTACTGGGGCTGGGGCGGATTGCTGCCCGGCCGGACCCGCCGGGCATCCGGCATTCCGTCCCCGGTTTCAGGGTCGTCCGCCGGGATCGTGTTTAAAAACCCAACCACCTCCAAAACATCTTCCTCGGCCAGTTCCGCCACCCTTCTTCTCAGGGATGCCAAGACATCGGCTGGCGCAAGGTCTTCCCATTCCGCCATGTTGGACTTCACACAAAACGCCAAGTCAAAGTCGTGAATGTACATCGCTTATTCCTCCGTCGCCTGCGTGGCCGAAACGCCGCCCGCCGCTTTTTCATTGGACGCCAGCGCAACCAGAAGCTCCTGGGCTTTCTCCAAAACCCCGGCGTCAGAGCGGTGGATAATGAGTTCGTCGTGCTTATGCCCAGGGTCTTGCACAGACCCCAGAACCTTGGCCAAAACCGCCATTAGCCTATGCACATTATCGCCATCCCTGCCTGCTTCGGCCACCGACACGACGTTTCCAGATGCGTCCAGTTCCAGCGTGAAGCGCTGGCCAAAAACCTTCGGGCATCCGGTGAATGAAGGCAGCAGGCGCTCAATGGCCTTCGCCGGATTCGCGGAGGTGTTGGCCACCACGAACTTTTCAAAAGCCCAGTCATCCTCGTCCTTGACCGACTGGTTGTAGCTGTCATGCTCATCAAAGTAGGAACAGGCTTGGTTCACCACTGAACCGGAGGCGTCACCCTTCGGCACCACGAACA
>CAZOTR010000537.1:0-1548 GCA_964582755.1 uncultured Methylococcaceae bacterium | reverse complement strand
GCCCACGCGAACCGGCATAATCGGTGGGCAACAAAAAGACGTTGCCCACCCTACATGGCTAGGCCGCCTTAAGCTCATGCAAAGGCAGGTTGGATAGCATGACCGATTGAATATCGGCCTTCTGGCTGGCGTGCTGCACATCAATGCCGACCAACGCGCCATCGGCGGAAAAGTCCAGCACGATGCCGTCTGCCACTTCATCGGAATCCACCGACGGAGTTTCCGATAGGTGGATATAGAGTGAATCCGTTTCTGCGTCATAACTCAATTTCATGGAGTAAATCTCCTGTCTGGAAAGGCATTATGGACGGTTTCCCCGTCGGGCAAGGTGACCACGCGCAAATATTTGCCAAGTTCCGGCACAAAGACCCAATGCCGGATACGCCCGTCTGGCTGGATTTCGCGGCGACGCACCATTCCTGCTTCAGATAAGGAGGCTTGATTAGAACGTCATTGCGAAAATAAGGGGTCGTTAGAAAGGTGTCCATCATTGGGCCATGGCGCAAGGTATTATGCCGCAGGGAAGCTTACCATGCGGCGCAATAGGCGATCAAAGCGCTTCCTTATCCCTCCACCGTCACCCTAATCACATCGCTCCACTGCCCGGCTTGGTCGTCGCCTAGCCGAGTAGGGTGGGCAGGCGTCTTTTTGCCTGCCCACCGATTTCTCAATGATTCGTGGAGATTTCGCGTGGGCAAACGATAGAGCCGTTTGCCCACCCTACCCGGCTTCGACGCTTGCCTAGACGAAGTTGAACAGGTTGCTTGAGGCTTGATGGATTTGCATCAATGGATGTAACGGGCAATGGCAAAAACAAGGCCGATCACCGCCACAAACCAGCTTAATATTTTCCAGGTCTGGGCGCTCAATTCCTTGTGCAAGGCACCCTCCAAATTTGCCATGGACGCTTTCATATCGGCTATGTCGGACTTTGTGGCCATCACGCCTACGATATGGTCCAAGGTTTTTTCGGCGACCGCGACATCCCGCCGAATTTGGCTGACATTGGCCTGTATCGCTTTCACATCGGCTTCAAGGTTGGCTACGCGCCGGACTAAATCTGTCATATCGCCACCTCCTCCACTTGAACTGCCTGAATCATTTCCATCCGACCTAGTTGATGGAAAACGGTTTGCGACTATCTCACCCATTAGACTTCCCCTAGTTCAAAATCATAAAGTTCGATATATCGACATTCTGGGCAAACCCAAATCTCCAATGCATAGCCAAACCCCATATCAACAATAGTTCCCACTTCTTTGTGGCGAGCAACAGAAGGTATGAAATGAGACAAGAAATCTGTCTGTCCAGTCTTGGCTTGTTGCAGCAAGCCACATCCATTGATACATATTTTTTCTCCCGTCGCCTTGTCGATTGGCATGTCAATCTCCTACATAGATATTTGCATTCGGCCCTTGAAACCAATTCTCTCCAAACAATTCCCGAGTCACAGCACCCCCCCATGAAACACCAACTGCCCCAAAAACTCGTCTCCCTGCTCCAGGCATTCGATGCGGGTGATGCCGGCGTGGGCGACTTTGATGTGGA
>CAZOTR010000536.1:0-1554 GCA_964582755.1 uncultured Methylococcaceae bacterium | reverse complement strand
GATATTATTATGTTTATTTACCGCGACGAAGTGTACAACCCGGAAAGCCCGGACAAAGGCACGGCGGAGATCATCATCGCCAAGCAGCGCAACGGCCCTGTCGGCATGGCCCGGCTGACTTTCCTGGGCCAGTACACCCGCTTTGAAAATTTCATCGCCAACGCCATCCCTTATGCCGATGCGGCCGGGCCTGCCATTGCCCCGCCCCCCGCCCCTGCCGGGCTTTCCTTCTCGCCCGATGTGCAGTACACGCCGGAAGGCGGGGGCTTCCAGCTTCCGCCTTCGGCGAACCCTGGCGAGTCCCTGTTGCGCAACAAATAATGGGCGGCAGCATTTCCCCAGTGGGCGGCGGCAAGGATAGCGCCTGGGCCGGCGCGGGCGGGGCTTGCTAATGCTGCCCGCCGCCCACGCCGTGCTGGACATGGCCGCGCTGGCCCACAACCTGGCCCGGCTGCGCGGACACGCCCCCCGCGCCAAGGTCATGGCGGTCATCAAGGCCAACGCCTACGGCCACGGCGCGGTTGCCGTCGCCCGCGCCTTGGCCTGCGCGGACGCTTTTGCTGTCGCCCGCGTGGACGAGGGCATGGCCTTGCGCGAGGCCGGCATAAGCCAGCGCATCGCCGTGCTGCAAGGCTTCGTCTGCGCCGAAGAGCTGGAACTGCATTCCCGCCACGGCCTGGAGCCGGTGATCCATTCCGCGCGCCAAGTGGATCTGCTGGAGGCGGCGGGGCTGGAACGCCCGGTCGCAGTCTGGCTCAAGCTGGACAGTGGCATGCACCGGCTGGGCCTGGACGCGGAGGAGTTCGAGGCTTGCCACCAGCGCTTGCGGCGGTGCCGCTCGGTGTCGCAGCCGCCGTTTTTGATGACGCATTTGGCGAACGCCGACGCGCTGGCCGACCCTGCCACCGGTTGCCAGCTTGGCCTGTTCCACGAGAATGTGGCGGCTTTGCCCGGCGAGCGCAGCATCGCCAACTCGGCGGGGCTGTTGGCTTGGGAGCAAGCCTTGGCGGAATGGGTGCGCCCCGGCATCGCGCTCTACGGCGTCTCGCCTTTCCCGCACCGCACGGGGCCGGAAGACGGGTTCAAGCCGGTGATGACGCTGCGCAGCCGGCTGATCGCCATCAAGCCGCTGAAGGCTGGCGACGCCGTGGGCTATGGCGGGGACTGGGTATGCCAGCAGGCCACGCGCATGGGCGTGGCCGCCATCGGCTACGGCGACGGCTATCCCCGCCATGCTCGTTCGGGCACGCCGGTGCTGGTGCGCGGCCGGCGCGTCCCGCTGATCGGCCGGGTGTCCATGGATATGATAAGCATCGACCTCGGCGGCTGCCCCGAGGCGGAGGTCGGCGACGAGGTGACTTTGTGGGGGGATGGCTTGCCGGTGGAGGAAATCGCCCGCCACGCCGACACGATTCCCTATGTGTTGCTGTGCAATGTCACGCCTAGGGTTAAGCGGATTGAGGTTTAGAGATGACTGGGCGGGGCATTCGCCCAATGCCGTTAAGTTAACCCAAGTTGCCACCTAAGCCCGCCTAGGCGACGAATCCGATGGCG
>CAZOTR010000535.1:0-1559 GCA_964582755.1 uncultured Methylococcaceae bacterium | reverse complement strand
GTCGCCAGCGCCAGGGCGGCGCGAAGTTGGGGTTCGGCTTCGGCGTAGCGGGCTTGCATATAAAGCGAATTCCCCAGCCGCCGCCGCGCCTCCCCCCATTGCGGCGCCTTGGCCGCCACCGTCTGCAATAGTGCCAAGGCTGCCTGCCATTCCTGCTTGGCCTCGTGCAGATTGGCTTGCAGCAGTAAGGGCTGCAAATCCTGCTTGAGCTTGTCCTGTGCCGCTTCGGCCAGCGCGGCGGAGCGGTCGGCGCGGGCCAGGAGGTCGGCTTGGTGGCTTGCCAAATAGGCCAGGGCCGCGTCGCTGCCTTCTTTTTCCAGAATCCGGCTGGCTTCCTTGAACACCGGGCCGGGGTTGCCCGCCAAGCCCTCGCGGATCGTCGCCAACACGTCATCCACCCGGTTCAGGGCGGCATCGCGGTTCTTTTCCAGTTCGCGGAGGGCTTCCCAGTGCTTGCCCGCCGCACGGGCGGCTTCGGCATCGCGCTCGAAGCGGGCCTGGATTTCCGAGCGCAGCCGCGCACCGATCATGGCCGGGTCGATGGCTATTGCAGTGGCGGTGGCGGTTTCCTGCGGCAAGCCAACGAGCTTTATACCGATGCCGGCCAGCAGCGCCAGCAGCACGACAGCGAAGAGGCTTAGCCCATACCGAAACCGCCGGCTAGACCGCCAAAGCCCGGCCAGGGCAGGGCCGGCGATCAGCGAGCGGATTTGTTTTAGCAGGTCGCGGTGGTGGACTTGGGTTCTGGCAATGGCGGTGAGGGTTTTGTCCTGCCGGTCCAAATGCCCGTCCAGGGCGCGGAAGCCGGCGTCCAGCCACTCCCGCAGCTCGGCGAAATCGGCGGTCAGGGCTTCGGTGAACTGGTCTAGGCTGGCTTCCTCGGTTTGTTTGGCCTGCACCCGCCGGGAGCGGGGGCTTTGCGCGGGGAGTTGCCTTTTGATGTCGAGCAGGGTTTGCGCCACATAGATGTTGAACACGGCGGGCTGCCGCTTGATGGCCTCGCGGAAGAACAGCCGCCACGCCTGATGCAGGGTGATGCGGCGGCCGTTTTCATCCAGCGGCCAGCCGTCTTGCAGATACTCGTCGAGCAGGCCGGGCCGACCGGGGCGGCCCTGCATCTCGCGGGCGATCCAGTCCGCCACGGCGCGGTGCAGCCGCTGCGCCGCCGCCTCGGCGGAATCCTCGCCCAGCAATCCGTCGGCATCGCCCGCCGCCCCGTCGGCGACGCGGGCCAGCGCGGCGGGGTTGTCGATTGTCTGGGCCAGGGCTTTGATCCAGCCCCGCTCCGTTTCATGCAGCGCAGTCCACAGCGGCACATCGAGGAAGGCCGTGGCCGGGAGCTTGCGGTCTTTGGGGTCGCACAGTTGCCGGCGCAGTTGCGCCAAGGCCGGGGAGGCGGGGTGGTGGCCGGCGGCGAGGGCGAGGTTCAGGGCGGTCAAGGCTTGCCGCAGGGACTCGCGTATCGCGGTTTGCAGGTCGTGGTTGGCCGGCAACCGGCCATCGGCCAGCTTGGCGGGCAGGATGTCTTTCACCAGCTTGACCACGGCGGCATCGGCGCG
>CAZOTR010000534.1:0-1565 GCA_964582755.1 uncultured Methylococcaceae bacterium | reverse complement strand
AATTCTTAACATGCATCGCAATATGCAAATCAATTTGATTTTGCAATCGCAGATTTGGCCACCCCACACTGCCTCGGCTTCGCGCAACTTGTCGCTTTTAGGCGACACTTATGCCATCACAATGGGCAATTTAGAAGCCATCTTAGATATCTGCCGTCGTCTCCGGCCGCGCACTCCATGCTAACTTTGGCGCAGACTAGACAACTCATGTCAAGTCATTGTTTAAAAATGTAATTTATCCCCATAAAATGCGATCAACCAACTAAAATAATAAGGGATGGAAGGCATGGACAAGCCGAAGACGGGCCGCGATTGCACACGGTATGCGCAGTGGCAGGAGAAAAATCAGAGGGAGCAGAGCCAGGTGGAGACGCCAGTTTCGCAATATACATTGCAATTCGCAAAGAACTTATAATTTGCAATCGGGGCTGTGGTGAGAAACATTAGGACTTACGCAGAACTGCTTTGCGTAAGCCCTAACTGGCTGCATGGGAGTGGGCCAGATCATTTCCCCACCTTGGCCAGCCAAGCGTTGGTGTCTTCCAGGCTTTGGCGGGTCAGGCTGCCAGCCCACAAGCGCAAAGCCGCCAAAGAGCGGATGTAGTGGTAGCGGGCCTGGGCTTGCTCAAACCGCGCCTTCAGCAGATTTTTTTTCGACTCCAAGACCGCCACGATGGTGGACACGCCCAACTCGTAGCTATGCTCTTGCGCGTCGCGGGCCTTTTCGCGGGCCTGGACTTCCCGCCCGGTGGATTCGATGCGCGCCTTCCCCGCCAGCGCGTCCAGGTAAGCGGTGCGGGTTTCCCGCTCGATCTCGCGGAACTTTTGCGCCCGTTTTTCCGTGGCGATCTGGTAACGGGCGATAGCTTCGCGCACCGTGGCCTCGATCCCGCCGCCAGAGTAGATCGGCACATTCAATTGCATGCCGACCGTGCCGACCGTGTAACGCCCCAGCGCACGGTTGTCGAAACCGCCGTTGTCGGCGTAGGTTTCCGACAATTGCAAGGAGACCTGCGGCAGATGCTCGGCGCGGGCGCTGGCGATGATCTTGCCGTTGGCCTCAATCGCATAGTGCAGCGCGATCAGCGCGGGATTCTTCTCGGTGGCGTCCCGCACCCATTCATCCACCTTCCCCGGCACGGCGGGAAGATCCTCCTTGGCCAAAGGCGCGACCGACGGCACCGGCACGCCGGCCAATTCCCGGAGTTTTTCCAAACCCACCAGCCTGGCGTTTTCGGCCTCGATTTCGCGGGTGAGCAGGGCTTGGTAATAGGCTTCGATCTCGTAAAGGTCGGTGACCGGGGCCAGTTGCAATTCGTTCATCCGCCGGATGCGCTTCATGTCCCCTTCGGTCAGCGCCTTTTCGCCTTCGATGGCACCCATCTGGTCAACCGCCTCCAGCACCGTGAAATAGAGATCGATCAGCTCGGCGGCGACATCCATGTGGGTGGCCTCCAATTGCAGTTCGGCCTGCTGAATCGCCGAACCCGCCCCTTGCAGGCGGAGATAACTGGGCAGGTCGAACAACGCCTGGCGGGCCTGGATGACGCCGCGCACGCTTTGGT
>CAZOTR010000533.1:0-1567 GCA_964582755.1 uncultured Methylococcaceae bacterium | reverse complement strand
AAAGCTGGTAATGTTCGGCGAAATACTCGATGGAGTGTTTTAGCTTCGCCATCGGCATCAGCATGTCTTGCAGGACTTGATGCTTCTCCCGCAAATCGCGGGTCGTCTCAGTTTCGGTGTATTTCAACAAAGGGATTTTCGGCGGCACCGCCCAGCCCAACAAAAACCGGAACAGCGGATGGTTGCCGAAGGGGATGATGTCCTCCATCATCCAAAACAGGCTGCGGGTGTGGCGGTGGTAATAATGCCGCAAGGGAACATATTCGATGCCGTCTTTTTTGCCGCGCAGATAAGTTTCCACATGCTTGTAAAACCAAGGCTTATACCAATGGCCTATGGGGTTCAAACGCCCGTCCGGCAGGATCTCGTCGGTCAGGCTACCGCGCATGATGACCGCGCTGTCGCGGCTGTACACCAGCCCCTCGACAAAATCATTAGTTTCAACATCGCGGCAAGCGGATTCAAAAGCGGCGACCATCCCGTCCAAGCTATAAACTGGCTGGTAATGGAGCTTGACATATTTCTTCGCCGGAATGATGCGCAACTCGGCGGCGACCAGAAACCCCAAGGTGCCGTGGCTCCAGGGAATCGAATAATACAAGTCAGCGTTTTCGGCGGCGGTGCAACGCAGCCGCTTGCCCTCGGCGGTCACTATTTCAAAAGACTCGCAAATAGATTGAAACAAGCCATATTTATGGCTGCTGGTTTCCACTCCGAAACCCATAATCAACCCGCCCACCGTCAAATCGTCCAATTCCGGCACCACCGGCAAGGTCCAGCCTAGCGGCAACAAGGTTCGCGTAATCTGTCCCATGCTCACCAGCGGTTCGACCCTGACGAGTTTGCGTTCTTCATCGACATGCAGAATGTCATACAAGCCCACATCAATGTGGCGATGGGAGAGTTTGTATTTCGGCACCAGCTCGCTCATCGTCTTCCAGCCGGAGCGGGCCGTGCAGAGTTTCTCCCGGCAACCGTCGCGCCGCCAATCCGCAATCTGCTGGATTACTTGGGCGACGCGCTGCTCGTGTTTGGCGGGGGCGCTGCGCAGATGGAAAACGATGCCTTGGCGGATCGTCGCGGCTATGCTGTAAACGCTGGAGAGGGGCAGTAAGACGACGGTGGCGAAAAGGCCGCGATAATGGGTGAGGATATGTTCAAACAGGTTGCGGGGCGTATAGCGTGAAATGTTCATCGTCAATAATCGGCAGGCTAAACAACTTATGCTCTAGCGGCACAAGCAAGTCATTATCCAAAAGGTATCCTAGATCCGAAGAGGCATGGCCGCGCAGTTGATCCATATTCTTCGGGGCGTCACAAAACATCAACAACTCCCGTTGCGCCGGGGTGATGTTAACCGTCCTCATCACTCCCGAGCGGGAATCCAGAACTTTATCTTTTTCCAGCCTTAACTCATACTGCCCGGAACACCAGTCCTGGATTTCCCTGGCCAAGGCTTGGTGTTCTTCACGGGTTGCCTGGAGGTTGCTGATACCGTCCACATCATACTCCCATACCCAGGCGATGTTATCGATATCCAGCCAGTTTGGCGTTATGAAGCGGTAGG
>CAZOTR010000532.1:0-1568 GCA_964582755.1 uncultured Methylococcaceae bacterium | reverse complement strand
GCGTGACGGCGTCGCCCACCCAGGCCGAGGCCGGGCTGACTGAAACCAGATGCGGCGGTATGCCCATTACTCCGGACAATTGCTGGCCCACCGTGATTTGGGCGTTCCAGTCGCCATCGCCGGTTAAGACGGGCAGGCTGCATTGTATGCGGGTGTGGTCTTGCGCGATGACCGGGCAATTGATGGTGGATGTCGTCTCTCCGAACAGTATCAGGCTCACGCTGCCCTGCGTGGTGCCGAAATCCGTTCCTGTCAGGGTCAAGGTGCCCGTCCCTGCGGCGCTGGCATCGTCCGACAGATCAACCGAAGAAACCACCGGGGCGTTGTAAGAGAACAAATACGGGGCGGAACTGAATCCATCCAGGGCGAAAGTTCCCTGGTAATTGCTCACCTGGGTTGCCACATGCACTTGGTAGTTCTTTCCCGCGCCGGCTGGCACGTCGCACTCCACGCTGGTGGCGCTGTTTGTGACAAGCGCGCAGGGCGTCCCCGGCGTGGCGGGGCTGGTGCGCAGGTCCACGCTGGTGTAAGCGCCGCTGGACAACGGGCTGCTCCCCTTCAGGTAACTGCCCAGAATCTGTATCCGCACGCCGTTAGTGTGGCCGCTGGTGGGTGTGATGCTGTTGATTTTTGGCGACCGGCAGTCCCTCACCGCTTCCGCGCAACAATCGTGGTAAGTATCGCAGTTCTCGTCACACCAGCAGCTTTGGTTAAGGATAGGACCGCCGCAGGCATTCTCCGCCGCGCAGGCTCCGGCCGCCATGGCAAACCTGGGGCCAGCCAGCAAACAGGCCATGGCAAGCAGAATAGCGGCGGCGAATGCCCGGCATCCCGGCCAGCGAGGGCGGGGACAGGGCGCGTGTTGGCGGCGAAGATGACCCATCATAAGATATACCCAATATACCCTTAATGTTGCGATCCATGTCGGTTGGATCATATTAGGTTATAAGTCTGTCATGCCGCACCCCGAATTGCCAGTCATTCCGTTCCACAGAAAATATCTTGGGGCATGTAAGCCAAGCCATGGCCGATGCAGGTCGCGCAAAATGGATGCTGGTATTTCATCGCCTGCAATGCCTCATGGCCATGCTCCAGAAACTGCGCGCCGAGCATGTTGGCGCGGTCGTACACGCTGCAACACAAGGCCACGCTGCCGTCGAAATTGATCGCCGTCTGGTTGAAGCGCAGTTCGCAATCGTAGTGGCCGCTGCGGGAGGCTTTGATGCGCGGCAGGTAGCTGAGGGGATGTTCCAGCAGTTCGTCGAGTATTGGAGCGGGCGGACCCTTCCCTTCCAACAGATCGACCAAGCGCTCCAAAGGCTGGTAGAAAGCCGCTAGCGGATGGTGCTCAAAACCCAATTCCTCGCACAAGGCGGCGACCGCCGCCAGTTGGTGCTGGTTGTTGCGGTACAGATGATGGCCCACCCAGACGCGGGTTGTGGCCTTGAACTTGTCCAGGTAGTGGCGCAACAGATACAGATTGGCCTTCACCAGCGTGATGTCGCCCTTCGCGTGGGTCATGCCGTAGGTGTCCGCCGTGAAGCCGGACAAGGAGATTTTCAGGTTGT
>CAZOTR010000531.1:0-1572 GCA_964582755.1 uncultured Methylococcaceae bacterium | reverse complement strand
AAGGCAGAGGCGATGGAAGCCCGCTCCAAGGCGATTCAAGCCAAGCATCCGTCATAAGCATTGAACGGCCTCGAGTTTATTGGGCCGGTTGCTGCGGTTTATTTCTCGTTCCAAAACTGCCTATATAGCCTGTTGTCGCTTAACAGCCCGGCATGGGAACCCTGCCCTTGGAGGCTGCCATTCACCATGACGAAAATAACATCCGCCTCTATCGCCAGGGTTAATTTGTGGGTGATGGCGATAATCGTGCATTGCCCTCTCAACTTTTGGAGGGTTTTTAGGATGCCTTGCTCGGCTATGGGATCTAGCGCCGAGGTGGCTTCGTCCAGCAGCAATAGCGCCGGTTTGCGGACCAAGGCGCGGGCCAGCGCGATCCGCTGGCATTCGCCGCCGGAAAGCAAGCCGCCGGCTTCGCCGCAGCGGGTTTCATATTGTTGCGGCAAGGAGAGTATGAAATCATGGATTTCAGCCGCCTTGGCGGCTTGCTCAAGCTCCGCCTGGCTGGCATCGGGCTTGCCCAAGCGGATGTTTGCCGCGATGGAGATATTGAATAAAACCTTGTCTTGCGAGACGACGCCAATCTGGCTACGCAAGGCGGCCGGATGGATTGTGCGTATGTCGATGCCATCGAGCAGAATCTGTCCTTGAACCGGCTCGTAAAACCGCAATAGCAGGTTTCCCACGCTGGTTT
The DNA here is from genome assembly GCA_964582755.1 of uncultured Methylococcaceae bacterium. GTDB lineage: Bacteria > Pseudomonadota > Gammaproteobacteria > Methylococcales > Methylococcaceae > Methylumidiphilus. The sequence goes on along the minus strand of CAZOTR010000531.1, from coordinate 881 downwards.
TGCCGGCCCCGCTGGGACCGACGAAAACGGCGAAACAGCCCGGTTGTATGCTAAAGGACAGGTTGTTGATGACGGGTTTTTCCGGCGCATAGGCAAAGCCTACATTGCGGTATTCAACCCGGCCTGAAAAGCGTGGCGGATGGCTCTCGCCGGTTGCGTCCGGAGTCAGCGCTTCCTCGTCGAATATCTCGCGTATCCGCCGCATCGCGGCGCTGGCTTCCATTAGGCTGGGAATTGCCCAAGTCATGTGGTTGATCGCCGAACTCATGCCCACAAAAATCACTTGGTAGGCCACCAATGCGCCCACCGACAATTCGCCGCGCATGGCCAGCAGGCCGCCCGCGCACATCAACAGTATGTTCAATGCCAGAAACGCCAAATTCGGCAGGCGCTGGGAAACATAGGACAAGAAATAGGCACGGCTGGCAACGGCGGTAAACCCGTCCAGACGTTGGCGGTAATTCGCCGAGGCGTGGGTTTCCAGGCCGTAGGCACGGATCGTTTTCTGCGCCGACAGGTTTTCTTGCAGATACGCTGAAATCTGCCCGATATACTCGCGTAGGGCATAGTTCGCCCGCCCGGTTTTGCCCGCCAGCAGCTTGGGCGAAAGCAAGCTGGCCAAGATTCCAGCCAGCATTCCGCCGAATAGCAAAGAATTGAGATAGAACAGAATGGCCGAAGAAAAAAACAACTCGCCCACGCTCACAAAGGCGGTCGGCAGGGCGATCACCAAGGCATTGTCAACAATGGCCGAGTCCGAAGTGAAGCGCGCCATCAAATCGCCGGTGCTTTTCCGGTCATAGTAACCGACAGGCAGCGCTTGCATATGCGTGAAAAGATCATGGCAAAGGTCGTTGATGACCATGACCCCGTATTTTGCC
>CAZOTR010000530.1:0-1578 GCA_964582755.1 uncultured Methylococcaceae bacterium | reverse complement strand
TGGAGATGGTTTTCTCCAGTTTCGCGCTGTCCAATTCGCCAGTATCGGTGACATGCGCGGCGAGGTTTATCGAGCCTAGGTTGCAGACGGCGATTTCATTATCCGAAGTGTTCAGGGTAATCTCTGTGTTCTTGGTCACCATGCCATTGACTGTCCAAGCATGGGTATCTGATTCCACCATCAGACAGTAGGCGTCTTCATTCGGCAGTTGCGTCAGCCCGGTGAATGTGGCGTATAGCTTTTGTACATAACCTTCCTTTTTCAGGTTCTCAAGATATTGCCGGGCCGCTTGCGATTTGCGGCTGGCCCCTAGGCCCGTGATGCTCTCCGCAATCTGGCAACCTCGGATCGAGGTGATAAGCAAGCGGTATAGGGGCTGGCTCCAATAGGCTTTTTTGCCGCCTTTTCCATCGGGCATGTCATGCAAGACATGGCCATGCATCTGGTTGATGGACGTTTTCACTCCAAAATTGGCCCACAGGATTTGGAGTTCCTCGATAAATTCCCGCTTGCTGGAGGCAAACGCCAGAGTAGTCACTTCACCGCTGGCGCAGATATTTCCGTCAGCCAAATATAGCCCTTTCAGGTAAGCCGCAGCGGTCTCCCGCGTACCTTGCCAAACCAATTTTGGAATGATGGTTTTTGTTTCCTTGTTAAATCCATGTTCCGCCAATAAGCGGCGCAAAGGGGCCGAGCTTAAACGCGCTCTATGTTGGCTGGGGTTCAACTTGAATTCCGGGGTGTTGACCGAGGTTGTTCTCAGCGCGGTATTGCCTGCCAACAAATGATGCACTATTTGCCTTGCTTGGGGTAGCGCAGCAAACTCGTTTTCCCACACATCAATGTGGACACTGTGCTTGCTGAATGTTCCATCGCCTGCGATCAATCCCATGGTGTAAGCCAAGTCTGGATTGTGTTGTGTTCCCCACAAGCCTTCTAGTTGCTGGATGAGTAGTTTATCTCCGCTATGCAAGTGTTGGGCTTCCACCCAGCCTTTATCTTTCACCCAGACTTTATGGTCAGGCGTGACTTTGTGGGTATAGCCTTCAAGGGTTTCAATTTGCACCATGGGGGCATTCGGGCGGGGCAGCAGCATTTCGGATGCATTGTAAACGCCGTCCAAACCCACTACTTTATTCTTGCCGCCTAATTGATAAAGTTCGCCGATAGTCAGCATTCCTCGGTCGGTGACAACTCGCTGGTCGGCAGCGATGCAGCATAGATTCGAGCTATGCACCACGCCGACATGTTGCTGCGGCGAACGCAGGTTGCAAGGGTCTTTGAAGGTAATCCAGGGATGGCCGGTTTCAAACAGCATCGACAGCATTTTCCGCCACAGGCTTAACGCGGGTATGCGCTTGTACAGGCCAATCTCGCCCCGGTCCACTTTTTCCTCATAGGCCAGATAGGCTTTCTCAAACGCCGCGCCGGTCAAGTCGTGCAAATCCGGCGTGTCGTTGGGCGAGAACAGCGTCCACTCGCCTTCCTCGGCGACGCGCTTCATGAACAGGTCGGGAATCCAATTGGCGGTGTTCATGTCGTGGGTGCGGCGGCGGTCGTCGCCGGTGTTTTTGCGTA
>CAZOTR010000529.1:0-1582 GCA_964582755.1 uncultured Methylococcaceae bacterium | reverse complement strand
GCCATCGCGGCGAAACGCCCCGCGCCCTCCAAGCCGACCGCGACATGGCCGCTTTCGGCAAATGTTTTCAAATCCCGCCCCGGCCCACAGCCGAAATCCAGTATCGTGAACGGCGGCTCGCCCTCGATATGCCGCAATAGCGCCTCGATATTCTGGCTCACATCATGGCCGCGGGTGCCTGTCCAAAAGTCCTCCGCCCGCTGGTTGTAATGGTTCAGCGTGAGTCCGGCAATGTTTTCCAAATCTTGGGGGGTTTAGTTTCATACGATGCGTAGATTTCACAACATAATCCAATCGCTTGCCCGCGCTGCTTCAAAAGTCATTGCACAACGAAATCGATTAAGAGATGGAAATTCATTTGGCGGAAGTGGATACTTGGCAAACGGATTGTAGTAAGCCGCCGAGCGGCGGCGGCTAAACGCGATGTGTCCGTCTTCTTTAACTGACCGCTCAATATAGACAAGTGCTGACAACTCATTTGGAAGTTTCATAAATCCTAGGCTATTTCCCAGCAATGACTCGGCAAGAAATCGAAAAAATTGCGTTCCAAATCCACTCCATTGAGTATAATCAAAAAGAACTAACACGCTTGGCTTGCCTTTGTTAGACGCATACAAAAGCTGATGTTTCTTTTCCTCTGTAAACTTTCCAGCAACCCGATTCAACGTCTCGTCATGATTTAGGTCTACGCCGCCCTCGTTTATAAGTGCTACCTTGTCTTTTTCAGAAACATTGAGGGTTGTAACCTCAACAAAATATTCGATGGGGTGCGTCACTTGGAAGTCCGGTTGCGGTAAAGATCGTAAAGACGAAGCGGGCAGCGGAATGGCTGTTAGTCCTTCGTTAAGCATATATTCCTACCAAGAGAGTTCATTCACACTGCCAAGATGCTCTGCGTTTTTAAAGCTCTTGATGTGGAAGCGTAAACTGCGCTTTTGTTTTGCAGTTAAGGGATATTTTTCGAACCACAAGCTTAGACAATTCAAATAGGCTTCGCCACTGGTATCAAACATCTCCATGACGGCATGAACCCATGAATCCTGCAAACTTTCTTCTTTGGCACGAAGTAGCCATTTGTTATCAAAAAGAGGGATGTTGTTTGACATGACACCCTTGGAAATCGTAATTACTTTCTCGTTCCCACGCGCCGCGTCACTGCCATTAAGTTAAGCTGTGTTGAGTTGCCGCGTAGCGGCTTATCGAAGGTAGCCGGGGGATTCATCCCCCGGCGGAGGCGCAAAATTCTGCGTCGCGTAGCGACGCTTGAACGACCCTTGCACGAACGCCACGCCGGGCGGTTGGCAATCGTCGCCACGCGACGAAACACCCGGCGCATCCTTACCGGGGGTTGAAACCCCCCGGCTACCCTCAAATGCCGCTACGCGGCTTCGCCCTGGCTGCCCCCGCTTAACTTAACCCAAGTTGCCACCTAGGCGGTGGAGTCCATCTCGGTGCGCCCGCATGGGACAACAAAAAACCCGCAAAGCCTTGTGGCTTGCGGGTTTTGGGACTGTCTGGGACAGCTTGAAACAACGATTTGGCTGGGGGACCTGGATTCGAACCAGGGTTGACGGTGTCAGAG
>CAZOTR010000528.1:0-1587 GCA_964582755.1 uncultured Methylococcaceae bacterium | reverse complement strand
CTCCCCCTTGCCTCCCTGCTCCCCTTGCGTTCCGCCGTCGTCACGCTGCGGTTTTTGGAAAACACGAACCCCGCCTTTTTCCACCAGCCGGCCTTGGCGGCTTTTCTGCGGTTTTTGGCGGGCAGCCCGGAGGGGTTTGAGCGGTTCATCCGCTTCGACGCGCCGGAAAGCGGGCGGGTGGCTTACCGGGCGGGGGACTATTACCGCTTCACGCTGGTGGGCTTGGCGGGGGGAGAGGCGATGCTGCGGGCCTTGCTGGCAAATCTGGTCCGTTTGCCGGCCAGCAGCCCGAAGACCGACCGGCGCTTGCCGTTCCGCGATAATTGCGCGCTGGCGGCGCTGCACGATGCGTTTTCTGCCCAGCCGGTGGCGGGCTTTGCCGAACTTTGCGCCTATGGCTTTGATGCCTTGCGGCAAGAGGCCACGCTCTGGGCGGGCTACCCGGCTTGTGGCTGGCAATTCCTCTCCCCCGTGCGCTGGCTGAAAGACAAAGACCGGCGCGGCGCGGCCAGGGGCGAGGCGCGTTATTGCCGGGATCTCGCCGATGTTGGCGGGGCTTTGCTGTCGGCCAGGCTGCATGACAGCTTGGCGGAACTGATAAAAGCGCGTGGCTTGGAAACGCCGCCGCGCCCGCCCGCCCCGCCGGTCAACCTCAGCGCGGGGCATTTGTTTTGGGTGGATGCCGACTATGCCGACGAAGAGGGCAAGAGCCACGCCATGGGCGGCATGACGGGGCGCTTGGAGCTGGCCTTCGACGAACCGCCGCCGGACACTTGGTTGCGGCAGGCCATCCTCGGCCAATACACGGGGCTGGGCCAACGGGCGGCTTTTGGCTTTGGCCGCTACCGGCTGGAATCGCCGGAGGGCGGATTTTCGTATCGCCGGGCCTTGCCTGCGCAATCCTTGCTCACGCTGGCGCGGGATGCGGACAACCTCGCCGAAGCCTGGCGGCATGTACGGGCCAAATGCGAGAGCCGACGGCAACCGGCCAAACGCGACGCGGCACCCGTCTTCGAGGGGGAGGAGGAAGCCTTGGCTTGGTTGCCGGAGGAAACCGCCGAGGTTCCTGACGAGATGCCGCTGGAGCGGCTGCAAGAGTCCTTGGACAAAGCCCTTAACGGCGATTACCAACCGCCGCCCCTGCGCGGCTTGGTTCTGCCCACGGCCGCCGGCAGTGTCCGGGCATTGGCCGTCCCGCCGTTTTTCGACCGCGTTCTGCAACGGGCCGTGGCGCAAGTCCTCACCCCCGCCTTGGAAACCACGCAATACCGGCACAGCTATGGATTTAGGCCGGGGCGTTCGCGCTTCAACGCCCGCGATGCCGTGCAGGCCGCCAGCCGGGAGGGGTATCAGTGGGTTTACGAATCGGACATCGAAGACTTTTTCGACAGCGTCGGGCGGGACAGGCTGGAACAGCGTCTGCGGGCCTTGTATGGGGAAGACCCGGTGGTGGACATGTTGATGGATTGGCTGGGCCAGCCCGTGGAGTTTGAAGGGCAAACCATCGCCCGGCCCTGCGGACTGCCGCAAGGCTCCCCCCTCAGCCCGGCCATGGCCAACCTGATGCTGGACGATTTCGACAGCGAC
>CAZOTR010000527.1:0-1589 GCA_964582755.1 uncultured Methylococcaceae bacterium | reverse complement strand
ACTCTACTTGAGTCATAAATACCTCGATTTGTAAAATTTCAGGTAATTATAAAGGCAGGGTGGGCAAACGGATCTATCGTTTGCCCACGCGAAATCTCCACGAATCTTTGAAAAATCGGTGGGCAGGCAAAAGACGCCTGCGCACCCTACCGGGCTGGATCGATTCGTTAGGCCAGTTTGTTGCTTGGAAATGTTGGGGTTCGTTCCTCCCCCCAACCTACGGCCCTATTCCCCGGCAGCGATGTCCGACAAATCGATCCCAGAACCCCAGTTAGCCGGATACATTCCTTGGCGCACATAATTGTGAAAGCTTGAATGGGGCCAATCCACAACATTTCGCACCCATCCATGCTTGACCGGATTCCAATGGATATAATCAATATGCCGTTGGCAGTCGGTTTCATCCCGTATCAGATGATCCCAAAAACGGCGCTGCCACAATCCCCGCTCACCGCGCCGGATTCGGCTTGTTGAAATACGCTCACCCACGGCAATGCCACGCGAAAAGTTGCCTTTTATCAAGCCCCATCGAGTGGAATAATCCGCATCCCCAACCGGCAACGTCAACAAGCAATGCAAATGCTCGGGCAACACCACAATCGCATCAATGCGAAAAGGGTGCTTCGCCTTCACCTTGGCAAAGGCTTCGCGCAAAACATCGATTTTATCAACCAACAAGTGTTTGCCTTTTCGCTCCGCCAGATTGACTGTGAAGAACCAAGTGGCACCGGGTTGATAAATGCGGCGATAGTCGGGCATGGCGGTTGGGTTTTTCAAAGATGGCGGGATTTATTCCGGGTTGCCGTAGGGTGCGGTGAGCTTGCGAACCGCACCAGTCGCGGAGCATAGACGGCATTCGCATAGGATGGCCCATCCCGCGAACGGTGCGGTTCGTTCCTCACCGCACCCTACGACAGATTACCGCACCTTACCGCGTTACGACAGTAACGTTTTAACGCACCTTACCGCGTTTTAATCCATTTATAAACACCATATGCTCCTAAGCCCGTAACAACCGCACCACCAACAGCCCATCCGATAACAGGAACGACAGCAGATGCGGCTGCTGCACTTGCAATTGTTCCTACCCCAGTAGCTATGCCAGTACCAGCAGCACCAGCTAAAGTTGTTGTTATAGCAGCGGCACTAGTACCACCAGCTAGTGTTGCTGCGGTAGCGGCTGCTGCAACTTCTGCTGCAACCGCTGATACTCCAATTGCCGCCCCAATTCCAGCTCCCGCAGTTGCGCCAACTCCGGCTGCGACAGCTTCGCCAACTTTTGAAAAAGATTCGTTAGTTTCATTGTTACTCATTGTTTGCCCGCCTAAATGTTGATTGATGCGCTTACCTAAGTCGGCCTCAAAAATAAAGCCGATTCCAGAAATGCACTGTATCTGACGCATTTCAAAGTGTCAACGCTGGAATCCAATCCGGGTGGCCGGGGGGCTGTGGGCAAACGGCCCTATCGTTTGCCCACGCGAAATCTCCACGAATCTTTGAAAAATCGGTGGGCAGGCAAAAAGATGCCTGCCCACCCTGCCGGTTTAGCCATACATACCCCGTCACGCTTCGGCCCTGCGGAAGTCCCG
>CAZOTR010000526.1:0-1606 GCA_964582755.1 uncultured Methylococcaceae bacterium | reverse complement strand
GCTGCGCAAGCCGTCCAGCGCCGAGTCCATGGCCCGCCAGTCGCCGTGCTTGCCATAGTCGGTGACCGCATTGTACAGCCCCTTCGCCAGTAGCAACTGGATTTCCGCCTCGCCAGGGCGGGCCTGGGCCAGGCTGCACAACTCGTCCAGCGCCGAGGCCATGGCCTGCCCGTCGCCATGCCTGCCGTAGTGGGCGACCGCATTGACCAGCCCCTTCGCCAGTTCCAACTGGATTGCCGCCTCGCCAGGGGAAGCCTGGGCCAGGCTGCGCAAGCCGTCCAGCGCCGAGGCTATGGCCTGCCAGTCGCCATTATTGCCATAGCTTTTGGCCGCATTGTACAGCCCCTTCGCCAGTTGCAACTGGATTGCCGCCTCGCCGGGGTGGGCCTGGGCCAGGCTGCGCAATTCGTCCAGCGCCGAGGCCGTGGCCTGCCAGTCGCCGTGCTTCCCGTAGAGGGTGGTGGCATTGTACAGCCCCGTCGCCAGTTCCAACTGGATTTCCGCCTCGCCGGGGTGGGCCAGGTTGCGCAATTCGTCCAGCGCCGAGGCCATGGCCTCAAGTTGGTTGGGTTCTACATAGAAAGCCGTCAAGTTTGCCAACGATATGGCAAATGCTTGCCTAACTTTTCCATCCCCCGGCCAAGCCTCCATCAATCCACGCAGTTCCTGGAATTTTGCCTCCATCACAGCCAACTCACCCCGTTCGCCGTGGTCGTAGATGATGTCCCCTAAACTCCACGCCCGCCCCTTCCGCTCCTCCGCCTCGGCCACCAAGCCGGCCCGCAGCACGTCCCATTCCCGCACCGCCCCATCCAAAGTGGCTTCCGCACAACCCGCCTCCACCGGCGAAGCATCGAGAAAACCGAGGATTTCCCGCTCTTCCCCGTCCAAGCCGCCTTGCAGTTCCAGCCGGCGCAGACGCCACAGGCTGCGGGCGGTGCCTTGCGGGTTGGCTTCCCAGGCGAGGCGGCGCAGCCAGCGGTGGTAGGACATGCCGGGGTTGTCGCGCAGTTCGTGCAGCGCGAACTCCACCGCCAAGGTTTCCGGGGCCAGCGCGAGGAGGCCGTCGCGGCCTGCCAAGGCGGGAACGGCGCTGAGGGCGCTGCGCTTGATGCGGTCGGGCGCGGGTTTGGGGTAGCCGGGGAGGCAGTCGTCGATGGTGCGCCAAGGATAACCGGCGCACCAAGACGCCAGCGCCATCAGCGGCAGATGGTTTTCCGGCACGGCTTTCGTCAACAGCCCCTGGCGCACGTCTTTCGCCCAGCGCTGGAACAATTGCCGCTTGGACTGCGCCGGCCCGTCGGGCCGGGCCAGCCACAGGCTCAAGGCCAAGGGATTGCCCATGCTGAGTTCAAACAGCCATTGCTGCCGGGCGTCGTCCAGCGGCGGCAGATGCTTAGGCCAAAGCTGCGGCAGGGCTTCGCGGAAGGTTTTGCTATCCCAGTCGGCGCAGACCAGCGGTTCGCCCTCGCGCTGGGTCAGCGGCAGGTTGACCGGGTCGGTTCCTCCCAGCCAGTCCGGCGTGGCCCAGTCCACCAGCAACAGGCGTAGCGGCTTGCGCAAAGCTGGGTCGCGGAGCGCCTCGGCCAAGCACTTGAGGTCGTCC
>CAZOTR010000525.1:0-1615 GCA_964582755.1 uncultured Methylococcaceae bacterium | reverse complement strand
TCATCGTCGATTGGGGCTATCCCACCAAAGTCGATATGTACCTCACCCTGGACGATTATATCAACGGCTATCTCGACAACTGCGTCGATGCGGTCAGGGCGGCGTCGGGTTGCGGACAGGTCAACCTCATGGGGATATGCCAGGGCGGGACGTTTTCCACCATATATGCCGCGCTCAATCCCAAGAAAATCCAAAACTTGGTGACTTTGGTCGCACCGATTGACTTCTCCACCAACGACGGGCTGTTGTTCAACTGGTCCAAAACCCTGGATGTCGATGCGCTGGTGGATTCCTACCGCATCGTCCCCGGCGATTTCCTGAATTCCGGCTTTCTCATGCTGATGCCGTTCAACCTGAATATCAGGAAATATGTGGACATGCTGGATGTCATGGAGGACAAGGACAAGTTGCTGAATTTCTTGCGCATGGAGAAATGGATATTCGACAGCCCCGGACAGGCGGGAGAATGCCTGCGGCAATTCATCAAGGAATGTTACCAAGGCAACAAACTCGTCAAGGGCGAACTTGAGATAGGTGGTCGGCGGGTGGATCTGCGCAATGTCACCATGCCGCTGCTAAACATCTACGCCTCCGCCGACCATCTCGTCCCGCCGGCGTCCACCAAGCCCCTCAACGATCTGGTCGGCTCGGAAGACAAGACGCTATATGAGTTCAAGGGCGGGCATATCGGCGTGTTCGTGGGTTCCAAGTCGCAGAAGGAACTGGCGCCTGCCATCTCGAAATGGTTGCATGAACGGGACGCAGGCCAGACGCCGGAAGCCGCCGAAGTTCAGCCGGCCAGCACGGAAGCCGCGCAAAAAGCCATTGCCGAAGGCACCGTTGGAGAGGGTGTCGGCAAAAAGCCGTCGAGAAGGAAACCGGGGACTGCCCATTAAGCGGGAAGGCGGGCAGCAATTCTCATTTTGCTGAAAATTGTAGATTGGGTTAGGTGCGCATGGGGGATGCTGACCGTTTATCGCAGAACGTGATGCGCACCGTAACCCAACACTATCCTTGGCCCGCCTGTTGGGTTACGGCGCACGTCACGTTCGGGGGTGGAGTCCGCCTCAGTCTTGCGCGCGCCTAACCCAATCTACGTCAGACAAGCGTCTTTGGGCAAAATTTTTCCATGCGTGGGAAATGGAAAAGGGGCTCACGCCCCTTTTCCCGTATGGAGGTCTAAGGATTCAGCGGGTTCGCTCGACCACCATGGCGATGCCTTGCCCCCCGCCTATGCACAGCGAAGCCAAGCCCAGCGTCACATCCCGGCGGACCATCTCATGCAGCAGCGTCACTAAGATCCGGGTTCCGCTTGCGCCTACCGGGTGGCCGAGGGCGATGGCCCCGCCCAGCACGTTCACCTTGTCCAGATCCCAGCCCATGTCGCGGTGGACCTGGATGGATTGCGCCGCGAATGCCTCGTTGACCTCGATCAAGTCGAGGTCGCCGACGGCGCAAATGCCGCGCCCCAGCAGCCGTTGGCAGGCGTTGACCGGCCCCAGCCCCATGTAGGCGGGATCTAGCGCGGCGGACTGGCTGCCTAGGATTTTAAACGCCCACGGCGGATTCAACTCGTTCAGTTGCTGCTTGGAGACGACCAGCACCGCCGCCGCGC
>CAZOTR010000524.1:0-1619 GCA_964582755.1 uncultured Methylococcaceae bacterium | reverse complement strand
GCGCCGCGTCAGGCCGCGCATCACCCCCAAGGCCGCGTCCTCGGGATGCGCCCGCTTAGGTGGATGGAATTGGGTAGGAATGCGGACATGATTAAGCGCGAAGGATTGGTTTAGCTTGTGCGCTGAAATGTAAGGAAAAGCGGGAAAAAGTGAGCGCGAAACGGAAAAATCGCGGACGACATTAAGCGCGAATTTGAAGGAGCGCCGAAAGGACGACGGGCGGAGGTTTTGGAAACGCGGGAGGGCGTTCATCGTTTGAGCCTGCGGAGCCAGCCTTCCAGGTAGGACTTGGCTCGGTCGAAGTCACGGCGGCGGATGTCGCGGTGGTGGTCTACGCCGAGCAAGCCGTTGATTTTCACCCATGTCTTGGCGTCGCAGTAGGCCGGGTTGGCCTTCCTCTCTTCCTCACCTATTTGATAAACAAGGCTTTTCAGAAAGCGGGACTGCGGTTCCGTGATCGCCTCGGGCTGTGCGGCGGGCGGGTGGTGGTTGATGATGACGGTGCCGTGGTTGTCCTGAATGATGACGGCGGGCGCGTCTTCGGCGTTGCCCTGGAGCATGTCCAATAGCTTGCTGGCGTGGTCTTCGTGCATGTAACCTCCTGTTCTGGAGGCTCTAAAATAATCCAGTTTCGCAATGCAATCAATGCCTTGCGTCAATTAAAAGTGGCTGCTAGGAAAGCTTGCAGCTGCTTGGCGAAGTCCGCCGCCTTGTCCTCCCGCTCCCATTGCCCCAGCAGGTCGTAGCAGGTCAGGAGGATCTCGGCCTTCTTGGCCGGGGCGAAGCGTTTTCTCAGGCCGGCCTCGACGCAGACGATGGCCGTGCGCATCCTTTCGCGGTCGAAGTGTTCCCCTGGCGTCGGCTGGGCGGGCGGCTGAGGGGCTTCCTTGGCTTCACAGTTTGGCCTTGAACTGTGAAGTTCGGTCAAAACTTCTTCTTCAACTTCACAGTTTTCATAAGCTCCTGAAATTTCTAAGGAAACTTCACCTGTCATAGCCTTTCCCGCCTCTTTGTTTCGCGTCGAAACTGTGAAGCTGTCAGGCTCGTTTTTCCCCTCTTCTGAGACTGTCACGCCTGCCGTGCGCATGCCTGTCAGGATGTACTGCACATCTGCTCCAGCAGAAGCAATAGCCGCCAGATATGCGGCACTTGGCATCTGCTTCCCCTTTTCATAGTTCGCTTGAGACTGTCTGGTCGTTCCTTTTACGCCGAAATTTTCAGCTATTGCTGCAAATGCCGTCTGTGACAGCCCCATCTCATCACGCACCGTGCGCAACCTCTCCCCAATGGAAATGAAAATATCCATAGTACCCCCTTGACAATGCAAATCTTAATTTCCATAATCTCCACGCATCGGAAAGAAAGCTTTCCATGTGTGGCAAAAAAAATCTGTGAACTATTACCGGAGGCTCTTATGAACCCGCATGACATCCAAGCCGCCTTGAAGAAGGCGGACAGCTCGCAACAGGACGTGGCCGACGAGCTGGACATCACCACCGGCGCGGTGAACAACGTCCTGCGCGGGCGGCGCACGAGCGAGCGCGTCGCCAAGCACATCGCCGAGAAGCTCGGCCAGCCGGTGGACGCGCTGTGGCCGGGGCGCTACGGGCATTCCAAGG
>CAZOTR010000523.1:0-1633 GCA_964582755.1 uncultured Methylococcaceae bacterium | reverse complement strand
AGGCGATGGACTGGATGCCGTAGACCAGCGCGGCGATGGCGGCGGCGAAGGCGAAGGCCACGCCCCAATGGATGGCAAAACCGATGTACAGGAAAAAAGAAAGTCCGAGGAGGCTGATCCTTTTGCTCCTGGGGTCGTCCAAGAGGGGCTTCGCGTATTGCTGCGCGGCGGCGATGAATGAATAAAACATAGATGGGCTACTCTTTAGAATTGAATTGGCGGATAACCATATAACAATTCTCATGCCAACACAAGGCGCGAGACGCAGGAGGTGTCATGCTTTGCGGTTGGAATGGTTAGGTGCTGGGTTTGCTCAGTAGCGTGATTAGCTTGGCAGTGATAGGGGAAAACTGTAGATAGGCAGCAGCATTAAATCCAGAACCAGCACCGGCCAGTATTCCTAGGGAAGCTAAACCAGTCACGATAAGGCTATCAGGCGAGTCATGCCTTACATGAAGTAAGTCGTGTCGATGTACTACGTGTTCACCATCGTTCGCTAAATGGCTAAGCACGATGCTGTTGTATTGAAAATTTTTCATTACAAAGTCCGCTTCATCGGCGGTAATGTCTCGAATCATACGAGACAGCATGACCGCCTCTTGCGGCAAAACCTCCGCTGTTAGGCTATTGCTCACGGCTCTACGCAAATACGCTATTTTGGCTGCACTCGTCGTATGCAATAAAGCCACAATGGCCTCGTTGATGAGTTTGTATTGCTCATCGGTCAGGTTCCGAATAGCTTTCTCATGCGCCATGAGGTCATTAGTGATTTCAGTCAGTGCATTCTCTATGCGTTTCTTATGGCGTTCGCTTGCAAGGCTGTTTGAGAGCACTGGCAGTAGGGCGGAGACGGGATTTCCAGAAAAAGCTGCCACACAGGTGAGAACCGCTTCCGTTAGAAGATTGCCAGCAGCAGATTCCAGACCGGACGAAGAAGGCTGTTCTTTCATATCGTGCTAAGCCGCCAGCTTGCGAACGTGCAAGATTTCATGCTCTTCCATTAGGCGTATATCAGCCGCCGACACGGTGACGACAGCTATCGTTTTTCCTTGGCCAGTGACGAACTCCACTTCAAAGGCTTCGCCATCGGAGTATTTATGGACAACGGTTCCCACGTCGCCCCGGGTTAGGGCTTGCTCTTGCAAGTCGCGGTTGAGTACGACTATATTAAGTTCTTCAATCATGGTTATCTCCTATGCGGGATAGGCTGTGACGAATCGAGGCCGTTCATCGCCAGACTCGATTATCCAAACGGTGCGCATGATTACCCTTGCGCCTCTGGGCGTGACGATGGAGCCTTCGACAACATATTTATGTCCAAACGGTGAGGATGATGAGTCTATGAGCTCGCCATTTTTCGCCACATCCAGCAAGTCACGCTCTAAAATATCCGGGGTAGCTGTTTCGTATCCATGCGCACGAAAAAACTGCGCCTTTGATTTGCCTACGGCATGCGTAGCCGAAAGCAGATAATCGGTGAGTTTGGCGGGCTGAATCCACGCTCGCACACGATTCGGCATGAGCTTGGACGGCACGAATATCGTCCACAAATGCTTGGGCTTACGCCTTCGCCGCCTCCAACGCCAGCCTTTGGTGTTCCATCAAATCCCGGATGCCCTTTTCCGCCAGCGCC
>CAZOTR010000522.1:0-1660 GCA_964582755.1 uncultured Methylococcaceae bacterium | reverse complement strand
CCACCTCGGCTACCGGGAAAAAGCCTTGACCCGCCACCAGCGCGAAGCGGCCTATCTGGAACAGCAAACCCCGTGGTTCGCCTCCGTGGACGACAAAGCCGCCATCGTGTTGAAGGGCATAGGCCGACAATTCGGCGCGGGCGGCACCGAAGCGCTGGAATCGCCGGAATTGTGGAACGTACCGGACATCCGCCGGGCGGGCGGGTTCACGGCTTTGAAGACGATGGGGAAACCGGCGGAGGTGATGCGGGATGCAAAAACCCGATTATTCGGCGCGTAGGAGCGGGCCATGCCCGCGACGAACCTAACCCGCCGTACATCGAGAAATCGCGCCCATGGGGCGCTCCTACGGAGGAAACCGTGAACGCCAAGCCCGGCCATGCCGCCTTGCGCAAAGGGCGGGTTTCAATTGAAGGACAAATCTACTTGGTCACCACGACGACTTTGGAACGCCAGCCTTTTTTCGCCGATTTCAAAGCCGCGCAGGCTGCCGCGCAAGCCTTCGAGGACAAGGCGGTGCTGGCTGACGCGAGCCTGTTGGCCTGGGTTTTGATGCCCGACCATTTTCATGGCCTGCCGCAATTGGGCGAACAGACCAGCTTGCAAAACCCGGTGAACCGGTTGAAATCCGCCAGCGCAAGACGGGCCAACCGGGCGATAGGGCGCGAAGGGCCGTTGTGGGACAGGGCGTACCACGATCATGCGTTGCGGCGGGAGGAGGATTTGTTGGAGACCACCCGGTATATTGTCGCCAATCCAGTGCGGGCAGGATTGGCCCGGTGCGTCGGCGATTACCCGTTTTGGGATGCCATATGGTTGCCGTAGGAGCGGGCCATGCCCGCGAAAAACCCGCCGCCCGGCGCGAATTTTTGAGTTTAGAGAAATCGCGCCCATGGGGCGCTCCTACAAAAGACAGGGAAACCGGCGGAGGTTATGCGGGATGCAAAAAACCGATTATTCGGCGCGTATGAGCGGGCCATGCCCGCGATTATATATCCATGAGGCAATTCCGACATGACAATGATTTTTCGCCAGCTTGGTGAATTATGCAATAGAGACATTCAGTTGATTGACCCGAAGTGTGAGCCAGATAAGCAGTTTTGGTACATAGACATTTCGGCGGTTGATAATACGGTTAAGCGGATTACAAATCCTCAAATAGTTACCGGGAAGTTGGCATCTGTACGCGCCCGCCAAGTTGTTCAAACAAATGACGTGATTGTTTCCACGACTAGGCCAAATCTGAATGCTGTTGCTTTGGTGCCTGCTGAATATGGTGGAGAAATATGTAGCACCGGTTTTTGTGTGTTACGGTGTGGGCCAGAACTTGACCCGCAGTATCTTTTTGCCTTTGTGCAATCACGGCTATTTGTCGATGCATTAACGGAATTGGTGCAAGGCGCTCTTTATCCAGCGGTGACGGACAGGCAGGTTTTCGCTCAATCTATCCCATGGGTTCCGCTCGAAAACCAACGCCGCATCGCCACCCAACTAAAAGCCCAACTCGGCGCTGTTGAAGAAGCCCGGCAGGCGGCGCAGGCGCAATTGGAGGAAATTCAACGCCTACCCGCCCGCCTCCTCGCCCAAGCCTTCGGCGAACCCATATAGGAATATTGAAATGCCTATCGTCAGTCGATTTTTTGGAATCATCATCCGCATG
>CAZOTR010000521.1:0-1685 GCA_964582755.1 uncultured Methylococcaceae bacterium | reverse complement strand
AGGCAAGGGGGGTTGCCTGGCTTTGCAACGTCTTTCGGATGTTTTTATTAGCGATAGGCCGATGAAAGTTCTTTCATAAATGCCCTGGCAAGTCGGCCGCCTTTGAGTATGGACTTTCTGGAAGGTGTCGGCGTAGCCCAGCGGTAAACGAGCCTTTATCCTTGACGTAACAGATAACTTCACCTAAATTGCATCCAAAAAGCTCGGCGAATCAAAGCGTAGTGCCCTGTGTCGATTACCTCCAAGGGGCAAAATGGGAAGAAGTGCGATCCATCCTCGCAGCACAGCTTGCGGAACTTGGCATGAGTGCCGCCGAGCTGGCACGCCAAATCAATGTGCCCACCAACCGCATCACCGGAATCCTCAACGGCCAGCGTGCAGTGACCGGGGACACCGCCTTGCGCTTGGGGCATTTCTTCGGCACGGAGCCAGAATTCTGGCTGAACATACAAAAGCTGTACGAACTTTGCCTGGCCGAACAGAAAGCAGGCGAAGCCATCAAGGCTTTGCCAACGCTTGCAATGCTTGTGAAGAAAGCGAACGGCGGCACCCCACCTCAACCAAGGTAAAGGACACCGAATGAATCTAACCAGCCAATCTACCGCTCAAGCCGGAACACAGCCCAAGCAGCTTGCTCAACTCGAACAGTTGGTCGATGAAATCGCCGCGCTGCATAGCAAGCTGATCCTGTTGATTGGCCCACCC
This sequence comes from uncultured Methylococcaceae bacterium, assembly GCA_964582755.1. Lineage (GTDB taxonomy): Bacteria > Pseudomonadota > Gammaproteobacteria > Methylococcales > Methylococcaceae > Methylumidiphilus. The sequence continues at coordinate 980 of CAZOTR010000521.1, read as the reverse complement.
GGCAGCGGCAAAACTCAGTTGCTCAAAGCCTTAGGTCTAAGCATTCAAACGGTTCCCCTAAACCTTGGCTCGGCGCTTGGGCGGCGGCTCGCGGCCATTCCGCAGAAACAGCGCCATCTCCAGGCTGGCACCCTCCTGCGCGAATTGGCAGGCCAACACGCCAACGGCGATCTTCTTCTGATCGACAACATCGAGTTGCTATTTGATAGCAGTCTGCAACTCAACCCGCTCGGCTTGCTGAAGCGCAATGCCCAAACCAAAAGGGGAGCTATAACTAAATCTGGTGTACGGGAGAAGGGTTGAAGAAGGGCGGCGTACCCTGCTGAAATGAGATTGACGAGATCGCCATTCAGCAAAAATCGAGAGGTACGCCGTGAGTGAAAATAGCGCAAGTGGGTTGGATATGCCAGGGGCGATCAGCGACCCGTTGACGGAGTTGTTGAGGCGGGGTGCCCGTGGCTTGATCGAGAAGGCCGTGGAGGCGGAGTTGCAGCTCCTGCTGGAGCAGTACGGCAACGCCACGGACTTGTCGGGCCGGAAGGCGGTGGTGCGCGACCGTTCCGGCAGCGGCGTCAAGCTCAACTCGGCCTTGGTGCCGCCGTATGTCCGCAAGGCCCGGCGGGTCGAGGCCGCCTTGCCGTGGCTGTACTGCGGGGCATTTCGACGGGCGACATGCAGGAGGCCCTGTCGGTGCTGCTGGGCGAGGACGCCAAGGGGCTTTCGCCCGCGGTGGTGAGCCGGCTGAAGGCGCAGTGGTCGGAGGACTACCTGGCCTGGAACCGCCGCGACCTGTCGGGCGAGCGCTATGTCTAACCTGAGTTCGGGATAAGCGATCATGCTTTGGTCAAGGCATTGACGTGGATGAGTGACAACGTCGGCTTGTCCTCGGACAGGCAGTAGGCGACGATGCCGGCCATGAGGTTGGCGAGGAAGTTGCCGAGGGAGCGGTGGCGGGTGTGTTCGATCTGGCACAGGTTCTT
>CAZOTR010000520.1:0-1689 GCA_964582755.1 uncultured Methylococcaceae bacterium | reverse complement strand
GCTTTTAACATTAGCCTGTAAGCCACAACGGCGGGGCTGGCACCGCCAGCCCCGCTCCCTGCCTTAAGGCGCGGCGGTTGGGCAAACCCCGCGCCTTTTTGCTGCCATCCCAAACGGGAGGTGGGTTTAATTGGTTTATCGTACTAGGAGCGCGGGCGTCTCGCCCGCAAGCGGGCCAGGAGGCCCGCGCTCCCAGGATGCCGCCGCCAATCAAATAAACCCACCTCCCCCAAACGCCAAGCCGCCAGATGTCCCCTGCCCTGCCCTTAAGCCTCTACATCCATATCCCCTGGTGCGTCCGCAAATGCCCTTATTGCGACTTTAACTCCCACAAAGCAGAACCCGGCTTGCCCGAACAGGCGTATGTCCAGGCGCTATTGGCCGACCTGGAGCAGGATTTGCCGCTGGCTGCGGGCCGCACCGTGGAAACCGTGTTCATCGGCGGCGGCACGCCCAGCCTGTTCAGCCCGGAGGCCATCCATACCTTGTTGACAGGCGTCGCCGAGCGCTTGCCGCTGTCGCCACAGGCGGAAATCACCCTGGAAGCCAACCCCGGCACGGCGGAAAGCGGCAAGTTCCAGGGCTTCCGGCAGGCCGGCGTCAACCGTCTGTCCATCGGCGTGCAAAGCCTCAACGACCGGCATTTGCAAGCGTTGGGGCGCATCCACGGCAGCGCGGAAGCCATCCGCGCCGCCGCGATGGCCCAGGAGGCCGGCTTCGACAATTTCAACCTGGATCTGATGTTCGGCCTGCCGGGGCAGACGCAGGAGGAGGCGCTGGAGGATGTCCGGGGCGTGTTGGCGCTCAAGCCCAGCCACATCTCCTTCTACCAACTCACCTTGGAACCCAACACCTTGTTCCACAAATACCCGCCCACCCTGCCTGCGGATGACGCCCTGTGGGCAATGCAGGAGGCTTGCCAAGCCTTGCTGGCCGCGGCGGGCTACCGCCAATACGAGGTGTCCGCCTACGCCCGCGAAGGGTTCCGCTGCCGCCACAATGAAAACTACTGGCGCTTCGGCGATTATTTAGGCATAGGCGCGGGGGCGCATGGCAAGCTGACCGACGCATCTGGTAACATTGCCCGCCGCTGGAAGGTCCGCCATCCGGCCCGTTACCTGGAAACCGCCGGCACGGCGGCGGGCATCGGCGGCCATGACGCGGTGGGCCGGGAAGAATTGCCGGTGGAATTTCTGATGAACCATCTACGCCTGCGGGAAGGCTTCGCCCCGTCAGTGTTTGGCGAGCGCACCGGGCTGGATGCGCAGGCATTGGAGCCGGGCCTGGCCGATTGCCTGCAAGCAGGCTTGCTGGAACAGCGCGGCGGCGCCATCCGCTGCACGGACAAGGGTTGGAATTTTTTGGATAGCGTGTTGGAAGCCTTTCTTCCCCGCTAACCAAAACTCACTTGGCTCATCTTGGTAAATGGATGGAAACAGCAAAAACGTAGGGGCGGGCCATGCCCGCGGCCGCAACGGCGGATACGGCAGGCAATGCCGCAATCGCGCCCATGGGGCGCTCCTACGGGCGGCTCCACCCATTTTCCCGACATGGGCCACTCACTTTTACAAGGTGCGCAATGGGCCACGAAATCTACTCACGGCAGGAAACACCCCAAGGTTCCAGCGACCGGAGTTTTGGCTTGGTGTTTAGCGGTTTCTTTTTGATACTCGCCATTCTGGATTATTT
>CAZOTR010000519.1:0-1700 GCA_964582755.1 uncultured Methylococcaceae bacterium | reverse complement strand
ACTGGACGCGCGCAAGACCTGGCAGGCCGCCCGCGACGCCATGCAGGCGCTGTGTCAAGCGCGTTACGAAGCCTTTGGCTCTGCCGGACATGCCAGCAGAATCAAGGCGATTCCATTGAATGAAATGGCGAGGCGGTATGGACGGGCAACATGAAAAAGGAAGCCGGGTAGCCCGCGTTGGGAAGGGACGAACCCCAACTGCCCTAATCCAGTATTGAGTTAGGGTTGCAGCGCGCCCAGCGTACCACACTGCTTGCTTTGGGCCTGGCTGGGCGGTTCAACGAAATCCAAGATCACGCCCGCGCCGGAGCCGAGACGTGGACAGGTTCCAACAGGCGCACTTTGCCGGAAGCTTCCAAAATAGCTTCGACGGTTTGCAGCATGGGCTTCTCCGCTTAAGGATGGTTAGGACGGCGCTTATTTTACGCCGGCCTGCCTTCCTGTGGCTGGATTCCGAAATGACGGCGCTGTGGCTTGGCAGGATTTGTATGTGATGGCGAAGCGGGCGCAGGCAGGGGAGAAAGGGCTTGCCGGGCTAGGCGTTTTGGCGTTTGATGTGACGGGAGTATTTTGGAAAACGGGTTAGGGCGGCATGATTAAAGAGCAAACATTAGATGAGATTCGTGAGCGTATTCTGCGATTGCCACCAGCAAAAGCTGCGGCCCTGGCTGTTCGCACGACGATGCGAGCATTACCCACTTTGGCTGAAATCGAACCCGCTACACGAGGATTATTGGTTCGCATCTTTGGCAAGGACACTAAAGGGCTATCGAGGGAAGATTCGATAAGCGCAATTTTTCATGCTTTTCGTGCCTGTCAATGCGCCAACTCCGCCGCTTATGCTGCTGCTACCGCCCGCGACGCAGCCCTAAACTTCTGCTGCTCTGATCTAGATTCCGATGCTTACTCCATTGTTTCAGCAAGCGTTGGTAACGATCTTAGAACTGCCGGAGAAACTGCTGAGGCCGCTGCCTACGCCGCTGCCAACATCGACGATGTTGCATTACAGTTGGCTATTGTCACATTATCTGCCAATGCAGCTAATGTTGCCGCAAGAGCCGCCGACTCCGTGGCTAGATATGCATTCGATGATATTAGTGCTCACTTTGCAGCGGGCAGAGCTCGCACGGATTCCGAAGTCAGAGATGCCGACGAGGTACTTAATCATATAGATTCCAGGAATTACCATATAGTCACTGGTGCTGCGGACGCGATTGTCGTAGCTATCTGCTCGGTTAGTCTTATTATCCCAGCTCTCAAAATCGATTTGACCAGCAGCGCATCTGCCGAGGAATTAGTCCGCCTGCCTCTTTGGCCTCAAACAGCACCGGCACCAACCGCTTTGGTGACTCAGTGGAACCATCTACAGAGCTTTATGCGTAGCCTCGATATTTGCTTTGAATATTGGATTGAATGGTATGAAGCGCATATGAGTGGGAGATCATTAACATGGGAAAATATCCGTGATCAAATCCTGCTGCCGAAGGAAATTCTCATGCAAAAACCGGTTGCTATTAACGCCTATCTATTCAACCTTGCCCGAAACAAGGCGACCCGCCCTGTAAATCGCGTCAGAGCTATCCTTATAGGCCCCGGCTTCGCTGGAAAAACTTCGTTGCTACGCGCCCTACACGGCGAGCCGGTTGTCGAGGGCAAGGAAGACATGACGGTAGGCATCGAAATCAGCGAATCCAGTTTCG
>CAZOTR010000518.1:0-1710 GCA_964582755.1 uncultured Methylococcaceae bacterium | reverse complement strand
CGAAACTGGATTCGCTGATTTCGATGCCTACCGTCATGTCTTCCTTGCCCTCGACGACTGGCTTGCCATGCAAGGCGCGTAACAGAGAAGTTTTGCCGGCGAAGCCGGGGCCGATGAGAATAGCGCGGACACGGTTTAGGGGGCGAAATTCATCTAGCTCAAAATTTCCTCCGACACATTTTAAAACACCCGATTTAACGGAGAATATATCTGATTTTGCATGAGCCAGCTTGAGCAGATACGCATTGATGGCTTGTGGATCTTGCCCCAGTTGTTCCTCAGTCAACAGGATTTGACTTTTAATTTCATCCCAAACTAAAGGTTCGCCCCGCAAACGGGCTTCGTACCAGTCTATCCAGTACTCAAAACCTGGATCAAGCTTGCGCATCAAAAGTTTTTGATTTTCCCATTGATGAGTAATTACTTCAGGCATTGGCACCCAAGTTATCCATAATGGCTCATTCGCTAAGCTAGAATTTTGATCCAGGAAGGCTAAATCCTGCGCTACTGCATCAAGAATAATATACTCAATGTTGTAATCGGATGCCGCATAAAAAGCACTCTTAATTGACTGAATACTACGAGAATTATCAGTTAGCTCAGATGCAACCTCTGCATAAATACGATCATAAACGGATTGTCGTTTGCTGCGAAGATATTTGTATTCTGCTGGATCTGTTTTAGATTCAGCTTCATTTGATGCAATGCCATGTACAAGGCTAGAGTTAGTTAAGTAAGCGGAAGCGGCTGCATACCGGGCACTTTCGATGACTGCTCCAGCAGATAATCTTGCTTTACGAGCAGCTAATCTGGCAGCTTCAGCAGTGATTAAACTTTCCGATGTGTAATACATTACAGCGTGCGCACATTGGCAAGCACGAAAAGCATTCAAAATACTGATTTTAAATGTCTCTTGTTTTTGTTGCTTATTTCCTGCTATATGATTTTTTCCAAAAAATCGTTGCCATAGCCCGGGTGTTAACTCTGATGTGATATTTGAATCAGCCAGTAGTGGTAGCACACGCATTGCCGCCCGCACTGCCACCGTCGCCGCATCTTTTGGCGGCAATCGCCGAATGCGCTCAAGAATCTCGTCTAATGTTTGCTCTTTAGCCATGCCGCCCTAACCCGTTTTCCCAAATAGCCCCGCCACATCAAACGCCAAAACGCCTTGCCCGGCAAGCCCTTTCCCCCATGCCCGCGCCCGCTTCGCCGTCACATACAAATCCTGCCAAGCCACAGCGCCGTCATTTCGGAATCCAGCCACAGGAAGGCAGGCCGGCGCAAAATAAACGCCGTCCTAACCATCCTTAAGCGGAGAAGACCATGCTGCAAACCGTCGAAGCTATTTTGGAACCTTCCGGCAAAGTGCGCCTGTTGGAACCTGTCCACGTCTCGGCCCCGGCGCGGGCGTGATCTTGGATTTCGTTGAACCGCCCAGCCCGGCCCAAACCAAGCAGTGCGGTAGATTGGGTGCGCTGGAACCCCCAACGCAATACTGGATTAGGGCGGTTGGGGTTCGTCCCTCCCCAACGCGGGCTACCCAGCTTCCTTTTTCATCTTGCCTGTCCATACCGCCTCGCCATTTCATTTAATGGAATCGCCTTGATTCTGCTGGCATGTCCGGCAGAGCCAAAGGCTTGGTAACGCGCTTTACACAGCGCCTGCATGGCGTCGCGGGCGGCCTGCCAGGTCTTGCGCGCGTCCAGT
>CAZOTR010000517.1:0-1719 GCA_964582755.1 uncultured Methylococcaceae bacterium | reverse complement strand
AAGGCAGAGGCGATGGAAGCCCGCTCCAAGGCGATTCAAGCCAAGCATCCGTCATGAGCATTGAACAGCCCCGAGTTTATTGGGCCGATTGATGGGAGGTGGGTTTAATTGATTTATTGATAGTTTCCGTAGGAGCGGCCCGTGGCCGCGAAAAGCTTCGGGCAATGGGTGAGGCCCAAGATCGCGGGCATGGCCCGCTCCTACATTTCAATCAATTGAACCCACCTCCGGCCGATTGCTGCGGTTTATTTCTCGTTCCAAAACTGCCTATATAGCCTGTTATCGCTTAACAGCTCGGCATGGGAACCCTGCCCTTGGAGGCTGCCATTCACCATGACGAAAATAACATCCGCCTCTATCGCCAGGGTTAATTTGTGGGTGATGGCGATAATCGTGCATTGCCCTCTCAACTTTTGGAGGGTTTTTAGGATGCCTTGCTCGGCTATGGGATCTAGCGCCGAGGTGGCTTCGTCCAGCAGCAATAGCGCCGGTTTGCGGACCAAGGCGCGGGCCAGCGCGATCCGCTGGCATTCGCCGCCGGAAAGCAAGCCGCCGGCTTCGCCGCAGCGGGTTTCATATTGTTGCGGCAAGGAGAGTATGAAATCATGGATTTCAGCCGCCTTGGCGGCTTGCTCAAGCTCCGCCTGGCTGGCATCGGGCTTGCCCAAGCGGATGTTTGCCGCGATGGAGATATTGAATAAAACCTTGTCTTGCGAGACGACGCCAATCTGGCTACGCAAGGCGGCCGGATGGATTGTGCGTATGTCGATGCCATCGAGCAGAATCTGTCCTTGAACCGGCTCGTAAAACCGCAATAGCAGGTTTCCCACGCTGGTTTTGCCGGCCCCGCTGGGACCGACGAAAACGGCGAAACAGCCCGGTTGTATGCTAAAGGACAGGTTGTTGATGACGGGTTTTTCCGGCGCATAGGCAAAGCCTACATTGCGGTATTCAACCCGGCCTGAAAAGCGTGGCGGATGGCTCTCGCCGGTTGCGTCCGGAGTCAGCGCTTCCTCGTCGAATATCTCGCGTATCCGCCGCATCGCGGCGCTGGCTTCCATTAGGCTGGGAATTGCCCAAGTCATGTGGTTGATCGCCGAACTCATGCCCACAAAAATCACTTGGTAGGCCACCAATGCGCCCACCGACAATTCGCCGCGCATGGCCAGCAGGCCGCCCGCGCACATCAACAGTATGTTCAATGCCAGAAACGCCAAATTCGGCAGGCGCTGGGAAACATAGGACAAGAAATAGGCGCGGCTGGCAACGGCGGTAAACCCGTCCAGACGCTGGCGGTAATTCGCCGAAGCATGGTTTTCCAAGCCATAAGCGCGGATCGTTTTCTGTGCCGACAGGTTTTCTTGCAGATACGCCGAAATCTGCCCGATATACTCGCGCAGCGCATAGTTTGCCCGCCCGGTTTTGCCCACCAGCAGCTTGGGCGAAAGCAAGCTGGCCAAGATTCCGGCCAGCATTCCGCCGAACAGTAGAGAATTGAGGTGGAACAGAATGGCCGAGGAGAAAAGCAATTCTCCCACGCTCACAAAGGCGGTCGGCAAGGCGATCACCAAGGCATTGTCAACAATGGCCGCGTCCGAGGTGAAGCGCGCCATCAAATCGCCGGTGCTTTTCCGGTCATAGTAGCCGACAGGCAGCGCTTGCAGATGCGTGAAAAGATCATGGCAAAGGTCGTTGATGACCATGACCCCGTATTTTGCC
>CAZOTR010000516.1:0-1721 GCA_964582755.1 uncultured Methylococcaceae bacterium | reverse complement strand
TCTCTTCTAGTTTCCTAGCTGAAACGATTACTTAGACGACTTCACGTCGCACATCCCCTTTGATGACGTAAACCCGGCTGCCGTCATTCGAGCGCACCACGCCCGACACCTGGCCCGCCGCCAGGGACAGGGCCAGATGCCAGCGCGACAGCGCCCGCAGGGGCTGGCGCTGGGTTTTCCCGGCCTGGCCGAAATGCATTTCAAAGTGCGGCCACAGGCACGGGTAGCGTTGGATCTCCTCCCGCAACTGGGCAGGGTCTATCCGCATGGCTTGGAACTTCGGCGGCTTGGCCGCCGCCTTCGGAACCCGGTAGGGTTCGCCGGGCCACGTCTCGGGCAACACGGTGCCTTCGTCCCCATTGCCCAGCCGTTCCAGCCGGAGGCGGGCCGCCTTGGCCTCCCCGCCGACCAGGTTCGCGCCGACGCGGACGCCGACCACCACCGCCTGCTTGAAGGTTTGCACCGGCGCGAGATAGGCCGCCACCCGGTCAAAGTGGGCGGCGATCCAGCCGGAGAATTCCTTGTCGAGCGTGTAGCGGGGGACGATCAGCGCCATGACGCCGCCGGGTTGCAGCAGCTTCACTGCGCGTTGGTAGAACAATTTTTCCAGCCGCGGACGGCCTTTCTTGGCGTCGCCGGTGGCGGCCTGGTCGCCGACCAGGTCGCCATACGGCGGGTTCAGCCACAACAAGCCGAAGCTTTTCGGGCTGGCGACGGTTTCCTGGAAGTCGCCATGGATGGCGCGGTCCAGCAGTGTTTTCGCGTGCCAGGCGCGTTCCTCCTCGAATTCGACGCCGAAGGCCTCGGCGCGCTCCGCGCCGAGGAACTGCTTGCATTCGGCCAGGGCCGCGCCCTCGCCGGCGCAGGGGTCGAGGATGCGCATCGCGCCCGACTCGCAGGGTTGGAGCATGGACAGGATGCGCTCGATGGTGCCCGCGTCTGTGGGATAGTAGCCATTGCAGGCGAAATTCTTCGCCAGCCGTTGGAACATGAGGGCCATGTCGTGCCTCGCTTGGATGGTGTTGCGTGAAAAGCGGGGGACGCACGGTTTCCCGCGAAGGAGGGGCGTCCCTCGATGGGTGGGTTTCCAGAACCGGGTTTCAGTCGTGAAGGACGTAATCATAAGGGTAGTCTTTGGGTTTTGCCGCCAGGGCAACCAAAGACAAACGCCCGTCGCCCTCCCTCTTGGCGCGGTATCCGGTGAATTCTTCCTTCGCCCAGCCGAGCAGGCCGGGCCAAGTTTCCAGTCCGCCGTCAACCTCGAACTCATGGTTGATGAACTTTGATTTCCAAATGTCGCCAATCGCCAGGGGGGTCACGTTCATTGCCGTTTTCCTTCTGTTCTCGGTTTAAGAAAACTCGCGGAAAATCCATGCCCTTGCGGAAATGGCTTCCCGCGAGGGTTGGGTGGTGGGTGGATGGGCGGCGCGCCCGGTTGCCCCTGCGGGGAGGCTGTCCGTCGCGGGGGGGGCCGGGATCAGGCCGCCTTTAGCTTGGCCATTTCTTCGGACAGCCGCCAAAGCGCCCGGTTGAGCTTGATATTCTGGTCGATGCCTTGGACGGCGCGGGTGCGCGTCCTGCGGTTGTTGGCGGTGCGGACGGGAATGCCGCCCCGGACCAAGTTCTCCTGCGCCACGTTAAACGTGGTCCACAGGTTGTTGGCTTGGTCTTCGCGCCGGTGCGGAACCAGTATTTGGGCGGGCGTCACCGGCATGGTCTCG
>CAZOTR010000515.1:0-1727 GCA_964582755.1 uncultured Methylococcaceae bacterium | reverse complement strand
ATTGGTCGCTGAAAGCCGAGAATCCCGGCTTGTTCGCCTACACCCGCGACTTGATAAACTTGCGAAAAACCCATCCCTTGTTCCGCCTGCGCACGGCGGAGGAAATCCGTGAGCGCCTGCGTTTCTTCCCCGCGCCGAATGAAAAAGCCTTGCTGTATTGGATTGACGGCATGGGGCTGGAAGGGGAAAGCTGGCAGGAAGCCTGTGTGCTGGTCAATGGCGAGGACGGCGTGGATCTTGAGTTTGCGCTGCCCCATGGCCGCTGGTCCGTCGCCTTCGACTATGAAGGTTGCACGGATGGAACTTTCATTGCCGAACACCGGTTTGGCGTCCGCCGCAAATCGGGTTTGATTCTGTGCAAGATCAAGGAAATTCCGGCCATTGTCCAAAATATACCTGGACTTGAAGAAGCGCCAGGGCAGGCGATAGGGGAAGAGGAATTGAATGGAATGCAAGCGCAATAGCGAAGCGCGTTGCGCGGATAGGGCAGGGTGTCCCGTCATTCCGGCAGGGATGCCGGAATCCAGCGTCCATGGATGGCAAATTGTGGACTGCCACTTAGCCTAATTTTAACGATGTAGGCCGGAATAAGCCCGCCTATAGCGGTGTTGGCCTTTGTTGCGGCGTTGTGGCGGGCGTTTCCGGCCGGAAACGCCGCGCCGGAATCACTTTAAATTGGCAAAGACCATCTGGCGCGGCTTATTCTGGCCTTTTCCGCCGCATTAAAATGCTGGCGGAATTATAATCGTCACCTTGTCCAGCCCGGTGTTGCCGGTTTTCTGCTGAAAGGCGAAGACGGCAATCTCATAGATCTGCGGTTGTCCCGTGTCATTCCTTGGCACCAACCAATTATTGAAAAATTGGCTGGGTATCGCATAGGGCGCGTTTTCATCATACTTTAGCGGAAGCTCGATAGGGGCATATCCTCCCTCTTTGATGACAGCCATCACCTCAAATTGTTCGGGATTCCACGGCGGATGGCCGTTGCCGATGGGGCAACCGCACATCATTGCCACATTGGCCCTGATCTCGATGCAAGGAGGCGCGGTTTGCGGCAAATAGTGGGTGGGCGGATTTAATATTTGCACCACCAGCCCAGGAATCTCCAGCAGGAATCCCCCGCCATTCTTCCCGCCAGTGATATTCTTCCCAGGATAAACCCACTGCGTAAGCGAAACCGTATTGGCGGATTGCTGTGCCGCCAGCGGGCCGAGGGCGGTTATCCGAAGCAAGCGCGGCTCGCATAAATCGAGCGATGCCGTGAAGACCGAGGCTTCGTCAACCGGCAAAACTTCTGCGCGGGTCAGGCATAGATCCATGAGGTTTTGCTGGCCCGAACCGCCGTTTGTCGTGCCACGCGCCAGCAACTCCCCCGTGTGGACATCTTGGACAGTCACCAGCGCCCCGCCTATGTCATTGCCAAGATACTTGCCATCCTTGGCGATGACTCTCACATCAATTTGTGTGGGTATTCCCATGAATAGATCTCGCTTGCTGGATTTATCGTAGGATGGGCAAGCGTCTTTTTGCTTGCCCACCGATTCTGTCGGATATCGTTGCCGTCCGTGTGGGCAAACGATAGAGCCGTTTGCCCACCCTACCGGGCTAAGGATGCATCGGGAAGCAGAGCTTCCAAGACTTGGGTTCCCAAGCAGAGCTTGGGAACCAGAAAAAAGCTAGGCATCGAAATTAAAAGACTGTATCTCACCGAGCCATACCGTGGCTTG
>CAZOTR010000514.1:0-1749 GCA_964582755.1 uncultured Methylococcaceae bacterium | reverse complement strand
CGGCCCGGCCGCCGCTGTGCGAGGAGAAAGGCATAGGCGAGTGGCAAACCGCCGAGCAAGTGGACGCCGCCACGCTCAAGCTTTCCACGCCCTTGCCGCTGGCATGGCGCGATCCCAACCAAGAAGACAAAAGCATCCACTACCTGGTTTTCCAAGCCCCGGAAAAGCGCCAGGTATTCGTCAAGGCCAATCGAGGCATAGCCAGCGCGGACGGCTTCACCCTCGCCAAGGACGCCCGCTTCCTGCTCGCTCTGGGGGAAAACCAGCGCGAGTTGAAGATTCTCCACGACGGCGCCTTGCTCAGTCTGAGCGGCTCGAAAAAGCTGGGCGTGGCGGTGCGCGGCGTGGGCAAGGCGCAAGTCACGCTGCGGCGGGTGCTGCCGCACAATATGCACCATCTCGCCCAGTTCAGCCGGGGCGATTTCCAAAATCCCTCGTTCAAGATCCCCATCGAGCATTTCGCCGAGACCTTCACCTACGACGAGGCGATGCCGCCGGGCAAAGAGATGCAGCGGCAGTATTTCGCCGTCAATTTCGCCCGCTTCGCGCAAAAACAAGGCTACCCGCCGCGTGGGCTGTTCCTGCTGTCGGTGGCCGAGAAAAAGGACCAGCCGGAAACGCCCGCCGAGCCTTGCGCCGCCCCGGAGGATTCCGCCGACGCCGACGAAGACGGCGAAGACGGCGCAAGCTGCGAGGCAGCCTATTCGCAAGAACAAGACGCCGGCGAAAATGAAGAAAGCGGCGGCGAGGAAGCTGCCGATGGCCTCAAAGACCAGCGCCTAGTCCTGCTGACGGATATGGGCCTGCTGGTGAAAACCGCCGCCGACGGCCATCAAGACCTGTTCGTGATGTCCTTCCGCAGCGGCCTGCCCGTCGCCGGGGCGCAAGTCTCCCTGCTCGGCATGAACGGCATCGCGCTGTCCTCCGCCAAGACCGACGCGCAGGGCCGGGCCGTCTTCCCTTCGACGGAGGGACTCAAGGGCGAGAAAGCGCCTTCGGTCTATCTGGCGGAAAAAGACGGCGACCTGTCCTTCCTGCCGTATGCGCGGGACAACCGGCTGCTGGACGTGTCGCGCTTCGACACCGGCGGGCTGCGCGACGCGCCGGATTCGCTGCATGCCTTTGTGTTTTCCGACCGGGGCATTTACCGCCCCGGCGACACCGCCCATATCGGCCTGATCCTGCGCAAGCGCGACTGGTCCGCCCTGCCCGCCGGCCTGCCGCTGCAAGCCGTCATCACCGACCCGGAAGAACAAGAAGTCTGGCGGCAGACCGTCGCCTTCGGCGCGGAAGGCTTCGAGGCCATCGACTGGGCCAGTTCCGCGGCCGGCAAGACCGGCGCCTACCGTGTCGAACTGTTCCTCGCCACCCCGGCGGACCCGGCCAAGAAAGGCGACAGACCTAAGCAGAAGTCCCTAGGCCAAACCACGCTGAGGGTGGAGGAGTTCCAGCCCGACCGCTTGCAGGTCAAGACCGCAATTGTCAACGCGCCCGGCGTAGGCTGGATCAAGCCCGACGGGGCCAAGGCCCAAGTCAGCGTGCGCAATTTGTTCGGCACGCCGGCGGCGGGCAACCCGGCCAAGCTGGAAATGACCGTCCGGCCCTGGTCGGGGCAAGTGCCGGACTTTCCCGGCTACCGCTTCCGTGGCAGCATCGTAACCAATATCCCGCAATCGCCCGAAGAACTCGGCGAGGCCAGCACCGACGGACAAGGCGTGGCCAGCTTCGACCTGCCGCTGGCCGCCATCG
>CAZOTR010000513.1:0-1749 GCA_964582755.1 uncultured Methylococcaceae bacterium | reverse complement strand
CGGCCCGGCCGCCGCTGTGCGAGGAGAAAGGCATAGGCGAGTGGCAAACCGCCGACCAGGTGGACGCCGCCACGCTCAAGCTCTCCACACCCTTGCCGCTGGCTTGGCGCGATCCCAACCAGGAAGACAAAAGCATCCACTATCTGGTTTTCCAAGCTCCGGAAAAGCGCCAGGTGTTCGTCAAGGCCAACAAAGGCTTGGCAAGCGCGGACGGCTTCACCCTCGCCAAGGACGCCCGCTTCCTATTAGCCTTGGGGGAAAACCAGCGCGAGTTGAAGATACTCCACGACGGCGCCTTGCTCAGTCTGAGCGGCTCGAAAAAGCTGGGCGTGGCGGTGCGCGGCGTGGGCAAGGCGCAAGTCACGCTGCGGCGGGTGCTGCCGCACAATATGCACCATCTCGCCCAGTTCAGCCGGGGCGATTTCCAAAATCCCTCGTTCAAGATCCCCATCGAGCATTTCGCCGAGACCTTCACCTACGACGAGGCGATGCCGCCGGGCAAAGAGATGCAGCGGCAGTATTTCGCCGTCAATTTCGCCCGCTTCGCGCAAAAACAAGGCTACCCGCCGCGTGGGCTGTTCCTGCTGTCGGTGGCCGAGAAAAAGGACCAGCCGGAAACGCCCGCCGAGCCTTGCGCCGCCCCGGAGGATTCCGCCGACGCCGACGAAGACGGCGAAGACGGCGCAAGCTGCGAGGCAGCCTATTCGCAAGAACAAGACGCCGGCGAAAATGAAGAAAGCGGCGGCGAGGAAGCTGCCGATGGCCTCAAAGACCAGCGCCTAGTCCTGCTGACGGATATGGGCCTGCTGGTGAAAACCGCCGCCGACGGCCATCAAGACCTGTTCGTGATGTCCTTCCGCAGCGGCCTGCCCGTCGCCGGGGCGCAAGTCTCCCTGCTCGGCATGAACGGCATCGCGCTGTCCTCCGCCAAGACCGACGCGCAGGGCCGGGCCGTCTTCCCTTCGACGGAGGGACTCAAGGGCGAGAAAGCGCCTTCGGTCTATCTGGCGGAAAAAGACGGCGACCTGTCCTTCCTGCCGTATGCGCGGGACAACCGGCTGCTGGACGTGTCGCGCTTCGACACCGGCGGGCTGCGCGACGCGCCGGATTCGCTGCATGCCTTTGTGTTTTCCGACCGGGGCATTTACCGCCCCGGCGACACCGCCCATATCGGCCTGATCCTGCGCAAGCGCGACTGGTCCGCCCTGCCCGCCGGCCTGCCGCTGCAAGCCGTCATCACCGACCCGGAAGAACAAGAAGTCTGGCGGCAGACCGTCGCCTTCGGCGCGGAAGGCTTCGAGGCCATCGACTGGGCCAGTTCCGCGGCCGGCAAGACCGGCGCCTACCGTGTCGAACTGTTCCTCGCCACCCCGGCGGACCCGGCCAAGAAAGGCGACAAACCCAAACAGAAATCGCTGGGGCAAACCACGCTCCGGGTGGAGGAGTTCCAGCCCGACCGTTTGCAGGTCAAGACTGTGATTGTCAACGCGCCCAGCGTAGGCTGGATCAAGCCCGAAGGGGCCAAGGCCCAAGTCAGCGTGCGCAATTTGTTCGGCACGGCGGCGGCGGGCAACCCGGCCAAGCTGGAAATGACCGTCCGGCCCTGGTCCGGGCAAGTGCCGGGCTTTCCCGGCTACCGCTTCCGTGGCAGCCTCGGAACCAATATCCCCCAGTCGCCCGAAGAACTCGGCGAAGCCAGCACCGACGGACAAGGCGTGGCCAGCTTCGACCTGCCGCTGGCCGCCATCG
>CAZOTR010000512.1:0-1755 GCA_964582755.1 uncultured Methylococcaceae bacterium | reverse complement strand
AACTTATGTGACGCTACTTGCATACTCAACGCTCGAATTGAGCTTCAATCTGAATAGTTCTGTTGTGATCTTGCCCACCATTCACAGACACCCGGCTAGCGCCCGACCGGAAGTGGGTGTCGGACATCACGTGTGTCTGGACGGACGAGGGCTGGCTGTACCTCGCCGTCGTCCTGGATCTGTTCTCGCGCAGGGTGGTCGGCTGGGCCATGGGTGCGCGGATGGCCGCCACGCTGGTGTGCGACGCCCTCACGATGGCCCTGTGGCGGCGCAGGCTGCCCAAAGGCGTGGTGGTCCATTCGGACCGGGGCAGCCATTCAAAACTGGGATACCTGTCCCCGGAGGCATTCGAACTTAAACATGTCGCTTAGCCGGGTGTCTGTGAATGGTGGGCAAGATCAAAACGGCCCGGGGCAATCTGGATGCCGCGTCTCCGGGAAACGGCCGTTTTCGGGAGGGTGGTCGGGCTTCCCTTCCAGCGGGGAAGAATGGCTTCCCGGCAAACCCTGCCGGTTTGGAGAAAGGGTTTCCCATGGCGCCGCAAGCCGCAAGTCGGTATATCGCAAAGGCCATCCATTTTTTCACGCCTTCCCGTCCAGGAGACCGCCATGCCCGACCTTGACCCCCAGAACCTGTCCCCATCCATAGCCTTGCCGAAGCCCCGCAACCGTAGGCAAACGGCCGCCGCCTTCGCGCTGGGTGCCGCCCTGGCGGGGCTCGCCGCCCTTTTCGCCTTCCAGGGCGGTGCGTCCGCCAACATCGCCACCACGCCATCTTCTGCGCCGCCGGATCCCCGCCTGGAGCGCTTGCTCAGCCTAACCGAGTCCCAGCGCGACTGCGACACCGCCTGCCTGGGCGAGTTGCGCCTGAAGGCCGACAAGGCCGCGGCGCTCGAGCAGGCCCTAGGCAACATGCAGGCCGTCGCCGCCGAAGCCGGGCAACGGGTGGCCGCGCTGGAAGCCGAGAAAAACAGTTTTGTGGAGCAGGCCGGCCAGCAGGCAACCGCGCTTGACGAAAGCCACAAACGTCAGGTCGATGCGTTGAAAAAGGAAAACGCGGATTTGGCCGCGCAGATGGAACGGCAAAAGGCCGAACTCGAAGCCGGGCATAAAAAGCAGGTCGCGGCGCTGGAACAACGCTTGTCCCCGGCAGAGTCGCAGTTGCAGGCGGCCCGCCAGCCGCAGGAACGCGCCGCGCCGGAACGGTTGGCGCGGCAAATGCCGGTGTCGCAGGCAAAGCCTGAAAAGCCCGCGCCAAGGCAGGCGGTTGCCAGGCCCCCCGCCGGGAATGCCGCCAACGCACCCGCGGATGCGGCCAGGCAAAAATGGACCGTCCTCGGCATGACAGCATCGACCGTGGTCGTGTCGACGCCCGACCGCCGGGTGGTGGCCTTGGCGGCGGGGGAATCGACGGACGGACTCACCGTGCAGCGCATCGACCTAGCCAATGGCGTGGCCGAGACGACCCTCGGCAGCCTGGTCTACAAAAAATAGGGAAAGCCGCGCCAGGATCTGTCGCTGTCCGTTTTCTCTGGCAATGCCGCCGATCCTTGGCATAATGCCCGCCTTGCAACCCACCCGATGGAGACACTGATGAGAACCCGATCCGAACTGATTGACGCGCTGTCCGGGCGCACCGGGCAAACCAAGAAAGACGCGGCGGCCTTCATCGACGCGCTGGGCGATGTGGCGCGGGAGGCGCTGGCGGCGGGCCGGGAGATGGTCTTGCCCGGCATCGGCAAGCTCGCGGTGAAGG
>CAZOTR010000511.1:0-1784 GCA_964582755.1 uncultured Methylococcaceae bacterium | reverse complement strand
CATGCAATCGCAGCCGTCATGGAGTTTGTGGAATGCGGGGTAATCATGGCCTGCAAACCCCGGATTCCGCTGCGCTGCATCCGGGCTACGAATTTTCTGTTAGCCTCTAAATTCAAAAGGCTTGTTGCCCGATTGTTTCCGTTGTGCATAAATACAAACCTCGTTCTCCAAGCTATCGCTCAACCTGTCTTTTTCAATTTCCAAATCATATCGGGCTTGCAGGTTCATCCAGAATCGTTCGGACAGGCTGAAATAGCGTGACAAACGTAAAGCGGTGTCGGGTGTTATTGGCCGGGTTCCGCCAATAATGTCGTTTACGAGTGACGGAGAAATGTGAAGATCATGGGCTAGCTCGTCTTCGCTTAAACCCAATGGTTTGAGAAATTCTTCCAGCAATATCTCGCCGGGATGGATAGGAGGGAGTTTGGTTTCTGACATGGGGTGGCCTTTTAATGATAATCCACGATTTCCACGCGATAGGCGTTGCCGTTTTGCCACTCGAAACAAATCCGCCATTGCTCGTTGATTCGAAGGCTGTATTGGTTTTGCCTGTCTCCCGACAATTTCTCCAAGCGATTGGACGGCGGTATCGAGAAATCCGAGAGGCTTTCAGCCGCGTCGAGAATTTCGAGTTTTCTTCGCGCAATCGCTTGGATGTCTGGCGGCAGGCGGCGGGAGAAGCGGCGTTCAAATAGCTTTTCCGTTTCTTTGTCCGCGAAGTCCTTAATCATATCCGAACTCCGCCGCCTTGGCTCTTATTGGCAAGCCTCACACTCAGGATTGTCAATCGAACACATCTTGGCGGGCACCAGTTCCTCGATGGGATCGACCTGCACCTTGTTCAGCTTGCCGTCGGCCAGGGTGCTTTTCTCGACATGCGTCGCGCCCATGGAGCGCAGGTAATAAGTGGTTTTCAGGCCACGCACCCAAGCCAGTTTGTACAAGGTGTCGAGTTTCTTGCCGTTGGGTTCGGACAGGTAGAGGTTCAGCGACTGCCCTTGGTCTATCCATTTCTGGCGGCGCGAGGCGGCTTCGACCAGCCAGCGGGCGTCGATTTCAAACGCGGTGGCGTACAGCGCCTTCAAATCCTCAGGGATGCGCTCGATGGGTTGGACGCTGCCGTCGTAGTATTTCAGGTCGTTAATCATCACCGCGTCCCACAAGTCCAGAGCCTTCAGGTCGTTGACCAGGAACGGGTTGACGACGGTGAACTCGCCGGACAAATTGGATTTGACGAACAGGTTTTGGTAAGTCGGCTCGATGGATTGCGCCACGCCGACGATGTTGGAAATCGTCGCCGTCGGGGCTATCGCCATGGTGTTGCTGTTCCTCATGCCGACGGTTTTGACCCGCTCGCGCAAACTGTCCCAATCCAGGGTATGGCTGCGGTCTTGCTGCAAATAACCGCCGCGCCCTTCCTCTAGTTTGTCGATGGAGTCGATGGGCAGGATGCCCTGGTCCCACAGCGAGCCGTCAAAGGTGGAATAGCGCCCGCGCTCCTCGGCCAGGTCGGTGGAGGCTTTGATGGCGTGGTAGCTCACCATTTCCATGCTTTCGTCGGCAAACTGCACGGCTTCTTGCGAGGCGTAGGGAATGCGCTTTTTGTACAGCGCGTCTTGGAAACCCATCAGCCCCAGTCCCACCGGGCGGTGGCGCAGGTTGGCGCGGCGCGCCTGCGGGACGCTGTAGTAGTTGATGTCGATGACATTGTCCAACATGCGCATGGCGGTGGAGATGGTTTTCTCCAGTTTCGCGCTGTCCAATTCGCCAGTATCGGTGACATG
>CAZOTR010000510.1:0-1787 GCA_964582755.1 uncultured Methylococcaceae bacterium | reverse complement strand
TCAGCATAAGAGTCAAATCGGCTTTTCTCGATATTCTTCCGCCAATCCTGCAAAGACTTGTCCGCATGAGGGTGTGCTTGCGCGAACAGTTTCAAGGATTTGTTGCTGATTACCCGCATGATTTTAACAAGCTTTGTATATGAAAAGGATCGAACACGAACGATGCGGTTCGTTCCTCACCGCATCCTACGGGCTATGTCGGCTTGAAAGTAGGCGCAATTCGTCTTTTGCTTGTGATTTGTAAAAATCCCAACTTATGTCGCCCATTGTTAAGTCTTCCGTTAATTCTTTGAATGGCTCCCATTCTTTTTCGAGAATTGAGATTTTTGCTAAAACTTCATGAATACAAGTTCTTGCTGATGATGGTTCGTTGCTATTTAAGAAAAGGAAAATTTCCGCGATTATTTCGCTGTTTTTTCTTTGCTTTTCTTGTTTCTTCGTTTCTTCAAACACACCATATTTTACCAGCAACTTTTCAAGGCCATTGCTTCCTTTTGTTAAGATTAAAGAATTATCTGATGTGTTCCAACTTGCCCCACATGAGAAAGAAAGCAATTTTGTGGCATCGTGTGTTGCCACATGTAAATTTTTAATAATTTCATTTTTAATTGACCCGTCTTGGCAAGGGTCTTCATTTAAAGTGTCAACTATTTTTGCAATATTTTTTAATACACTAAGGCGTTTTTCATAATGCCACGCCGCCATATTGTATGGAAAGAAATTACAGCGTCTTTCAAAGCGTTACTTGAAAAATCTCGGAAATTAGTCAAAATATATTTAAAAACAATAACTTGATATTTTTTCAAAAGAGAAGTCAAGTATCATTTTGAACCGGAAAACGCTGTACTTGTAATTTCAACGTCTAAAAAATTCATATATCATCTAAAAG
Organism: uncultured Methylococcaceae bacterium; assembly: GCA_964582755.1. GTDB lineage: Bacteria > Pseudomonadota > Gammaproteobacteria > Methylococcales > Methylococcaceae > Methylumidiphilus. The sequence goes on along the minus strand of CAZOTR010000510.1, from coordinate 898 downwards.
TTGGGTAAGGTGGACAAATCGAGTAGAGTGAGCAAACGGCTTCATCGTTTGCCCACGCGGAATCGGTAACGGAATTTGGTGGGCAAGCAAAAAGACGCTTGCCCGCCCTACGCCTGTCACCAAACCGTTTCCAACCCCAAAGTGCGATAAACATCAAACGCGCTGTCTTTGGAGATCAATGGCATTTTCCTGTTTATTGCTTGCCAAATCAGCATCCTATCGAAAGGATCTTTGTGGGCTTGTCTCGGCAGGCGGTGGAAGGCGGCGGCTTCTTCGGCTTCCAACGGCAGCTTTATAAAGCCCATCCGATCCGCGATTTTCGGTAAATCTTCTGGTGTGCAGTTCACCAGCGATAACCTGCCTAGGGATGCCTTGAGGGCGATTTCCCAAAATGTCACGCTACTGACATATACGATGCTGTCCATGTCCGACAACACAAAGCTGGCGGCTTTGCCGAGTTTTTCCGGCTCAGACAGGCACCATAGGAAAGCATGGGTATCCAGCAGATAGCCGTTCACAGCCGCAGTAATTCTTCGTCGCTAATCGAGAAATCATCTGCGATATGGCAGCTTGCTTTTCCCTTCAATAAGCCTAATGGGCGCTGCTTGCTTGAAGTCGGGTGCCCGTATTGATTGCGGGATCGTAGAAACAGCGCAAAATCAAGAAGCTCCTCGGCCTTGTCCAGCGGCAGACAACGAAGCTCTCGCATTAGCTGGGTTTCAATTTCTGCTCTGTTCATGGCTACCTCTTTTGGCTTCTTACAAAAACGCGCTAGATTTAACCACCCGATCCAAGCCAATCAACATCTCCAACAATTCCCCCATCCTCGCCAACGGCCAGGAGTTCGGCCCGTCGCTCAGGGCTTTGTCCGGGTCGGGGTGGGTTTCCATGAACAGGC
>CAZOTR010000509.1:0-1788 GCA_964582755.1 uncultured Methylococcaceae bacterium | reverse complement strand
GAAGGATCTGGTCGGCTGCGCGTTCAAGGTGTTGAAGGCGGTGAGGGATAGGCAGCAAAAGCAGTAAAGTGCCGGAAACGCCTGTCCTGCGCTGCGCTTGAACAGGCTTATTCTGGCCTACGACTCTGCGCGTTTAAGGTGCTGAAGGCTGCGGAGGGATAAGCTAAAAATACCGTCATTCCGGCAAGGACGCCGAAATCCAGTGCCATGGAGGGTAACTGGCCGCTTGCACAAGTGCTGGATTTAGCGGCGATAGCTTCGATGTGTATTTGAGCAGCGCAATCGACGGAAACGGTTAAAATAACTCCTCACTCAAAACTTTGGCATCGGCGCAAACCCGCCACAACAGGAGGCCCGCTTGAATCGGCACAGACAAGCATTGGAGCAGTTCTTCTTCCTAGCCGACGGCCCGCGCTGGCTGATTCGCGGGCCGACCCATCCCTCGCCCCGGCATCGCTTCGAGCATGTCGAAGTTGAACGCCTGCTCGACGAGGATGGCAAGGGCATTTACCGCAAACGCTTCCTGAAAACTGCCAGCGGTGCGGATTACAGCTATTGGACGGAGCGCGAAATCCGCTTTGTCAGCCATTTCGCCAGCGTCAAAACCCCGCAGGTCGCCCGCCCGAAACTGGTCGAATACGGCAGCACGGCAGTCAAACAGGTTGATACCCAAGATGCCGGGCCGTCGCTGGACAACTGGCTGAAGCTGCGTGTCAGCCCCGCCAACCGGCCCGACCGCGTAGGCCCGGTGTTCGCCGACCTTGCCGAAGTCGCCCGCCTGCTCTGCGCCTGCATCAACGCGCTGCACGAATTGCACCGGCACGGCATCGTCCATTGCGACCTCAAGGCCGACAATATCTGTTTAGGCTATGTCGGCGCACCCTTGGGCGCAGACGGCCTGCGGCTGGACTACGGCAAGCTTAGCCTGATCGACTTCGCCTTCTCAGTTTGGCCCGGCAGCCGCACTTGGGAACTGGCCCAAGCTCTGCCCATAGACCCCGACGCGGCAGCAGCGGATTATGTCTCGCCGTTTTTCAAAGCCGTGCTGCGCGAAGACCGCCACCAACAACCGCCGCAAGCTTGGCAACGCCTGAATTACAGCGTCGATTGGTATGCGCTGGCGGTGATGCTGCGCAAGTTGCTGGAACTGCTGGACTCGCAACGGCGCGACATCAGCGGCGAAAACCCGCTTGAAAGCTTCCTTTATGGTTTAGCCGATGAATGGCAAACCCAATATGCCAATGGCGAAATCCCCGCCACCCTGCCACATCAAGCCGAAATCGCCCGCATCCAAGCCCGGTTTTCCCATGTGGACGACTGGACGCAATCTGGCCGGTTTGTTCCGCGTGAAGCGCCGAATGTGCAAGTGGCGGCACCGACCCCCGTCATCGACATGAAGCGCGACAGTGAACGGCCAATGACCAAAGCGATTAGGCTCTGGCATCACCTGTCCACCAAAAGCCAAGCAGCTTTAGTTATTTTTGTATCTCGATTCAATCGGGAACCCCTTACGCCTATTTTTTCTGCATCATCATCGCGTAGCAAGCGATTCCTAGCATTTGTCACTGTTACGTTATGTGTTTTTGTCGTTGTTGTGGCCTTTAAGGTGTTCAACAGGTCGCATGATTCTCGCTCAAAAACGGAACATATTGCGGAAAATATTTTCGATAAATCTATAGAAGATTTAGATTTTGAAAAAGCACTTTTGAGAGCAATAATTTCCGAAGAAGCATCAGATTGATCTTGCCCAGTTTCGACAGACACCCAGCTAAGCGACATGTTTAAGTT
>CAZOTR010000508.1:0-1792 GCA_964582755.1 uncultured Methylococcaceae bacterium | reverse complement strand
ATGCCGGAGTCCAGCGAGAAGTAGGCGGGGTCTACGTCCAGGATGTGACCCTCGTGGCGGGCGCTGTTGTAGAACCACTCCGACAGGGTGACGATGAACTTTAGAACGCGCACGAACACACAGGGCTCCTCCTTGCCGGTCTTCCGGTTTTTCCGAGTGCCGACACGTTCCTTCTGCAAGACGATCCGATAGCTTTCGATGAGTCCGAATCCATCGAGTTGCAGGACTCCGTTGGTGGGGATGTCGGTTTTGAGGCGGGTGCCGCAAAGCCGGTCAAGCATGCCAGGGATGCTTTCATAGTCTTTTCTGCCGTGGCCCCGCCCGGTCTTGCGCAACAGGTCGGCGACATCGATGGCCAGGCTGCGCGAAGGCCTCTGCCGCCGTTTAAGCATATCGGCGATGTAGGAGACGCAGTAGATCAACAGGTCGTAATCGTGGATGGTGGCCGCTCCGTGCGAGGAGCAGGCGACCGTCACTGTGCCGCGGCCGTTTTTGCGCGTGTAGGTGCGGGGCTCCGTCCAGACCTCCGGTATCTTCGACAGGGCGAACAGGGGAAGCTCCATGGCCAAAATCTCGTCGCGCAGGGACAGCCTGGCCTGCGGCGCCACCTCAAGCGGCTCGTTCTCCGGGTCGTTTGCGGCCCGGCCCGCCGCCGGAGTCCGCGCGTCGAACGGAAGGGATTCCTGGCGCTTGCCATTTCCCGACGGGCGCTTCGGCGCGGATGCCGGCTTCGCGGCTGCGGGGGCCGTGGGCGCGGGGCGGTTGAGCGCTGACGCCCTGGCCTCCTCCTCGATGCGGGCCCACTCTTTCTGTCGCCGATCCTCCAATGCCCATCTGAGGAGTTCGCGTTTGCCGGCGTTTTTCTCTTCGAAGGATGCCTTCGCCATTCTCTCTAGCTTGCCCAGCATGACGGCCTTTTCGTCTGGAACCGGCTGCATGAACCCTATGCCCGTCTGGCCGTGCGGCCGGATTTCTTCAGGTGGCCGCCTGAGTTCGGCGTTTAGCGGCACCACGCTGCAGGGCGGGCGGGAGGCGGGATCGGCGCTTCCGTCCGGCGTGACGTTGGCGGTGTCTGTGCGTTTCATGCCATGCCCTCCGTCGGGCGTTCGGGGTGGTCGCGCCGCCGGGGGCGCGTGGGATTACCCGTGCCGGGGCGGGCCTTGCGGAGCGGGGGCGCGTGCGCACCGCGCTCCGTGCCTTGCAGAACGCCGGCCGGGATGCCGTGGATATTGATGTGGGCGTAGGCGGCCCGGGCCTGCTGGGCGAGCCTTGTGTCCTCGCGCATGTCCCTGCGGGTGGCGCCGGTGTGGCCGATGAGCGCGCGTTGGCGGGCGCTCAGGATGGCGAGGGCCAGGTCGTCGAAGTCGGCCAGCAGGCGGGTGCCCAGGTTCGCGTAGGGGTTGGCGAACGGGGGCGGCACGCTGGTCGGCCGCAAGAGGCGCAAAAGCGGGCTGAAAAAGCGGGCGAGGCCGGCTGCGGCGCCGGGGCTTGGCTCCAGGAGGTCGGCCATCAGCCGAAGTTCGGCGCGGGCATCAGCGAAGGCGGCCTCGATCTTGAGCAGCGCGAGGTCGGCGTAGGGGTCGTCGGCGGCCGCGGCGTTGCAGATTTGCGCGATGGCTCGGGTGAAGTCGTCGAGCCCGGTGATGACGGCCTTGCCGCCTTCCTGCCTTTTGCGCCCCAGGCACAAGGCTTGCGCCTGCCGGGTCTGGAGGGCCGCGCCGATCCAGGGCGGCGGGTCGCCGTTGCGGATGTCGATGGTTGCCGGGCGCTTCATTCGGTTTCCTCCTCTTCG
>CAZOTR010000507.1:0-1795 GCA_964582755.1 uncultured Methylococcaceae bacterium | reverse complement strand
TGCCGTCGGCGTTGAGCAGGGTGACGGTGACGCCGGGCAGGCGCGTGTCGCCGCCGTCCAGCGCGCCGCTGGCGTTCTTGTCGACATAGACGGTGCCGCTGATAGATCCCGCCACATCCTGGTGTATCACGGGCTTCACCAGCCCGGCGTCCACATACTGGTGGTTTTCACCCGGAGTCAATGTGTACGCCACGGTCAAGCCGGTATTTGGATTGACTACGCTGTAATCCCCCGAAGCCGGCGTGGGGATCGGCAACTGGGTAAATCCAGCATAACTTGAGGCATCGTAGGTAAACTGGACCTCATATTGAAAACCGGGGATCAACCCTTTGAAATCATAATGACCAGCGCTGTCCGTAGTGGTGGTTTGCACGATTTCGGAGGGGCTAATCGTCCCGTCGCCATTGATGTCCCGCAACAGGTTTACAGTGCTGCCACCGACAACGGCCTCGTTTGCGGATTGGAAAATACCGTCTTTGTTAAGGTCGTTGAATACGATGCCGCCCAACTCTGCCGCTTGGACAACAGAAATCAACATCTGGGCGTGGTCGCCTACATTGATGCCGTATGAAGGGAAAGCCGTATGACTGGTGACGATGGGGTCTAGCAGTTGCGCAACCAACTGGGTGCTGTCAGGGACGAAGCCATCATGCGCCAAGGCGTCTGTAACGATGGCATTTACACTTGCCTGATTGAAGCCAAGACCCGAGGCGGCTATTTGGCTGCTGCTATATCCCAAAAGCGTCCAAATACTTACTTGGACATCTCCAATACTATAGGCTCCACTACCCACATAGTTTTGGTTAATGAGCCAGTTGAGCGAATCCAGATTACCGATATTTCCGCTGTATGTCGGTATCTCCGAGGCTATTACGCTGCTCAATTCAGTGCTGGAATAGACATAGGCGTTATAATTATATGGTCCTCCACCATAGAAGGTTCCATAATATGGGTTCGCCATGATGTCTGTGGCAGGGTCTATGCACCATCCTATGTGGACCCCATTCGTCAACAGGGGATCCGAGGAACCCGTGACATCAATGTTTAAAAAACTCAGCGAACCCGGCACTGAAACCGTAATATTAAATGTGGGCAATGACATGGTGCTTCTCCTTGAAATACGTTTTATTATGCATAGACATTAAATCAAAGCCTGCCGACAAAACACTTGACTTTATTTAATATCCATGAAGATTAAATTGGGCCGGAAGATTGTCTCCAAACTTCCAGCCCCCTAAAAGCCCAAGGCTGCTTGCCACATCGGCAGGCGCAACCCCGTAAAGCCGTTTATTTCTTTTTGGCGCGACTTGCCATCAACGCGACCGCTCCAATAGCAAACAGCGCGATGGAATCAGGCTCTGGCAGAGGGGCAATAGGCAGGGCCATCGCAACAGACATCGAAGCAACGTAAAACGCCAAAACAGAAACTAAATAACGCATGAAAATCTCCTAAAGTGTGATTGATTTAAACAAGCTCTAAGCAGCCCGTGGTCAGCATTCCCCCTCAATCTTGCATCAAGGCTGCTGGACCAGCAATTCGCCCCCGACCGGCAATTTTTACACTATCGCCAGGCATTTGCTCACATATATATAGCATAATCCGAGCCAACTTTTACACTAACGAGTCAAGCCATTGTTTATTAGATGGCAAAGACAGGCAAGCCGAGACAGGTTGGAGTTTCGCGTGATCTACGCAGAGACAGGATAGGGTCAAGGGCGTAAACACCCTAAAGACATCTCAATTCTTAACATGCATCGCAATATGCAAATCAATTTGATTTTGCAATCGCAGATT
>CAZOTR010000506.1:0-1796 GCA_964582755.1 uncultured Methylococcaceae bacterium | reverse complement strand
TGCAGGAGGAATGGGTTGGACCAGTGTAGCAGCCCTTGATTCCATGATGAAGCATTTGGCTGTAGAGACGACAAGTCCGGCGCGGTCTTTAAGGCCGCGTCGATTTGTGGCTGGAGGTTCTTAGGACGCCAAGCCCGCCGCGCATTGGGCCGCGCCCAGCAGCCCCGCGTCTTGGTTCAGCGCGACCTTCACCGACAGCGTCCCCAGCCAGTCCGAAAACCGCCCCTTGTAGCGGAAACAGGCCATGAAGTCGCCGTTGGCCATGGCCGGGAGTATCTTCGCGGCGATGCCCCCGCCGATTAGCACACCGCCATGGGCCAGCGATTTCAAAGCCAGATTGCCCGCTTCCGCGCCGTACACACGGACGAACAGCCGCAGGGTTTCGCGGCAGAGGGGGTCGTTCTCCTCCAAAGCGAAGCGGCCAATGATCTGCCCTGGGTCGCCGCCGGCCAGCAGCTCCTCGCGGAAGGCGGCGGACTCCATCGCCATGCCGTCCTCGCGCAGATACTGGTAAATGTTGTACAAACCGGGGCCGGAAAGAATTCTTTCATAACTGACGTGGCCGCTGAACTTGGTCCTCAGCCAGCGCAGCAAGCCGTCCTGCCCCTGCGAATTGGGCGCGAAGTCGGCGTGGCCGCCCTCGGTGGCGATGGCATGGTGGGTTTGGCCGTCCCAGTACAGTATCGCCTCCCCGCAGCCGGTGCCGGCGGCGATGACTGCGATGTTGCCGGCGCGGGGCTGTGCGTCGGGGTTCAACTCCACCAATTGCTCGGCGGGCAGGCCCGCCAGTCCCAAGGCCATGGCCTGGAGATCGTTCATCAAGCGCACGGCGGGAATGCCGGTGTGCGCGGAGAGGGCGGATTCCTCGACCACCCAGGGCAGGTTGGTCGTCCGGCAACGCCCGTTGCTGACCGGGCCGGCGACGCCGAAACACGCCGCCACCGGCAGGCCGGGCGATCCTTTCAGGAAGTCCGCCACCATGCCTTCCAGGCCGTCATAGTGCGCACTGCGGTAAGTGTGGTCCCGGACCAGCGACAAGCCATCCCCGCTTTGCCCATAGAGGGCCAATTTGGTCTTGCTTCCGCCAATGTCCCCGGCTAGCAGTAAAGCGCCAGTCTCCATGGTTCATCTCCTTGTGTCAGTGGTTGGTGTATTCGTTGAATGTGTCGGCGTTTCCCTTTTTGTCAAACAGCAGGACCGGAAAGTTCGCCTTGCCGCCGCCCATCTCCATCCCCGGGGAGCCTGCCGGCATCCCCGGCGCCGCCAGCCCCGCCGCTTGCGGCTTGGTTTTCAGCAGCTTTTTCACGTCGCCGGCCGGGACGTGGCCTTCCACCACATAACCATCCACCACGGCGGTGTGGCAAGATTGCAAGTTTGGCGGGATGCCCAGTTTTTGTTTGACCGCATCCATGTCCTCGGACAGGACGTCCTTCACCGTGAAGCCCTGCTTCTGCATGTGGGCGATCCATTTCTCGCAGCAGCCGCAGGTCGGGCTGCGGTAGACGGTCAATTCCTTGGGGCCGCCCAAGGCGGGCGTGGGTTTGTCCCAGACGCTGCCTTCCGCGCAAGCGGTTTGCGTGAGGGCGGCCAGCAGGCACAGGAGGGGGATTCTTTTCAAAGGGGTTTTCTCTCTCAGAGGGTTGGCGGTCATGCGGGGTGCTTGGGCTCGCCGAACAAGGTGGCGACCACCGAACGCGGCCCCCCGCGTTCGCGGTGTTCGCCCAGGTAAATGCCCTGCCAAGTTCCCAGCAACAGCCTGCCCGCGCCCACCGGCACGGCCAGCCCGCTGCCCAGCA
>CAZOTR010000505.1:0-1800 GCA_964582755.1 uncultured Methylococcaceae bacterium | reverse complement strand
AGGCCGTGAGTAGCGCGGGTGCGGTCGAACGCAGTATTGGGCCGCGATTTTTAAATCGGTGTGCGGTGCGCACCCTACAAGGCTGGGGTTCGTTCCTCACCCCAATCTACGGTCCTGGATTTTTCAAAGATGGCAGGATTTATTCCGGGTTGCCGTAAGGTGCGGTGAGCTTGCGAACCGCACCAGTCGCGGAGCATAGACGGCATTCGCATAGGATGGCCCATCCCGCGAACGGTGCGGTTCGTTCCTCACCGCACCCTACGACATTGCAAGATTAACGCACCTTACCGCGTTTATGCCGAGTTTCGTGGAGTTTTCGCGTGGGCAAACGATGAAGTCGTTTGCCCACCCTACCCGGCTAAACCCGGCTACGCCTTACTGTGTTGACGTAGAAGCTTACTATGCCAATCGCTAGCAACAAAAATACAGGAGGTTCATTGACCGAGGTAAATTCTTGAGTAAAGTTGGCAAAAGTTATGCGATTTCCAGTTTCGCCAGATACGCCGGGGGAAAATACACTTCCATTGAGAGGGCCTGTCGCGGTGTATGGAAGATTACTGGACTGACCATAAAACAAGTAGTCGGCATCAAAGATAGTATAATCGATGGTCTGTGACTGTATATGGTAAGGTATAAAAAAGGTGGAACCAACATTTGGACTGAGGAGAGGTACGCCATTGATTCCGTTGGGGATGTCCGTTGTGAACAAAGCATTGGTATTAAAAAAATCTATAAGGCTCTGTGCCGCCGCATAGGCATCAACTTGGGAGGAGAAAGGAAGGAGGTTGTCAGGCCAAAAGCCACGTTCGGCTGTACCATCGCCGAAGGTGACATTATAAAGTACCGAGTTTATAGAGAGACCGTTGATACCTATCAAAGTGTTGTTGTTAATTATATAAGATGCAGCCCAAGCGGATGAGTCGACCAGAAAAGTACTCGATAAAAAACCTAAAGCAAGCAACATTTTTTTCATCGTATTTCCTCGAAGGTCTATTGAGTTGAACACATTTAGACGCACGACCCATTTGAACGCCTAACGTGTAATCGGCCTCAAAAATGAGGCCGACACCAATAATAAAGCATTCCCGAGGTATTGCAACACGTCAAGAACGCCACCTAAATCTCCGGTCGGCATTCCGCTGGAATGCCGACCGGAATTCTTCTGCGCGGGTTTCCCCGGCGCGGCAAAAACTCAAACCACCACCTCCACCACATTGCTCGCCACCCCGTTTCCCGCCTTGTTTGCGGCGTAAACCCAGGCCCAAATTCTGGCATGAAACGCTCGCAGGAGCGACTCGTTCCACGCCTGCCATTGGTTTGTCTAGGGCGCGGCCCACTTCGGTAAAACCAGTGCCTGCGGGATGCTCTTCACCGCTGGGTTTTTCTAAATATGCGGACGGCGGAATATTCCAACGGCAAGGCGGTCAAACTTAAGGCGCGTCGGCGGGTTTCCCGCATTATGCAGGTACCGGCGGGCGGCATTGGGTTTCTCCCGCTTTATCTAAGAGGTGTTGCCATGGCCTCTCTCAACGCACTTTCCCCCCGTCCTGGCCTGCGGCCTGCCAGCCAAACGCAGCATGGATACCTGAATCTGTTTTTCCGCTGCTTGCAAATGGCCTATGCCGCGCAGGCCATTCACTGGCTTGCCTGCTGGGCCTTGCTGTCGCACACCGCAGCCGCGCTCGCGGAGGGGCAGGCGTGGAGTCCCAGGCCGGGCATCGTCGGGCGCGACGACCGCAAGCCATTGGATTCGGCGGCTTGGCCTTGGCGGGCCTTGGGCCGCGTCAACCAGGCCGACGG
>CAZOTR010000504.1:0-1810 GCA_964582755.1 uncultured Methylococcaceae bacterium | reverse complement strand
CCGCCGGCTTTACCTCGGAGGAAACCAGCTTGTCCTTGGTCTGCGAGGAGAATTTAGGGTCGGGGACTTTCACCGACAAAATAGCGGTAAGACCTTCGCGGGCGTCGTCACCGGTGGTGGCGACCTTGTGCTTTTTCTGCAAGCCCTGGGCTTCGATGTACTGGTTCAGGGTGCGGGTCAGCGAGGCGCGGAAGCCGGCCAGATGGGTGCCGCCGTCGCGCTGCGGGATGTTGTTGGTGTAGCAGTAGATATTTTCCTGGTAGGAGTCGTTCCATTGCAAAGCCGCCTCAACGAAGATGCCGTCGCGCTCGGTGCTGACATAGAACACCTTGTCGAACAAGGGCGTCTTGTTCTTGTTCAGATGCTCGACGAAGGCTTTGATGCCGCCCTCGAACTCGAAGATGTCCTCGCGGTCGGTGCGCTCATCGAACACCTCGATGCGCACGCCGGAATTGAGGAAAGACAGTTCGCGCAGGCGCTTGGCCAGGATGTCGTAATTGAACTGGATGTGGGTGAAGGTCTCGGCGCTGGGCTTGAAGCGGATCTTCGTGCCCGAGCCTTCCGCCGGGCCGACGTCGGCCAACGGCGCTTGCGGCTCGCCGTGGCGGTAAAGTTGCTTGTACAGCCTGCCGTTCTTGCGGATCTCAAGCTCCAACTCCTCGGACAAGGCGTTCACCACCGACACGCCCACGCCGTGCAAGCCGCCTGAAACTTTATAGGCATTGTCGTCAAACTTGCCGCCGGCGTGCAGCACGGTCATGATGACCTCCGCCGCCGAACGGCCCTCCTCCTGGTGGATGTCCACCGGGATGCCGCGTCCGTCGTCGGCGACGGTGACTGACTCGTCGGCGTGGATCAGCACCTTGACGCTCTTGCAATAACCGGCCAAGGCTTCGTCGATGGAGTTGTCCACCACCTCGAACACCATGTGGTGCAGGCCGGTGCCGTCGTCCGTGTCGCCGATGTACATGCCCGGACGCTTGCGCACCGCGTCCAGTCCCTTCAACACTTTAATGTTTGTACTATCGTATTCGTCGGCTGCCATAATCGTTTTGTCTTCCAAAGTTAAATCAAACCTGTGCAATCCGGCCATGTTCCACGTGGAACATCGCCGCACCCTCCAAGCCCGCCTGCTCCAACAGACGCGGGTCGGTGGCCGTGATAAAAAACTGCGCCTGCCGCATACTGAGAAATTGCAGCAGTCTTCCGCGATTGTCGCTATCCAGTTCCGAAGCGAGATCATCGATCAACACGCAACCCTTGTTGCCCAAGGTCTCTTCCAGCAAATGCGCCTGGGCCAGCAACAAGGCGAAGACCAACAGCTTCATCTGCCCGCGTGACAGCCAATTCTTGGCGGAACGGCCCTCCGCCTGAATCGAAAAATCGCCCTTGTGTGGCCCGGCGTGGGTGTGGCCGTCGCGCAGATCCAGGGACATTTCCTCCCGCAGCACCTCCTCCAACGCCTTGTCCGTGTCCCAGCCGGCGGAAGTCCGCAACTCGAAAGCTATGCCCTCCAAAAAATGCCCGGTGGCGGCATGGAAATAAGGAAGCAACCGTTCCGCGTAAGCGGCGCGGGCCGAAGCGACTATTGTACCGTAGCGGGACAGTTCATGATTCCATATCGCTATGTCCCGGACATTGCCCGAACGCAGCAAAGCGTTGCGCTGCTCCAAGGCGCGGACATAGCCGCGCCAATACTCCAAAAAACCGGCGTCGAGATGGAACGCGCCCCAATCGAGAAACTGCCGCCGGGCTTTCGGAGCGCCGTCCAGCAAGCCGCTGCTGGCGGGCTGGATCAACAAAACCGGGA
>CAZOTR010000503.1:0-1817 GCA_964582755.1 uncultured Methylococcaceae bacterium | reverse complement strand
GCAGCACATTCGTAATGTGCGGGTCGTGTGTTCGATTCACATCATCGGCTCCAAACAAATCAAAGGCTTGCACGGTTTTCCGGGCAAGCCTTTTTTGTTGGCGCTACACGGGCGCTACACTTTTTCAAAAAAAATCCTCTCGCATTTTCCAGGGCAACGGCAGCTAATTCCGCATGATCGGCCATGCAAGCCATTAGAAAAGCTAAGAGAACTTCCCCTGGATCGTGGCATAATTCAAAAGTGCCCAACCTATGTAAAGGAACCACATAAGCCATGCCGCCCCTCACCCCCGAGCAAAAAGCCCGGATTGAAATCGACCGCCAACTGGAAGCCTGTGGTTGGCAAGTTCAAGACTTCAAGGCCATGGACATCCATGCCTCTTCCGGCGTGGCGATTAGGGAGTTCCCTTTGCAATCGGGCTTTGCGGACTACCTGCTTTATGTAGAGGGCAAGGCGATCGGCTTGGTGGAGGCAAAGCCGGAGGGCCACACCCTGACCGGCGTGGAAATCCAATCCTCCAAGTACACCTTCGGCCTTCCCCAGCACCTGCCCGTCTGGCATCGCCCCCTGCCCTTTGCCTATGAAACGACAGGTCTGAACAGCCAATTCACCAACGCCCGCGAACCTAATTACCGAAGCCGGGAAGTCTTCAGCTTTCACCGCCCCGAAGAACTTTTGCGGCTGGTCAAGCTGGAAAACCAAGTCCGCAACCGGTTGCAACAGCTTCCTGCCTAGGCAACTGAACGGCTGTGGGAAGTCCAAGCCGAAGCCATCGGCAATCTGGAAGATTCATTAAGCCGCAACCTGCCCCGCGCCTTGATCCAAATGGCGACCGGCTCGGGCAAGACTTACACCGCTTGCTCTTTTTGCTATCGCCTTATCAAATTCGCCGGGGCCAAGCGGATTTTGTTCCTGGTGGATCGGGGCAACCTGGGGCGGCAAGCTTTGAATGAATTCCAGCAATTCCAAAGCCCTTACACCCGCCGCAACTTCACCGAAGAATATCCGGTGCAGCGCATGGCCCACAATGCCATCGACCCCGCGGCCAAGGTGGTCATCACGACAATCCAACGGCTTTATTCCATGCTGAAAGGCGAGGCGGACTATCGGGAAGACGAGGAAGAAAGCTCCCAGTTTGAGGATGCCAGCCCGCTCAACCGGGAACCCATGCCGGTGGTTTACAACCCGCAAGTCCCCATCGAAACCTTCGACTTCATCGTCATCGACGAATGCCACCGCTCGATTTACAACCTCTGGCGGCAGGTGTTGGAATATTTCGATGCCTTCCTCATCGGCCTGACCGCCACGCCCACACCGCAAACCTTGGGCTTTTTCTTCGGCAATCTGGTGCAAGATTATTCCCATGAAAGGGCCGTCGCCGACGGGGTGAATGTGGGCTTTGACGTGTACCGTATCGCCACGGCAATCAGCCAGAATGGCGCAACCCTGCGCGGGGAACCCGGCTTCATGGTGCCTTTGCGCGACCGGCGCAGCTTGAAAAAGCGCATGGAGGAAATGGCGGACGATCTGACCTACACCGCCAACCAACTAGATGTGGACGTGGTGTCCCTGCCCCAATTGCGGCTCATCATCAAAACCTTCCATCAAAAGCTGTTCACGGAGATATTTCCGGGCCGGGCCGAAGTGCCGAAAACCCTGGTCTTTGCCAAGAACGACCTCCACGCCGATGACATCGTGAAAGTCATCCGCAACGAATTTGGCGGCGGCAATGCGTTTTGCGTGAAGATCACCAGCAAGACCACCGGCGAAAAACCCGAAGACCTGCTGCAACGCTTCCGCAACAGCTACTATCCCCG
>CAZOTR010000502.1:0-1822 GCA_964582755.1 uncultured Methylococcaceae bacterium | reverse complement strand
ACCAAAGCGTGCGCGGCGTCATCCAGGCCCGCCAGGCGTTGTTCGACCTGCCCAGCTATCTGCGCTTGCAAGGGGCGGGTTCGGCGATCCAGCAGGCCGAACTGCAATTGGAGGCCACCCACATGGATGTTGCCGCCGACCTGATCGACCGTTACTTCACGGTGCTGGAAGCGACCGACCAGATGAGCGCCATCGAAGGCGAAAAGGCGTTGACCGAGGGGGACATGAAGCGCATTCGCCGGATGAATGAGCTGCAACTGGCTCCGGTCACCGACCTTTACGAGATCGAAGCCTATTACCAAACCCTGCTCACCCGTGAAATCGAGGCCGAGAACGCCCGGCTGGTGGGTTTGGAGAAGTTGCGCGAATTGGCCGGCGTGCCGGTGCCGTCGGTCGCGCCTTTGGCCAAGGAGGATCTTCCCGCCGTGCCGGGGAAGGTGGATGAATGGGTGCGGGACGCCACCGAGAAGAATCCCGCGCTGATCGCGCTGCACTATGCGATTGAGGCCAACGGCAAGATCATCGCCAGCGCCCGCGCCGAGCATCTGCCGCAGGTCTCCTTGCAATTGTCGGAAACCTACGCCGACAACGGCGGTTTCGACAACCGTGCGCTGGGGCGTTACACGGTCGGCACGGTCGGCATGCAATTGAATGTGCCGATCTACTCTGGCGGCGGGATCGAGGCCACGGTGCGCGAAGCTATCGCCCGTTACCAGATCGCCACGGAAAAACGGGCGCAAAAGTTCCGCGAGATCGAGCGGGAAACCCGCACCGCTTACCTGGACGCGCTGGCGGGGAAGGCGCGCATCGAATCCACCGGGCGGGAAGTCCAGGCCCGCGAAAAGGCCCGCGACGCGCAAGAGCATAGCTACGAGTTGGGCGTGTCCACCATCGTGGCGGTCTTGGAGTCGAAAAAAAATCTGCTGAAGGCGCGGTTTGAGCAAGCCCAGGCCCGCTACCACTACATCCGCTCTTTGGCGGCTTTGCGCTTGTGGGCTGGCAGCCTGACCCGCCAAAGCCTGGAAGACACCAACGCTTGGCTGGCCAAGGTGGGGAAATGATCTGGCCCACTCCCATGCAGCCAGTTAGGGCTTACGCAAAGCAGTTCTGCGTAAGTCCTAATGTTTCTCACCACAGCCCCGATTGCAAATTATAAGTTCTTTGCGAATTGCAATGTATATTGCGAAACTGGCGTCTCCACCTGGCTCTGCTCCCTCTGATTTTTCTCCTGCCACTGCGCATACCGTGTGCAATCGCGGCCCGTCTTCGGCTTGTCCATGCCTTCCATCCCTTATTATTTTAGTTGGTTGATCGCATTTTATGGGGATAAATTACATTTTTAAACAATGACTTGACATGAGTTGTCTAGTCTGCGCCAAAGTTAGCATGGAGTGCGCGGCCGGAGACGACGGCAGATATCTAGGATGGCTCGTAAATTGCCCATTGTGATGGCATAAGTGTCGCCGAAAAGCGATAAGTTGCGCGAAGCTGGAAAACAAAGCCGCGCCGCTTGCGGCAAAGGCGGGATGTTTTCCATGCCCCTGCGAAGCCGCAGGCACCGGGCGGGTTCCCGTTAGGGAACCTGCAAGGTGCAACGAAGCGGCGTAGAGTCATCTGCGAACGAGAAGCGCAGGCTTCGAGTTGAGCGGGGACGGCGCAGGCTGCCCGTAGGGCAAAGTAGTGCCTTGGCGGGAGCTGAAACCTGTTGGAACAGGTTTCAGACTCGACCGCCCGGCACTCCCTTTGCCGAGGCAGTGTGGGGTGGCCAATCTGCGATTGCAAAATCAAATTGATTTGCATATTGCGATGCATGTTAAGAATT
>CAZOTR010000501.1:0-1827 GCA_964582755.1 uncultured Methylococcaceae bacterium | reverse complement strand
GGCACCGGGGGGACAACAGCAATGTGATCCACCTGGATTCCTCGCTGTTTCATGCGAGGCTTCCCGACCGTGACAAACTGGTCGATGAAGACAAAGTGGTCAAGCAGGTGGCTGATGTCGTCAGGCAGGAGGTCATTCGGAGAATCCAGGCTCTGGCGGCGAGCCTTGAACCCGAGGCGTTTGCCAAGGGTTATGACACGCTGAGGAAATGGGATTGCCTTGAGTTGCTGAACGACGTGCCGGTCATTCCCCGGCAAGTGCTGTCTTTCATCCAGAGCTATCCCATCAAGGAAGGCGCTTATCCGGTGAATCTCGACCAGGCGGAAACCGTCACCCGCGAGGACGTGGAGACCGGCAAGGTCGCCATCGCCCAGCTGGAGTGTTTCAGTGAGGAGAACGCGCCGCACTGGATGTACGCGTGGCACAAGGGGATGCTGGTTTACGACCATCCCTTAGCCCAAGGCCATTGGCTGCACCGGCACATGATCGGGATGGACGGGCAGGCGGTCGATGTGGAGATTGTCGGCGAAACCCACCGGGCCAATTTCGAAGGCCAGTGGGTGTGCGGTGATGCGGTATTTTGCGAAAAATACCGCCTGACCTTTGACGGTAATACGGTCGAAATCGAAGGCAATTCGATCTACCTGGAGGGCGAGGGGCTGTTCGTGGTGCCGAAGGGTGACGCCTCCGGTTCAGTGGTGAACCAAGCCTGTTCGTACTTTGACGAGCATGACAGCTACAACCAGTCGGTCAAGGACGAGGATGACTGGGCGTTTGAAAAATTCGTGGTGGCCAACACCTCCGCGACTCCGGCGAAGGCCATTGAACGCCTGCTGCCTTCATTCACCGGCTGCCCGAAGGTTTTCGGCAAGCGCTTCACGCTGGAACTGGACGCATCCGGGAAAGTCATGTCAGTGGCCGAAGCAGGCAGGGAAGGAGTATGACAATGGGCGGAAAACCTGCGCTTGATGAGCACTTGGCGTCGCTGCTTGAAGGCTGCGACAGGGCAATGATGCTGAAAACCCTGGCTTCGGTTGAAAAACTGTTTGCCCGTTCGCACACGTTGTTGAGCAAGCTTTCAGCCCCGGAACGGGCGTTCATGCGGGAATGGGCTGCCGAGGGGGCCGATCCGTTGCGCTTGGCGCGGCACGGGGAAAACGTGGCGGCCGAACTTGCGGGCTTCTTCAAGGACGATAAAGCCCCCACATGCCGCGAAGGCGTTCACTGCGAGATGCCGGAAACAGACGAAACAACAAGCGACGGAGGAATAGGCGATGCACATTCACGACTTTGACCTGGCGTTTTGCGTGAAGTCCAACATAGAGGAATGGGAAGGCCTTGCGCCGACCGATGTACTGGCAGCCCTGAGAAGAAGGGTGGAGGAGTTGGACGAGGGTGACGTTCTGGAGGTGGTCGGGTTCTTAAACACGATCCTGGAGGACGACCCCGAAACCGGGGACGAAGTGCCGGAGGTCCGTCGGGCCGGGCCGGGCGGCAACCCGCCCCAGCCAAAATACCCTCCGGGAACCCGGGTTGTGTCCATCTTCGGTGAATCCGGCGACACAGACGAGGAAGTCGATGTGCATACCGGCCCGGACTCGGTGGGGATTGTGGTTGGCGTTCCTTCGGAATTGGATGGCAGCTATGTTTTGCTGTTTGCCAACGGGGTCTGCGCCTACGCCTACGCCGAGGATCTGGCGGACGGGGCGCTGTACCGGATTTTGGGCGGCGCGCTCTTGCCGGTTGGAACCCGAATCCGGTCCATCCGCGGGGAAACCGCATGGGTGGACGAAGAGGGGGAAGTGGAAACCGGCCCGGAGGCCGTCG
>CAZOTR010000500.1:0-1832 GCA_964582755.1 uncultured Methylococcaceae bacterium | reverse complement strand
TCTTCGAGGTCCGGGACGGCAATCTAGGGTTGGGCTGGGTCGGCACGGATACGGCTCTCGGGGCGGCCTACTTCGAGTTCAAGGGCGCCGCGACGCCGCAAGCGGTGGGCACCATCCGGAGACACTGGCCGGCGCCTGCGCACACCGTGTCGCGGCTGGACTCCTGCGAGGACTACGACCAGGAGGGGGCTTTCGGGCGCTTGGTCGATGTCATCGACGCGCATGCCGATCCGCGTGTGCAGTCGGACATCATCGCGCCGCGCAACGGCAATCGGGGCCGCACCGTCTACTGGGGCACGCGGCAGAGTCAGGCCATGGTGCGGGTGTACGAGGCGGGCTTGATGAAGGACCGGCTCCACTTCGGCAAACCGAACTGGGCGCGGGCTGAGGCTGAGATGCACCCGCACAAGCCGTTGCTGAAGATGGCCGCTGCGAGCGTGTGCCCGGTCAATGCGTGGGGGCTGGCGGGCTGGACCCAGCGCGTTGCGGAGCAGTTGTGCCATGTTGATGTGCAACGGTTCGCTGTAGCGCAGGACCCGCCGCGCTTCGACAAGACCACGCTGTACTTGGCACGTACGCATCGGCGCCACTGGGAGCAGATGCTCGAGGACTTCGGCGACTGGGAGTGCATCGGGCGCGAGCTCGCCGAGGTGTGGCGCTTGGACGATGAGGCAGCCGAGGTCGGGGGCAAGCGTGGCTGAGGTGGCGCCGTACTGGTTGTGTGCGCTGGCCGGCACGCGCAGTAGCCGGTTCTGGTCGAACGGGCCGTTCGCAAGCGAAGCAGAGGCGCGGGCCTTTGGGGAGGCTTCCGGGCGCGCGTACGTCGTCAGGCAGCTGGTCGCGCAGGCGGGTCCGGCTCACGATCTGCGGCTTGCCAGTCCGCGCCTGTGGCGAGGTCATCCGTGGGTGCGGTGCGTTCGGTAGCGGAGGGCTGTCAAGGTCCGGAGTGCGTCACGCGCAGGTGGTCGACCGTCACCGGCCCTTGCGTGCGTCACAGGTGATTCGGGCGCACGGAGTGGCCTTGACAGACCGTAGCGTCCTCACGCTTGCGGGCTTGGCTGGCTGGACTGCATTTGAGGCCAGCCGGCCTGCCCAGCGGCGAGCGGCCTTGCCTTTAGTTCCTGTCGTGCTACAGTGGAACACCCAAGAACAGGTGTTCCGTATGCCTACAGAGAATCCGCGAGTCAACGTCACCCTGTCCCCTTCGCTCTACGACTTGGTGGGCGCCATGGCCAGGGCGCAGCGCGTCTCACGATCACAGGTGCTCCGCGAGCTGCTCGAAGCGGCCGAACCTGCCTTGCAACGGGTTGTGAAGATGATGGACGCGGCCGAGCGGGCGAAGGGGGCAGTGAAGGCAGGCTTTGCAGAGAACCTGCTGAGGTCGCAGCAGGTGTTGGAGCAGGAGCTTGAGCGTCAGCTGTCGATGGTTGACGGCGTCTCAACCGACCTGGTGACGCTGGCGGAGCGTATCCAGGGGCGGCGACCGGCGAGGGCGGCGCAGCCGCGCACGACGGGCGGTGCCCTTGGGGAAAACCCCCCTGCCTCTAATAGGGGGGTTAAGTCGACGAAAACCACAGAAGAAGGAGCAACACCCCCCCACCGACCCCACCGGGGGATAGCCCCCAAACGGGTGCCCACCAAAGGGGGTCGGCGATGAGATTCGACGCCTACTGCGGCAACGTGCGCGGGCAGACAGCCGAGCAGGTGGCGGAAGTCATCGCCTTCGGTTGCAAAGCCCGGATCGAGCGGGGCAAGGGGCGCCGGCGTTACTCGGACGTCTTCGAGGTCCGGGACGGCAATCTAGGGTTGGGCTGGGTCGGCACGGATACGGC
>CAZOTR010000499.1:0-1844 GCA_964582755.1 uncultured Methylococcaceae bacterium | reverse complement strand
ACCCACGCACTTGCTTCGACAGCAATACTCCAGCCCTACTTCACAGGTTTATCGTTATTGGACGAATCCGCCTGAAAATTCAAGGTTCTGCTGAATTCTTGGTTAAAATGCTCGATGGTGTCATAAAATGCTTCCAAGGTTTGATCCAGCCTTTCCTGCTCTTTGGCCTTAGCCTTCGGGACGCGAATCTCCTCCATCCGCTTAACGGCAGCCTCGTAGTTTTGTAGAAAATTATCCACTTCCCGATTGGCCCATACCTCCCGCTCAGAAATCAATTCACGGGTACGTTGCTCCGTGCGAAATTTGAACTCATAGCCACGAATCTGCGCCTCGCTCTCGCAATGTTGGCGTAGTTCTTCGATGCGCGAACTGGCAAATATCTTCAAGGCTTGGCGGCGGTATTCGATTTGCGTGGTAACAAGTTCCAACTGCGCCTCCGCGACCTTCCGGTATTCCTCGCTACGGAATAGTATCTCGAAAAACCGGCGATCCTTTGAAATTTGCGGCATTTGGGTAACTTCAACCTCCAATTCTGTGGTCAAGTTTTGCATGTGTTCGTTGTCGTTTCTCATATAGGAATTCCTCTTAAAGTGAATGGTTCAACTCGGTCATCCGGCAGGTAATGCTCTAAAAGAGGCACATTGGCAAACCGGTTTAATGCCTGTGCCCACATTGTCAAAACCACCTGCGGCGAAGTTGCCGGGTTACTTTCCGCAGGTTTTTCATCTGGGCCTTGCTCAACGCCCTCAGCCGTTCAAGTCGTTGTTTGGTCAGGAACCAGTGGGCGAAGTTTTTTTTTGAGCCTCCTGCATATACTGCTCGAACAGCAGCACGTCTTCTGGAAAAGCCAGCTTGGCCAAGGCGGAGAAGCTCAGAAAAATGCCCATTTCCAAGATCGTTGACAGCATTAACGCGAATATCGCCACAAATCCACTCGGTGCCAACACCTTGCCTATTCCGAAGAAGTCGGCGATATCGTTGATAATCGTGACTACGGCTGCGATGGTTTTATGCTCAACCCGATGGTCGCCTTGATAACTGGCGTGACGGATTTTTTCCTGCTCTTGCTCATACCAAGCATTGAGATTTTTGATTTCCTCCGAATGGCGTTGGCTGAGCGTATTGCGCTGTGCCGCCACTTGACGGTTGTGTTCGGCCAGTGCGGCTTGTAAATTATTGGTATGAGTTTCTAACTCCCACCGATGAGCTTCATAGCGAGGCCCCATAACCCGCCCTGTCACCCTGTCAGGTCTTCCGCGTTCAAGGCGTAGTCCATCCTCCGCCGCCGCAATGCCAGGCCGAAATTGTTCCTCCTGCCTTTGTCGTTCCTCGGCGAGGTTCTTTTCCAAATCGCTTTTTTCCTGCGTCTGCCGATTCGCCATTTCCCCCAGCTTGCGCTGATAATTTCCGTTAAGCACACCCATATCTTCGGCTTGAGTCGCGGACATATTGGTACGGTCGAATATTTTGGCTATAACCGCCATTGTGCAAAGCAAAGACAGCGACAACACCATCAACTGGAAAAATCGAATCAAGCCGACATAAAGCAAAGGCTTGATCCGCTCCAGCCATCCCGCTTCTGGCCTAGTCAACGTCTTCCGGTGCAGGTAGCCATAAACCACGATGGTGCCGAGCTTGAAGCCTTCCAGGCTTGCGGCGATGGCATACGGCACGAAACCGGTGTCGCCTAGCATCTCCGCCATCACGCGGGAATGCAGGGAAAACGAAACGGCCAATGCGCACAAACCGGCCAACTGGTAGACGGCTACCGTCCCCACCACAGTGAGCTGGGAAAAACGGCGCTTTCGATCAACAGAACTGAAAAACTGATCGGGGTCATGGGG
>CAZOTR010000498.1:0-1845 GCA_964582755.1 uncultured Methylococcaceae bacterium | reverse complement strand
CCATCCTGTCGGCGTGTTCGGCACGGTAACAAGATCAATTGCACGTCCGGCATGATCGGCCATTATTTTAGAATGGCTTTGCATAGAACGCCGAAAATCCACAACACCAAGATGCGCTAGCGCGTCTACTGAGTAGCCGCTAAGAGAAGCCAAGCGTTCGGCTAATGCCTCGGCTTTCTTCTTTAGGTCTTCAAGCTCCTTTATGGTGGAATTTTTCCCAACATACATAAAATGATGCGGTGGCCCTGCTTTTGAAGGTAGCGTTTCCAAGTTATCTACCAACATTGCAAAACGGCCTTTTGCCTCTTCGTTATCGAGAATTTTTAGGTGTCCGAATGCGGCCTCAATTCTTTCTCGTTTTGTCGCAGTTTCCATCAAGCCCCCTTCAAGGCCAGCCCTTCAAGATAGGAACCACGCCGCCGGGTGAAGGTGTCCCGGTATTCGCCCGCTAAAGCTAGGCGTGGTTTTGATAAGGGTATCAGGCTTTTTGCCTGAACGGTATCACGTCCGCCCCGGTTTTCAGCCCGTCCAGGTAATCCGCCCATGCCTGCATCATGCGCCGCCGCTCCGGCAGGTGTTCGGCGTGGTTGTACGCGGCCTTGATCTTGTTGCGCTCGGCATGGGCAAGCTGGCGCTCTATCATGTCGGTGTTCCACCCCTGCTCATGCAAGAGGGTGGATGCCATCGAGCGGAAGCCGTGGGCGGTCATTGGGCTGTCACTGTCCGGCCCGTAGCCCATGCGGATCAATGCCGCCCGGATGCTCTCCCGGCTCATGTGTACCTTGGGGTTGCGCACACCCGGAAAGACGAACCGCCCCGCGCCGACCAGCGGGTGAAGTTCGCGCAGGATCGCCACGGCCTGCCGCGACAGGGGGACAATGTGCCGCCCCTTCATCTTCATGCGTTCGCCGGGTATGCGCCACTCGCCCGCGTCCAGGTCGAACTCCGCCCATTCCGCCTGTACCAGTTCCCCCGGCCTCAGAAACACCAATGGGGCCAGCTTGAAAGCAGCCCGGACAACAAAAGTGCCGGTGTAGGCGTCGATGGCCCTTAACAATTCGCCCACTTGCTTGGGTTCCACCAAGGTGGCCCGGTGCGTGGTCTTGGCGGCGGGCAACGCCCCGGCAAGGTCACCGGTCGGATCTCGCTCCGCCCTGCCTGTCGCCACGGCGTAGCGGAACACGCGCCCGCAATCGCTCCTTACCCGCTGGGCGGTGTCTATCCGGCCCCGCTCCACGGTCTTGTTTAGCACGGCCAGCAGTTCCCGCGCCGTGATGTCGGCTACCGGCCTTTCGCCCAGCCACGGGAAGGCGTTGTTTTCGAGCCGCTCCTTGATGTGCCGGTGCGTGGTTTCCGCCCACTTGCCTTCGTTCAAGGCCAGCCATTCGCGGGCCACGGCCTCAAAGCTGTTCTTGGCCCGTTCCGCGTTGCCTTGCTTGGTGGCCTTGCGGTCGGCCATGGGGTCTATGCCCTCCGCCAACAGCTTGCGGGCTGATTCCAGCAGTTCCCGCGCCTTGGCAAGCGCAACCTCTGGATAGCTGCCTAGGGCCAGGGTCTTTTGCTTGCCGCCGTGCCGGTAGTTCATCCGCCACAGCTTGCCGCCGGACGGGTTGACCAGCAGATAAAGCCCCTTGCCGTCCGTGAGCTTGTAGGGCTTCTCTTGTGGCTTGGCCTTGCGGGCCTCAACGTCGCTCAACATGGGCTTTCCCCTCGGTTTGATGGTACGGAAGCAAGGCCATGGGGTGATACCAACAGATGTACCAACAAAAGCCCTGCGCTTCGATGGTACGGGATGGGATGGCACGGGACAACAAAAAACCCGCGAAGCCTTGTAGCTTGCGGGTT
>CAZOTR010000497.1:0-1856 GCA_964582755.1 uncultured Methylococcaceae bacterium | reverse complement strand
CGCTTATCGCCTCTTTGAGTTGGTTTAAGAATGCCGTCGGCAGATTGTCGAATTTTGCCTTGGCGTACACGATCAACAAGATAATCAGTCCATCGTCCAAGCGATTAAAATTTTTTTGCCATATTTTGGGGTGGGGGATGGAGTTCGCGGGCCAAGACGGATTCAGCCATCATAATGAAACCGGCAAGCAATAATGACCAGTTCAGCGTCTGTGGCACGGTAAACCAATCGGTTGGAGTCATCAATCCGCCTGGACCAATAGCCGGACAGATTGCCACGCAAAGGCTCTGGTTTGCCTAATCCTGTGAAAGGTTCACGGGCTGCCGCTGTAATCAAGGTGTTTATGCGTTTGAGGGTTTTTCGATCTTGTTCTTGCCAATACAAATAGGCTTCCCAAGCGTCGGGAACAAAGCGGATGCTACGCATCAAACATCACTATCGTCGATCAAGTCCCGCACCTGTGCCAATCCCTGTCTGTCTTGCTTGATGGCCCTTGCTAAAGCCTCGGAATTGGCGGGAGTGGATAACAGATGGAGGGTTTCCATCATGCTGTTGTAATAGTCGAGGGACATCACCACGGCATCGCCTTCGTCGGCACGACGGCTGATGATGGTGACATCGGCATCTTGCTGCACACTGTCCAGGACAGATTTCAACGCGGTTTTGGCGTGGGAATAGGTGACAACTTTCATCATATCTTCTCGAAATTGGGTGATAGACTTGTGAGATTCCGATGATAGAAATCAAATTATACTCACTGGAGCAATCAAGTCTGGTAGGGTGCGCGCCGCGCACCTTCATCGGATGTGAATGCCTTTGTGGGATGGAATTGTGGTGGCAATCTTGACGCTGTTTTCAAACTCGACGGAACGACCGGACATTATGAATGGTGCGCGGTGCGTACCCTACATGGCTCGGATGCGCCCATGCCTTCGAGTTCCTCGCCTAGGTGTTTCACATCCAATTCGGCAAAACGGCCTTGCCTTAGAAACTCGGCTTGTTGCCGCAGCCAAGCGTAAAAGTCCGTGTCGTGGGGGGGGCGCTCATGGGATGCCCCGGTGGCTTGCGGAGTCTTTATGGCGTATTGCCGCTGAGTTGATGCAACAGCCCCGCGTCACGCAAGGCATCGTAAATTTCTTTGGTTTTGCCGATGATTTTATCCGCCATTGTGCCGTTTTGAATTTCAAGCCAAGGCTCGACCTGCACAGACCAATCTCCATAAGGCTGGAATGCACGATACCATGGCCTATTTTTGGTTTTTTTGCCTTTGCCTATACGACGATTCAAACACTCGCGCACATCAGGCAAATCAGGTAATCCAGGATTTCTCAATATCCCATATTCAAGCCGGTTACATCCAGCACTGATAAACTCAAAACTCGCAGTATAGTGCGTCGCCTCTGGACACCTGATATCGATGTGAGCTTCTGGTTTAAAACAATCATCGTTTGGCCAATGCCATGTCAATTTCCAACAACTATTAGGCAATATTTCCTTCAGTTTATTAATCAATACTTTCTCAAGCAAATATCTTTTAATTATACAGTTTGCATTGGCAACCTCCAAGGCCGCTTGCAATGTTTTATCATTTGTCAACGCAATATTGACAACTTCTTGCATTTCAGCCATTTCCATCCCCGCAAATTGTTTTTGGATGTAATCGGCGAACTCGCTTAGAAAAACGCTAACCCGGTCGGCTTGGCATTCCCGGCGGCAGTCTTTCAGCCATTCGATCAACTGCGGATAAGCCAGCGTCTTAAAGCGCCCGTTGTTTTCCGCTATTTTTCGCTCCTGCTCAGGTAAACTGATCTTGCCCAGTTTCGACAGACACCCGGCTAAGCGACATGCTTAAGTTC
>CAZOTR010000496.1:0-1876 GCA_964582755.1 uncultured Methylococcaceae bacterium | reverse complement strand
ATCGACTTAGACCGTCTCCATGGCCACCCTGTATCAAACTAGCACCAAAGGTTAGTATTCTCAGATACCCCCAAAAGTACCCCCATAGCACGTTAATGCCTTGTTTTTCGATGCCTTCCGGTTGGGCCTGAACTCTGGCGGAAACCCTGCCTGTCTATGGGAACCTTCCAAGGCTCCCGGTGCGGCCTGGATAGTGTTATGCGGCTTCTGGCCGGTGCCGGTTCCGGTCCGCTGGCGTGGCCGTGGGCTGCGCTGCAACAGGCCGGCGAAGGTGAAAGCCTTCGCCCTGCCCGCCTTGACCTCGTTCTTCAGCCATTGCCATATCCGCCGCGCCGGTTCGTTCTCTTTGTCCTCGTCCGCGAAGCGTTGGGTGCTGACCGCGTGTTCCAGGTAGTACACGCCTAAAAGTGCCGCCTCGCCCCATCCCTGCCCCGTCCCAACGATGCCCGCGTCTTTTGCCTACTCGGCACGGCCCGCCTCGACATCGCCCAGCGCCGCGTATAGCGTTGTCCGGCTGATTCCGTATTCCGCCGCCAATGCCTTCTTGGACGCGCCTTGCCCCAGCTTGCCACGGATTTCGGCCAGGGTTTCAGGGCTGATTTTGGACGGTGCGCCTATGCGCTTCCCGCTGGCTTGCGCGGCGGCTATGCCTTCCCGCTGCCGTTCGCGGATCAAAGCCCGCTCGAACTGGGCAAAAGCCCCCATCATCTGAAACATCAAGGTTTGCAAGGCGCTGTCCTTGCCGTTGAACTCAAGGTTCTCCTTGTGGAACCGCACGGCAACGCCCTTCTTGGTCAGGCCGTCCACAATCTGTTGTAGGTCCACAAGGTTCCTTGCAAGGCGGTCGATTGAATGGACGTGCAATAGGTCTCCCTCCCTCACGAACTCCAGGCAGGCTTGAAGCTGGGGGCGCTTGGCGTCCTTTGCGCTGGCCTTTTCCTCGAAAACCTTTTGCAAGGTGACATCGGCAAGTTGCCGGGCGGTGTTCTGGTCGTAGCTGCTGACTCGAATGTATCCGACGTTCATGGCAAGCCCCTCTGGCCTGTTGTTTATGTTCAGTTTCATCATAAGCTTACCTGCACATAGTGTCAAATAAATCATTTTGGACTTTTCTGGACACGGTGGAACGCGGCTTCCAGGGGGCATTGCGTCATGTCCAAAAAGGTGTACTTTTCTGGACATGCAAAACATGAGGGGCCAGTGCCGCCCCTCCTTGGCCGTCTGGCCGGGCTTGCGGGCCGGTTCCGCCCTCGGCTCTGCCGGGAAGCCTGCCGGGGGTGACCGACGATGCCCGCCCGCTTGGGTGCCGGTTCCGGCCCGCTGGCCTGCCCGTGGCCGCTTCGGCGGATCGTGGCGGCGCAAGGCCAAGGGCGTGGCCCGCCGCGCCGCCTTGGCCGTCTGGCCGGGCTTGCGGGCCGGTTCCGCCTGGATACCCCCCAGCGTATATCAGCTTTTCGCGCCCTCCCCCCCCTCCGACTTTAACCGCATTTCCATCGTCCGGCAGGACAAGACGGCGGAATCCCGATGCGTGGGCGTCTGGATGGCCCTGCCAAGCGGGCTGCAACACTTGTGATTAGCCATCGGAAAACTAGCGGCTTTGGGCCTTGGCGGCGCGTCCAGTTGGTGAATTTTCCAAAACTTCTCACTGCACACCGTCAAATTTCGCCCTAGCCCACGGCTGGCGCGGCTTGCGGCCTTCAAACCGGCAACAATGCGCAAAGCCATAGGCCGTATATGCTCTCAAAGGGGGTAGAGGGGGTAGAAACCGCTCTAGCCCAAGCGTGGCGCGGCTTCCAGCCCTACCCCCTAACCTCATTCCTACCCCCTAAAATGGGGTAGGAACGCTTGATGGCGTTTGAGTTCGCCACGCAAACCG
>CAZOTR010000495.1:0-1881 GCA_964582755.1 uncultured Methylococcaceae bacterium | reverse complement strand
TCTCTGACGACCTTCATTGAAACAGACGGTCCGGCCAAGACTTGGAGTCCGCCATCGCAAAAAATAGCAAGATCGAATGGACGCCACTTAAGTGGACCACCCCAAGGTCAAGACAGTTTTAGGTTGAATTTAAGAGGGTAAACCATCGCTTGCAGCGGAACAGCGCTGCCCTGATTCGGCTTCTGTTTCCGTGCGCGAGATTTCCTTTTCGGCGTACTTGTCCACGATCCTGGCCCCGCCGCCAGTGGCTGTCCGGTACACCTCGTCGGGTGTCAGGCAATCCAGGGACTGGTGAAACCGTTCCGCGTTGTAAAACGCGAAGTAGTCCGCCAACCCCAGCAGCTGCTCCGGCCCCCCGGCATAGCCCTTCAGGTATACGTCCTCGTATTTGACGCTGCGCCACAGGCGCTCCACGAAGATATTGTCCAGCGCCCGGCCCCTGCCGTCCATGCGAATGGCCATGCCCCGCGCCAGCCTGACATAGGCGATGTCGGCACTCCAAACCTGGTTTGGCCGGCCGGCCGCCATGCCCCGTAGCAAGTAAGGGCAGGCCTTGTGCTGCGGAGGCGGGCGGCGGGCGGGCGGCCCCGGCGCCATGCCCGCCAGCCCCAGAATCCCCGTCAGCCGCCGGGCCCTCTTGCGGTTGGCCCGGTGGCCCGCCTGTTCCAAATAAACCACCCTCTTGCGGCTGCCGTAGAATGGGTGCCGCGTGTATTCGGCGTCGATCAACGCCAGCAGCGCCAACGCCTCCGCGTCCGGCCGCGCCGCCTTGTGGGGCGCGTAGGCCGTGGAGCGGGCGACGCCCGCCAGTTCGCACTGCCGGGCCAGCGGCAGCGGCCCGCCCGCATCGGCCCAACGCTTGCGGTCGGCTAGGGGCTGATCCCGAACTTTTTTTCAACCCGTCAAACTCCATCTTCAGCCGCCCGATCTCGGAGTACAGCCGCTCCGGGCTGGCCGACGGCTCCGCCGGCTTGGCCCCCCGCTTGGCCTCGAACAGGCTGCCGGCCTGCTCCTGCAACTCCCGCTTCCACTGCCCCACCTGCGTCGGGTGGACGCCGAAGTCCTGGGCGATCTCGTTGGCCGTCTTCACGCCACGGACCGCCTCCAACGCGACTTTCGCCTTGAACTCGCCGCTGAACACCTTGCGTTTCTTCTCGCTCATCACAATCCCCGTTTCCTCGCCAGCCACCATCTTAAATCACTGTCCGAAAAACGGGGTCCACTATAGGTTTAGATTAGAGGCAATGGAAAGGCTGCCTCACTCCGATTGTTAGCGGCAAAGTTCGACCCATACCTGCCTGATGACTATTTCGTGGCGAATGACAGCTTGCCAATCATGTAGCTGCCGGTCATGATGATCCGATATTGGGCTTTGGTTCGGCCAAAGCCGCCGGTCATGTTCGGCACCGGAGTTGCCCTGAATGACACCAGCAACTCAACATCAAATCTTGGATGAATAGCGCCGTACGAATGTCATCCGATGGGGTCGAGGACTATACGGCGTATTCACCTGTTTTAAGCTTAGCTGTGGCTGGCTGCGTAGAGCTGCTTGATCTCTTTATAGCGATTGATGGCGTCGTCCAGAGATTGTTTCGCCGCGGGGATGTCGTTTCCTTCTATCTTCTCACGCACGGTTTTCAAGACGCCGGCGGCTTGGTTGCGCTTCAAATCCAGATCTTGATTGGCGATATCCTTCTGCAATTGCCGAGCCGTTGAAATCTGCTTGATCACGCTTTGGCTGTCCGTGCCGTTGTCCAGCGAAGCTCTCGCTTCTTCCACTTTTGCCAGCGTATTGTCAATCGCCGCCTTCACTTCCGCGTAGCTGGGGACGGACGCGGCAAAAGTCGCGGAGGAGAGGGCTGCCAGCGCGAAGGAAATCAG
>CAZOTR010000494.1:0-1895 GCA_964582755.1 uncultured Methylococcaceae bacterium | reverse complement strand
AGCTGAAACCTGTTGGAACAGGTTTCAGACTCGACCGCCCGGCACTCCCTTGTCCCGACCGGCTACCCGCCCAGCGCCTGGGCTGAATTCACCGGCTTCTCCTTCATCGAAACCGGCCTCGACGGACGCCACCGCCTGCACGGCCTGATGCGCGAACATCTGCGCGCCGCGCTGGACGCGGACACCCGCGCCGGCCTGCAAGCCTTCCTGTTCGGCTGGTTCGACGCCCGCTGCCTAGCGGCCACGCCAAAAGACGTGACCCGGCGGCATGAACAGGCTTTGCGGGAGGCGGTTTACCATCGGGATTTGGCGGATGCGGAGGAGGCTTTGGAGTGGTTTTGGAAACGCCGTAGGGTGTTTTTCGACGCCGCCCGCCGTGCGGCGATTGAGCCTTTGAACCGCTGGGCGCTGGGATTGGCGGAAAACCGGCTGGGGGTCGGACATCCGCGAATCGCCACCGCCCTCAACAACCTCGCCCAGTTGTTGCATGCCACGAACCGGCTGGCGGAGGCGGAGCCGCTGATGCTTCGGGTGGTAGAAATCTTTGAGAAAAGCCACGGGCCGGAGCATCCGAATGTCGCCACCGCCCTCAACAACCTCGCCCTGTTGTTGCAGGCCACCAACCGACTGGCGAAGGCGGAGCCGCTGATGCTTCGGGTGGTAGAAATCTTCGAGAAAAGCCACGGGCCGGAGCATCCGAATGTCGCCACCGCCCTCAACAGCCTCGCCCAGTTGTTGCAGGCCACGAACCGGCTGGCGGCGGCGGAGCCGCTGATGCGGCGGGCTTTGGAGATCGCCGAGAAGAGTTACGGGCCAGAGCATCCCGATGTGGCCCATGCCCTCAACAACCTCGCCCTGTTGTTGCAGGCCACCAACCGGCTGGCGGCGGCGGAGCCGCTGATGCTTCGGGTGGTGGAGATCTTCGAGAAAAGCCACGGGCCGGAGCATCCCTATGTCGCCACCGCCCTCAGCAACCTCGAAGGAGCACAGGAAGTGCGACGACCCCCGCGTAGCCGGAGGGCCGGATGTTTTGTCGAAGTCTGCGGCTCCATCGCAGGCGGAGACAAAACATAAGGCAACCGAACCGGCGTAGAGTCAGTGTGGCAGCCATGGCGAGAGGCGAAGCGCAGCGGAGTCTCGATGCCGTGGCGGACGCAGGACGGGCGCGGGCCGCCGCAGGCAAGGTTGTCGCCAATTTTTTGCTCCTGATGGAGACTGGGAAGTCCCATCAGGTTTCGCAAAAAATGGCGACACGCTTCGCCCAGTTGTTGCTGGCCACGAACCGGCTGGCGGAGGCAGAGCCGCTGATGCGCCGGGCTTTGGAGATCGACGAGCAGGGTTACGGGCCGGAGCATCCTAATGTCGCCCGCGACCTCAACAACCTCGCCCAGTTGTTGCAGGCCACCCACCGGCTGGCGGAGGCGGCGCCGCTGATGCGGCGGGCTTTGGTCATTTTCCTGAAATTCAGCCTAGCCACCGGCCACGAGCATCCCCATCTGCGGGCTGGGTTTGGCAATTACCAGTCCCTGCTCCAAGCACTGCCGACGACAGCAGCCGACACCGCCCTACGCCTAGACAGCTTAGGCGCGGAGGCGGGCTGGGACGCAGACGGGTGGCGGGCATGGCTGGAACAGACGGCGGCGGGCGGCGCATGATCCGCCCGCCAGCGGCGTTGCTTGTCTTGCGGCGCAGGACGCCGCCGCAGCAACTGTTGGGTCACGGCGCAAAAAGACGCGCCTATAGCGGCTCACACTCGGGTTCGATACGCACGCCTACCAAGATTTGTATCGAATGCGGACTGCAACCGCTATAACCCAAGCCACGGCTTGGGTGCCGAGCATCACTGCCATTAAGTTAAGCTGTGTTGAGTTGCCGCGTAGCGGCTTATCGAAGGT
>CAZOTR010000493.1:0-1896 GCA_964582755.1 uncultured Methylococcaceae bacterium | reverse complement strand
GCATCGCACGCTGACGGTGTTGGGCAAGCCCGGCAGTGGCAAATCCACCTTCGGGGCCAGTGTGTTGCTGGCACTGGCCCAAGCCCGGCTGGGCCATGGGCGGGCCTTGCAAAGCTTGGGCGAGGGCTGGACGCATGGCCCGCTGCTGCCCCTACACATCACCCTGCGCCAGTTTGCCGAAAAACTGCCGGAAGGCAAGGCTTGCCCTGCCGATCTTTGGAATGCCTTGGGCAAGGAACTGGGCAAGGAATTTCCGCAGTTGTCAGAGAAGACCACGACCTGCTTGAAAGACCTCGCCAGAGACGAAGGGGCCATGATTTTGCTGGATGGCTTGGACGAATGCGGCGACACCGGCAAACGCAGCCGGGTCGTGGAATCCATTCATGCACTCATCCAAAGCGCCCCGCGCTGCCGCTTCATCCTCACGGCAAGACCCTATGCCTACCCCCAAGGGGCTGACCCGAGTGTGGGCGTTTATGCGCTGGCGGATTTGGATGAAGGCCAGATCGAGCAATTCATCACGGCTTGGTATGCCGCCACCGCCAAGCACCGCTGGCTCACCCCCGGCCAAGCGGACGCGAAGCGGGCTGATTTGCTGGACTCTTGGCGCAAGCCCAGCTTGCAGGAATTGACCGGCAACCCCTTGTTGCTGACCTTGATGGCCACCTTGCACACCCACCAAACCCGCCTGCCCGACGACCGCGCCGACCTGTACGACCAAACCGTCAAACTGCTGTTGCAACGCTGGAACAGCCGCATCGGCGCGGAAAAAGCCCTGCTGGAAGCCTTGGGCAATCCCGAGCTGCGCATGGATCATTTGCGCACCGTGATCGAAAAACTGGCCTTTCAAGCCCATCAGCAAAACATTGGCAAGGAGGGCGCGGCGGACATCAGCGAGGGCAAGCTGTTAAAGGCGTTTTCCGGCTTGTTCGGCGGCAGCACGGACAAGGCCGGGATTGTCGTCGAATACATCGAAGAAAGGGCCGGCCTGCTGCTGGGCCAGGGCCATCGCGAGGACGAGCGCCAATTCACCTTTCCCCACCGCACGTTCCAAGAATATCTGGCCGCCTGCCATTTGGCGGATATGAAGGCAATTGATGAGACTTGCCGGACGCTGGCGCTGACTGCGCCCAGCCACTGGCAACTGGTATTGCCCTTGGCGGCGCGGATTGCCGGGACTTCACGCGGGACCAGCGCCGCCGATGCCGTGGTAGGCCGCATCAATATGGGAGATTTCCGCCGGCAGCAAGAACCGCAACCCGCCGACTGGCACTGCGCCAAGCTGGCGGTGGCGATGTTGCAGGAAATCGGCCCCGAAGACAGCGACACCCGCCCCGTCTATGAGCGGGTGCGCGGCTGGCTGGCGGACGCCTTGCCCGTTCACCCCGGACAAGGTGGCCTGCCCGCCGCCTTGCGCGGCCAATGCGGCGACAGCTTGGCGGCCTTGGGCGATCCCCGTTTTGACCCCAAGCGCTTGCATCTGCCCAATGACCCTGAGCTTGGTTTTGTCCTTATCCCCGCTGCTGAGCAGTTCATCATCGGCACCCAGGCCCATGACATCGAGCGGGTGGCGAAGATCATTGGCCGGGAAGTCTATAAGAATGAAATCAACGACACCGCCACGCCCAGCCGGGCGTTTTACATCGCCCGCTATCCCGTCACCGTCGCCCAATTCCGCGCCTTTGTGCAAGCCACTGGCTTTAAGCTTGGCGATGGAGATGCCCTGCGCGACCCCGATACCCGGCCCGTGCGCTGGGTGGATTGGGCTGAGGCGAAGCAATACTGTGCCTGGCTGCAAGACCGCCTGCCGAATCTGGATTCCGCCTGGGACCAGCGGTTCCGGGGCGGCGGCTGGCAAGTTGACTTGGCCAGCGAGTTGGAATGGGAGCAAGCCGT
>CAZOTR010000492.1:0-1900 GCA_964582755.1 uncultured Methylococcaceae bacterium | reverse complement strand
TCCACGCCCGACCGCGCCCGCGCCGCCACCGGCGGGGACCAAGCCGCCTCCAGCGCCGGCCCCAGGGCCGCTGCGACGGCGGTGGCGACGCCCAGCCCCAGCCCGCCCAGCAAACGCCAGGGGTCGGGCAGGAATTCGGTGACCGTCAACACGAAATACAAGTCGTTAATGGTGCGGGTGAGCAGACGCAGCAAACCTTGCGCGGCCAGCAGGCCGAAGGCCACCCCCAAAATTCCGCCGAGCAGCCCCAGCCCCGCCGCCTCCCACAGGATTTCGCGCAGCAACTGGCCGCGGGTGGCGCCGAGGATGCGCAGCGCGGCCAGCAGTTCGCGGCGTTGCAGCACGGAAAACGCCATGGTGTTGTAAATCAGGAACGTCCCCACCAGCAGCGCCAGCAGGCTCATGGCGCGCAGGTTCAACTCGAAGGCGGCGGTCATGTTTTGCGTCGCGCTCTCGCGTCCGGCGGCGGCTTCCAGTTCCGCCCCCGGCGGCAGGAGCTGTCGCAATCGCTGTTCCGCCGCCGCATCGTCGCCCAGAATCAAGTCGATGCGGTCCAGCAGCCCCACGCGCCCCAGCAATTCCTGCGCGGTGCTGATGTCCGCCAGCACCATGCCTTCCAGCGCCGGGTCCGGCGCTTCCTCGCCTTCCACATAAGCCACCACGGCCAAGTTGCGGGGCTGGCCGTTGACGGTGGCTTCCAGCGTCCCTCCTGGATGGATGCCCAGCCGCCGCGCCGTCACCGCCGACAGCATCACCGCGTTAGGCTCGGTCAGCAGGCGGACGGCATCCCCGCCCCGCGCCGCCTTGACAAAGCGGCTGCGCAGGTTGCGTTCGGCGAAGGGTTCGAAGCCGACCAGCCGCAAAGTGCTGCCGTTCGCGCTGAGATAGCCCTCGACGGCGGGGGCACTAGTGCGCAAGCCCGCCTCCACCCGCAAGCGGGTGAACAGCGACTCGGGCAGGCCGGCCCGCCCGCCGCTCAGGTGATGCGTGTAGCGGCCAGTCAGCGCCTGCATGGACAGCGCGAAGGCGCGGTGGGTGCTGGCGGCGGCGAGGTCGATGGAAACCACCATGGCCACGCCCAACGCCACGCCGAGGACGGCCAGGGCCAACTGGACGGGGTGGCGCAGGAAATGCCGGCGGTTGGCCCGTCCCAGTATCGCCATGGCCTTCAGCGCTCCGGGGCCAGGACGCCGTCGGCCAGCCGGATGGCGCGGTCGGCGCGGCCGGCCACCTCGGCGCTGTGCGTGGCCAAGACCAGCGTGTAGCCCCGCGCCCGCACCAGCCGGTCCAGCAAGGCCAGCACTTTCTCCCCGTTGGCGGCGTCCAGGTTGCCGGTGGGCTCGTCGGCCAGCACGAGGCGCGGCTGGTGGATTAGCGCCCTGACGAGGGCGACGCGCTGCTGCTCGCCGCCGGACAGCCGGTCGGGCCAACTGCCCGCCCGTCCGGCCAAGCCCACCTCGTCCAACAATTCCAGCGCCGCGCCGCGCCCGGCGCGGGTGGCGATGCCGTTCAACTCCAAGGGCAGCAGGACGTTTTCCAGCACGGTGAGGGTGGGCAGCAGATTGAAAAATTGGTAGATGAAGCCGACATGGGAGCGCCGCCAGAGGCTGCGCGTAGGCTCGCCTAGGCCGGCCAGGTCCAGCCCGTCGAAGACGATGCGGCCGGCGCTGGGCAGGTCCAGGCCGCCGACCAAGTGCAGCAGGGTGGATTTGCCCGAGCCGCTTTGGCCGAGCAGGGCGACTTGCTCGCCGGCCCGCACGTCCAAGTCGATGCCGCGCAGGATCTCGCGCCACGCCCCCGCCTCGCGGTAGCCGCAACAGACCTGCTCCAAGCGTAATAACGGGCTGTACGCCGCCGACGCGGGGCGGCTGTCCGGGGGAGGCTGTGGGGCTTGGGCCAT
>CAZOTR010000491.1:0-1901 GCA_964582755.1 uncultured Methylococcaceae bacterium | reverse complement strand
TACCCTCGGTGCCGCTACGCGGCTTCGCCCTGGCTGCCCCGCTTAACTTAATGGCTGTGACGCAGCGCGCGGGAACCCGCTAACTTTGTTCCGTAAAGAGCGCCTGGCGCTGGTGGTAATAGCCGATGGTGAACCGGCCTTGGTCGGGCAGGGACAAAACCGGCGGGAAATCCTCCACGCCGTCCATGATTTCGCCAATCAGCCGTTCCAAATTGACCGCCCGGCCCCGGTTTTCGAGTTTCGACAGATGATGGTTTTTCAGGCGCATCAGGGTCTGGAACACCGCGACCGGGGTGCTG
Organism: uncultured Methylococcaceae bacterium; assembly: GCA_964582755.1. Lineage (GTDB taxonomy): Bacteria > Pseudomonadota > Gammaproteobacteria > Methylococcales > Methylococcaceae > Methylumidiphilus. The sequence continues at coordinate 1,602 of CAZOTR010000491.1, read as the reverse complement.
GAGGCCGCGCCGTAATAACGGTCGCGGATGGTGGCGTTGATGCCGGGGCTGGCTTCTTCTTGGATCTTCTCCAACACGGCGAACAGCCGCCCAAGGCGGTAGCCGGTGTTGGGGTTGGTGTCGTCTAAGGCCACGGGTAACTCCTTGTCTTGGGTTGGGTTGGAATGGCGGGTTTGCCGGTTCAGGCAAGCCTTGATGAGGGCGGCGCGGGGGTAGGTGATTTCCCGCTCGGCGCGGATGCGGCGCAACGCGGCTTGCAGCAGGGTTTGCGGGTAAGGGATATTCGCCGCCAGGATGCTGCGCATGAAATCGCCGGCTAAATTGGGCTGGATGTTGTCGGATTTGCCTTGCAACGCCGTGCAAACCAACAGGCGGAACAACGAGAGATAAGGTTTCTCGTGCGGCGCGTGGACTATCGCCAAATCGTCGAAATGCTGTTTGATATTGGCCGCCAGTTCGCCGACGGTGGCGACATGCCAAAAACGCACGCTGATGCGGGCGGCGTTGGGGGCCAAGCCCAGCACATAAAAGCGCGTGCCGTCGTCGTCGAAGGCCGGGGCGCCGGTGTGCGGGGCTTGGTAGAGGCTGGCCACCGCGTGTGCCAGCCGGTCGGGGTCGTCCTTGGGCGGTTCGGCGAAAAAGTCGGCGAAGGCGTCTTCGATGGCGTTGGCCTTCTCCGCCCAAAACACCGTGGAGGCGTCGCCGACTTGCAGCCGCTGCCTGGAATCTTTGGCGAGCAAATGGTTCAGCGCGGTGGTGTAGGCGAAGGCGGCGCGTTTGCCTACCGGGGCGTTGTCGCCTTTGGCCTTGTTCCAGGAGTTGAAGGCGTCGAGGTTGAAGGAGACGATGTTGGCGCCGACCGACTGCGCCCCCCACACGCCTTTGATGGCGGCATGGAGGCGCTCGGTCGCGTCTGCCTCGCCGGAAACCAAGCAGGTGGCGAATTCCGCGCCCTCTTCGCCTGCGGCGCGTTTGGCCTGGGCGGCGCGGACTTTTTCGCCTTGGCAAACCAGTTCTTCATGGCCTGCCAGCTTGAAGGCGAGGTTCGCGCCTTTTTCCAGTATCTCCGGCCATTGCGCCGCCGCCGCTTGGGCTTTGGCCTTTTCTTCCCCGGCGTCCAAAAAACTTAGCACGGCCTCCACGCTGGGTTCTTCGCCAAATTGCAAATCGCCGATGGCTTGCTTGAAGGCTTGGGTTTGCTCGGCCAGGCGTTCGGGTTTGCCTTTGTTGTCCGCGCCCAAGACATAAGCCGCGTTGTCCCACAGCAAATTAGCGGCGACGCCGACCGTGCGCTTGACGGCCTGCGGAACCAGAAACTTTTTCGGTATGCGCTTCTTGCCTTCGCCTTCGCGGGTATCTTCGATGTGTAAAAATTGCCCATGCCCGTTCAGCACGATCAAAAACGGGATTTCCTTTTCCTCAAATCCCAGGCCGGGCAAGTCCGGTTTGCGCTGGTAATACTCGTAGAGCGCTTGCAAAATCATTATTCAGATCCTCCCATAAAAAACTTCGTTCCCAGGCTATTAACCCACTGCCATTAAGTTAATCTGTGTTGAGTTGCCGCGTAGCGGCTTATCGAAGGTAGCCGGGGGATTCATCCCC
>CAZOTR010000490.1:0-1902 GCA_964582755.1 uncultured Methylococcaceae bacterium | reverse complement strand
TTACGCCAAACGGGAGGCATCCGCCCTTCAATTTCTTATCCCGAACTCAGGTTATTCTACGGATACAACAGGCACAAAAAAGCCCGCGAAACCGCAGGCTTGTGTGCTTTCTTCGGACGTTGCCGGAGGTGTAAATGGAGGCTGAGGTCGGAATCGAACCGGCGTACACGGCTTTGCAGGCCGCTGCATGACCATTCTGCCACTCAGCCGAAAGGGTATACAGGAGAAATTAAAAAGCCGCGTTGGATCTTCGCGGCTTTTTAATTATTAAAATTTTTTGGAGCGGGAAACGAGACTCGAACTCGCGACCCCAACCTTGGCAAGGTTGTGCTCTACCAACTGAGCTATTCCCGCTTCGATGACGGGCATTATACAGGGCTGGTTTTGGTTGTCAACCCTTCGTGTCATGTCCTATCAGCGAAGGCAGGGCGGCTTGGATGTAGTTGAACATCGACCACAGCGTCAGCACGGCGGAAACCAGCAGCAGCACTTGGCCCGCGTTCTTCAGCGTGGCTTGCCAGAGGTCCATGCTGACCAGCAGGGTTTCGATGGCGACGATCTGCGCCGTGGTCTTCCATTTGCCTATCCAGGACACCTCCACCTTGCTGCGCTGGCCGATTTCCGCCATCCATTCGCGCAGCGAGGCGATGGTGATCTCGCGTCCGATAATCACCGCCGAGGCGATGGCCACCCAGGGGTTGGGGTCGGCCTGGACGATCAAGACCAGGGCGACGGCGACCATGAGCTTGTCCGCGACCGGATCGAGGAAGGCGCCGAACAGAGTGGTCTGGCTCATCTTGCGGGCGAGGTAGCCGTCCAGCCAGTCGGTAAGGCCGGCGATGCCGAACACCACGGCGCAGGCGACGTGGGCGTATTGCCAGGGCAGGTAGAAAACGGCGACGATCACCGGGATGAGCATGATCCTAACCAAGGTCAGCCAGGTGGGGAGGTTGAATTGCATGGGTCAGGCGTCCTGTTCGTGAAACGTCTCGTAAATGCGCTGGGCCAGTTGCCGGTTGATGCCTTCGACGCTGCACAGAGCGTCCACGCCGGCGCGGCTGATTTCGCGCAGCCCCCCGAATTGCCGGAGCAATTGTTGGCGGCGCTTCGGCCCCAGTCCTTCGATAAGTTCCAGCGACGATTGGTTTTTTGCCTTGCCGCGCCGCTGGCGATGGCCGGTGATCGCAAAGCGATGGGCCTCGTCGCGGATCTGTTGGATCAGCAGCAGGGCGGGCGAATGGGCAGGCAATAGGATAGGCTGGTTCTGTCCCGCTGGAAACAACATTTCCATCCCTGGTTTGCGGTCCGGTCCTTTTGCCACGCCGAGGATGTAGATTCCGTCCATTGCAATCAGCCTGAGCGCCTCGCGCACCGCGCCGACTTGGCCCTTGCCGCCGTCGATGAGCAAGATGTCCGGGGCTTCGACTTCGCCTTTTTTGATGCGCTGGTAGCGCCGCGTCACCGCCTGCGCGAGGGCGGCGTAGTCGTCGCCGGGTGCTATGCCTTCGATGTTGAAGCGCCGGTAGGCCGACTTCACCGCGCCTTGGCGGTCGAACACCACGCAGGACGCCACGGTCTGCTGGCCCATGGTGTGGCTGATGTCGAAGCATTCCAGGCGCTTGGGCGCTTCGGGCCGGCCCAGTTCTTCGCCCAGGCTGATGAAGCGTCCGTACAAATCCTGCTGGTTGGCGAGCTTGGCTTGCAGGGCGTTCTCGGCGTTGGTCTGCGCCAGCGCCACCCGCTTGTGGCGTTCGCCCCGCGTGTTCGGGCTGATGTGTACGGCATGTTTGGCCTGCGCGGTGAACACTTCCTCCAGCAGTTCGCGGTTGGCTATCTCGTGGCTCAAGAGGATTTCGCGGGGGATTTGCCGGTTTAAATAGTATTGGGCGAGGAAGGCTTCCA
>CAZOTR010000489.1:0-1904 GCA_964582755.1 uncultured Methylococcaceae bacterium | reverse complement strand
ACGCGGTGCGCGAACCACAGTTTTTTCCAGGCCAGGAAGATTTGCAGCCTCGCCCGCACAGTGTTCCCCGGCGGCAGCGAGGTGGTCACCGGCGGAACCGCTAGGTTTTCGCCCCGGCACAGCATGTCGTACACATACAAGCTCTTGATGCCGGCCGCGTGGGCCAGCAAGGCGGGGATGGTGATGGTTTCGCCGCTGTTGACGAACACCATCAAATCCGGCTTGGCCCAGGCCACGGCCTCGGAGAACGAAGCCTCCGCGCCGGCCAGCAAGGCGTCGAGAAAAGCGTTGAACCTGCCCACCATGGCGCGGATCGCCGGCAAAGCCTCGGCCTTGCCCAGCAGCCCCAGGCTTTCATGCTCCGCGTAAAAGCCTTTGGGAAACCAGCGCCCGAAGACGGTGGCAAACTCAAAGCCGTTGTTTCGCGCCTCTTCCTCGCTGTCGGGCAAGCCGAGATAGCGGACCTCGTGGCCCCGCTCCCTCAAATCCCGCGCCAGCTTCACGCTGGCATTAAACGAACCGGCCAAGGGCAGGATGGCAAAGACAATGGAGGCCATAGGATCAGCGCGGCGATTCGGCGGTGAACACCGCGTCGGCGAAGATCGCCGCGATTTGGTTGATCTGCTCGGGGGAGACGATCAAAGGCGGCAGGAAGCGGACGACGCTGCCGCGCCGCCCGCCCAGTTCCAGGATCAGCCCCCGGCGCAGGCATTCGCGCTGGATGCGCCGCGCCAGCTCGGGACAATAGGCCGGGCCGCTGCCCTCGCGGCCCTCGCGGTCGATGATTTCGACGCCGACCATCAGCCCCCGCCCACGGATGTCGCCCAGGCACGCGGCCTGGCCCTGGATGTCGCGCAGCCGCCCCAACAACAGCTCGCCCATCGCCCCGGCGTGGCGGTCCAGGCCGTGCTGCCTGACGAAGCGCAAGGTGGCGCGGCCCGCCGCCATCGCCAATTGGTTGCCGCGAAACGTGCCGGCATGGGCGCCGGGCTGCCAGCAATCCAGTTCCCGGTGGTACAAGACCGCGCTCAACGGCAAGCCGCCGCCCACCGCCTTGGACACCACCACCGCGTCCGGCACGATGCCGGCCTGTTCAAAGGCATACATCCGCCCGGTGCGCCCGACTCCGGTTTGCACCTCGTCGATAATCAACGGGATGTCCTTCTCCAAGGTGATGCGGCGGATCTCCCGCAGCCACTCGTCCGGGGCCGGAATCACCCCGCCCTCGCCCTGCACCGCCTCCAGTATCATCGCCGCCGGCGGCGCGATGCCGCTGTTGCTGTCGCCGAGGATATGCTCGATATAAGCGATGCCGGCGCGGCTGCCCGCCTCGCCGCCCAGTCCGAACGGGCAGCGGTAGGCGTGGGGGTAAGGCAGGAAATACACCTCCGGCATCAAGCCCGCCACCGCGAGCTTCGGGCCGGTTTCGCCGGTCAGCGCCAACGCGCCATGGGTCATGCCATGGTAAGCGCCGTGGAAGGCGAGGATCGAACGCCGGCCCTTGGCGGTTTTCACCAGCTTCAGCGCGGCCTCGATGGCATCGGCCCCGGAAGGCCCGCAGAACTGGATGCGGGCCTGGCCGGCGAAGGCCGGCGGCAGGCTGTCGAACAACTCCTCGACGAAGGCATCCTTGGCCGGCGTGGTCAGATCCAGGGTCTGGAACGGGATGCCGTCCGCCATGGCCTGCCGCAGCGCCTCGACCACCACCGGATGGTAATGGCCCAAGGCCAGCGCCCCGGCCCCGGCCAGGCAGTCGATATAGGTGCGCCCGTCGGCATCCTCGACATAAATGCCCCGGCCTCTTTTCAGGCTGACCGGCAGCCGGCGCGGATAGCTACGCGCGTTGGACTCCAACGCGGACTGCCGGTCCAGGAAATAGTCGTTGTTTTTCAAACCCGGCCCGG
>CAZOTR010000488.1:0-1905 GCA_964582755.1 uncultured Methylococcaceae bacterium | reverse complement strand
TGCCCGCGTCTCCGTGCGCAAGGGCAACGGCGAAAAAGCCGAATACAAACGCTTTTGCCAACGCTTCCCGGCGCTGATCCAAAGTTGCGGTCTGGCGCAGGCGGTGGCCTTTGCCGAAGCGAAAGAACAAACGCTTTATCTTGATGACTTGGCCTGCGTGGCCGGATGTAATCGGGAAGCCTTGGCCCGGCAGGCCAGGGAAGCCGAACTGGCGTTGTATCAGAAACTCAGCCGCGACGCCCTGTCCGCGGCGACCTGGCTGAAACGCTACGCCGAGGCATTGTTGCCCGACGAACCGCCGAAGGGAGGCCAAGCATGAACGCGCTGGCTTGCCGAAAAGCGTTGCTAGAAGTCCGGCGGGATCATGGAGAGCATGCCGGCTTGCTATTGGCAAGCTACCTGCGCGCACCGGTCAAAGACAAGGACAACCACCCCAAGGAACGCCGACTGCTGCTGGATGCGGCCATGAAGGCCACCCGCAACGCCCAAGCCTTGTACGAATCCGCCTACCGCCGCCGACTGGCCGACCTGGGCCAACTCGCCAACCCTGCCAGCCGCACATTCAAAGTCCAAAGCCGGCTTATCGTCGGCCTGGGCGGCGAGAACATCCTGGAAGCCGGCATCAGCCTGCACCACACCTACGGAATGCCGATAATCCCAGGCTCCGCCTTGAAAGGCTTGGCGGCGCATTACTGCGACCGGGTATCGGGCGCGGAGAACCAGGAATTCAAACGCCAAATCGAATATACCGGCGAGCAAGGCCAAAAACGTGTCCGGCCAGGGGAAGCCCACCACGTCCTGTTCGGCGGCAGCGAAGACGCCGGCCATGTCGTATTCCACGACGCCTGGCTAGACCCGCAATCGCTGAAACCCGGCGCGGGCTTGGTGCTTGACGTGATGACGCCGCACCATACCGAGTACTACTCAGGCAAGGACGATGCCCCTCCCAGCGATTTTGACGACCCCAACCCCCTCAGCTTCCTCGCCGTCACCGGCGTTTTCCAGGTGGCGGTTTCCTGTGCCAGCGAAGACGGGCAAGCCTGGGCTGACTTGGCAATGGAAATATTGACTAGGGCGCTGGAAAATTGGGGCGTGGGGGGGAAGACGAATGCGGGGTATGGGCGGCTCATGGCCGAGCCAAAAGCCAAAAGCCCGCCTCCCAAGGTAGGCCGTGACGAACAAGCCGCCTGGCTGAAAGAAATTTCCGGGCAGGAGTTGATTTTTGTGACCGAAAACAACCAAGAAGTCATAAGAGGCAAAAACGCCTTTCAAGGCAAAGCCAGCCGGTTGATAGTCGGCCAGTGGTATGTTTTGTCGGGATCGAAATCTGTCAGGGCTGTTGCCAAATAGGCTGATTGATACAAGCTATGCCGCGAGCTGAGACGGGAAGCAAAGCTTCCCGCACCGCATTCCCAAGCATGGGAGGTGGGTTTAATTGGTTTATGGGTATTTTCCGTAGGAGCGGCCCATGGCCGCGAAAGGCTTCGGGCAATGGGTGGGGCCAGAGATTGCGGGCATGGCCCGCCCCTACAATTCAATCAATTAAACCCAGTCTCACCATCCGAAAGAAGCCCGGCCGCGTGTAGGGGCAGGATTTGGCGGTCATCGCCCACTGTCGCTTCGCCGTCGTAGATATACAGAAACCCATGATGCCCCGCCGTGACGGGGGTGTCGAAACTGGCCCCACCGGGAAGGCGCACATCGAGATAAAGCGGTTCCGTGCTTAGCCCTTGGATCGGCCCGGACGTGCGGCTTTCGCCCTGGACGAGTTCACCCGCGATCACCCGCACTTGGCCGCCGTTTGCCAGCGCAATAGCGGGAATCTCACGCGCAGGAATGTCGCGGTAGGCGGCGGGTTTCATCTTCTCCTTGGCCGGGAGGTTGATCCAGAGTTGGAAGCCGCGC
>CAZOTR010000487.1:0-1909 GCA_964582755.1 uncultured Methylococcaceae bacterium | reverse complement strand
CCGCGCTGCTGGTTGACTTTGATGGGGTAGACGGGGGTGTATTCGCCGCCATAGTCCATTTCCTGGATCGCCGCGCCGAACGCTTGGTGCAGCAACTGGACGCGGTTGCGCAGGATGTCGGTAAAGCGCACCAAGACCGGCAGGGACAAGCCCTCGTGGCGGATCTTGTCGGCGACCTCGCGCAGGTCCACCTCGCCCAGCGCCCGCTCCCGCTTCGGGTAGGCGACCACATTGCCGCGCTCGTTGATGTCGAAATAACCGTCGCCCCAGTGTTCGATGGCGTAGGTCTCGCGCGCGCTTTGCACATCCCAAGGCTTGTCCGTCATAAATTCTTCTTTCAAAAGGCTTAGATTATGTGGAAAATCGCCGAATTTTTCCAATGATTAGGATCAAACGTCCATGCTGAATGAAAACCACTGGTTCACCGAAGTCTACCCCAAACACGGTAGCGCCATCGCGATAGAAGTCAAAGCCAAACTGCACGAGGAGCAGACGTCCTTCCAAAAGATCGCAATCTACGACACCGCCTGGCTGGGCAAGCTGATGGTGATCGACGGCTGCACCATGGTCAGCACCCGCGACAATTTCCTCTACCACGAGATGATGACCCATCCGGTGCTGTACACCCATCCCAACCCGAAGACGGTGTGGATCATCGGCGGCGGCGATTGCGGGAGTTTGAAGGAAGTGCTGAAGCACCCGGAAGTGGAAAGCGCGGTGCAGATCGAGATCGACGAGGGGGTCACCCGGCTGGCGGAGCAGTATTTCCCGGAATTGTGCTCCTCCAACAACGATCCGCGGGCAAAGCTGCTGTTCATCGACGGCATCCAGTGGGTGAAGGACGCGCCGGCTGCCTGCGTGGACATCATCATCGTTGACAGCACCGACCCGGTGGGGCCGGCAGAAGGCTTGTTCAACGCGGCGTTTTACCGGGAGTGCCTACGTTGCCTCAAGCCCGACGGCATCCTCGCCCAGCAAAGCGAGTCGCCGCTGTTCCACATGGATTTGATCGAGTCCATGCACGGCACGATGAAAGCGGCGGGCTTCACCCACACCCGCACCCTGTTCTTCCCGCAGTTCATCTACCCCTCCGGCTGGTGGAGCGGCACTTTGGCGGGGAAGGGCGACTTGACGGCTTTCCGCGAGGCCGACGCCCAGGGCAAGCCGTTTGACACCCGCTATTACAACGCGGACATCCACCGGGCGGCGTTTGTCCAGCCGGAATTTTTCCGCAAGGCTTTGGGGTGAGGGACGGATAACATCGGAAGGATGTTATCCGTGGTTAGAGGGTTCTGGCTTTATTCGCAAGCCTTGAGGCCGGCGTAATAGGCCGCCAAGTTGTCGATGTCCTCGTCCTTCAAATTGGCCGCCATCGGCGACATCATCGGGTTGGAGCGGGTCTTGGCGCGGAAAGCCTTCAACTGCGCGGCCAGATAGTCGGCCTTCTGGCCCGCCAAGTTGGGGTAGAGGCCAGCCGTGCTGATGCCTTTGGCGCCATGGCAACCAGCGCAAAGGCCGGTGGCGGTTGGCTTGGCGGCCTCCGGGTTGGCCGCCAAGGCGAGGTTGCAGGCCAACAGGCCAGCAACGCCTAAAAAGCCGGTGATTTTTCCAAGCATGTCCGCATCTCCTCTGTCGATGGTTTTTGTGATGGGTTTTGCGCTTGCGGGCGCTCTCTTAACAGCCGACAGATTTTAACGCAGATTGCCAAGGCATGGCCCCCTCTGCTCAAAGACCTCATCACCTATCACATTCAAATCCTGATGCGAAATGCTCGTAGGAGCGCCCCATGGGCGCGACCGATTCCGCGCCCGTCGCTGGATTTTCGCGGGCATGGCCCGCTCCTACGGTGAAACTGATAGGTGGTGAGATCAAAGACAGGCAACTCCTGGCCTGTTTAGCGATTTAATAG
>CAZOTR010000486.1:0-1921 GCA_964582755.1 uncultured Methylococcaceae bacterium | reverse complement strand
GCTCTGGTCGATTTGGGTTGCTTTTCCATGAAACCGATTTCCCGTGTGATTTGCGTATTTACAGCCCATCCGTTCCCACGATCTCTCGCGCAAATCACACGGGAAATCGGTTAGCGGTTGATGCGCAACCTTACAATTTCGCCATCACGACAAACTAGACGCGCATCAACCAAGACAGCGATCTTGCCGTTACCTTTCGCTACACATGGGGCCTTCGTCCAGACGCGTGAGGAGCGCCGACGAGCGGGCGAGGAGGGCGACGAACACGCCTGGACGAGCTACGGCTTGCCGTGTGCAGATCCTGTAATACTGCACATTTGTGCCAGTTTGGCAGAGTCTCCCCGTTTCCCCCTTCCCACGCTTTGCTTTTAGAGAGTATTATCGCCTAAAGTGATTCACCTTATAGGCGTTCAAATGGCCACCAAGAAAAGGCGTTTAATCCTCACTCTCTCCCCTGAACTCGACCAAGCAATAGACCGTCTCGCCAAGTCGCAAGAACGGCCTAGGGCTTCTGTTACGGTCGAGATACTGGAACAGATCACCCCACAACTCAACGCGCTCGCTGAGGCCGTTGAGGTTTCAAAATCAGCCCCAGAGAGGGCATTCCAGACGCTTTTTAGCACTCTCTTCGACGCAATGTCTCAAGGCGCATCGTTGGGGCAATCAATGCTTTCAGGGAAGGACGGCAAGGATGATTGACTGGCTACGCTTCGTTATCCCATGCGCCCATCCCAAGCCTATCAATGGCGGCCATGTTCTGAAGATCGACAGGGATCAGCAAATAGAATGGCAAGTCGAATCCCGTTTGCAGGTTCGAGGTTCCCACGAATCCAGCATCCAAGTTAAGACCGCCGATTACAACCACGACGGCACAGGTTCCACCCTTTACATTGACGGGAACCCGGTTAAGTGGCTTCAAGGCCACAATCTTTGGGGTACTGATGACCTTCTGAGCCTCGTTTATGCCTTCATGGAACGCTTGGCCCCTTTGATTGGCGCGACACCAAGCGAAGCCGATAAGCTCGCTTGGCTAGTCGGCGGGTATGAGATTAAGGCTGTTGACTTCAACAGAACTTGGCATTTGAGAAACCGCGCCGACGTTTTGGCTTGGCTTCGCTCTGCCGAACACTGCGCCCATATGCGCCACCGTGGCAAGGGAACGCTTCAAGAGGGCGGCACACTCTACTTTGGCAAGCATTCCCGCCGCTGGGCCTTAAAGTGTTACTCCAAAGGCCAAGAATTGAATGCCAAAGACCACAAGTTGCCCGAGGCCTTTCAGCTTCCTTCTATCATCGAATGGGCTGAAAAATCTCTTAGAATTGAAGTTCGTATGCTCTCTTTGGAGCTTAAACGGAGGGGTCTACACGTTGCTGCGAATTGGGGCGATAATACGGTTTTGGTGAATCACCAAGACATCCTCCAAGGTCTTGAAATGAACGATGCGCACACCCTCCCGGATTTTGAGCTTCCAGACCTTCCGCCACGTCTTCTTGGGGCTTATCAGCTTTGGAAAGACGGGCATGATCTAAGAGCTATCTATCCTGATCGTACCTTTTACCGTTACCGCCGCCAGTTGCTTGAACACGGCATTGATATAGCCCTTGTTCAGCCAAGGGAAAAATCTAATGTTGTTCCGTTGATTCGCGTCCTTGAGGCTCTCCCGGTCGGCATCCCTGATTGGGCCGTTGGGACTGACCTTTACTTTGATCCGCCCAAGCTTGTGGTTAACGGGCGCTGAGAACGTTGTAACAAGGCACCTCATGGCGCGGGAGGAGGAGGCCGACGACGTAGGAGGAGAACGACGACGACTGCGCTAGGACGGCTGCTAACCGCTTTTAGAAACCGTCGGCCATCGCTAATGGCCTCGCTCTGGTCGATTTGGGTTGCTTTTCCATGAAACCGATTTCCCGTGTGATTTGCG
>CAZOTR010000485.1:0-1926 GCA_964582755.1 uncultured Methylococcaceae bacterium | reverse complement strand
AGGAAATCCTTAAACTAACGAAAACTGTTGCGCTTCAAAATTGAGACCGCCCCTCTTTTCTCCGTTGGAATTACACAAACATGTAAAACAGCTTTCAGAAAGCCTGCTAAACCAATGTTTGATTTCACAGATTGAAGACAGCCATTCAATCAAGGGCATGAATCGCGTCTATAAAAATCATGCGCCAGCAAAACAAGGCAAGCCGGAACCTAAGGATTGTGCGATTGTGGAAACTTTTCTGGACATGGGCAAGCAATTGAGGGGGTCGAACTTTGATCAGACTATTTGTTTTCTGACATCCAATATTAATGACTATGGAAAAGCAAGCGCCTTGAACTCTCCGCTTGGCGAGGACTTTTCGTCTATTAATGCCAAATGTGCGAATGACTGGGCATGGGCGTTGTTCGTACTCAGCAAGTAGCTCCACGCCGGACGAAATCAGGCAGCGGAGTCCGGGTGATCGGAGCCCGCGTAGGGTGCGCTGAGGAACGAAGCGCATCATTTGCGCTGGTTCCCAAGCTCCGCTTGGGAACCCCAGTCCCGGAAGCTCTGCTTCCCGATTCAGCGAAGCAGAGCTTCGCAAAATCGCATTCCCAAGCGGAGCTTGGGAACGAGTGAAGTGAACATAGCCTTCATACCATGCAAAAAGTCTATATCGAAACTTCAATTGTTTCCTACCTAACCGCCCGGCCTTCAAGCAATCTGATTGCGGCGGCGTGGCAGAAAGAAACCTTGGATTGGTGGGATACACAAAGACATCGCTTTGAACTGTTTATTTCCGACCTCGTAACGGAAGAGGCCGGGCGTGGAGATGCCGAGGCGGCGGCAAGGCGTTTGGCTATACTTAAGGACATTCCGATCTTGTTGCTAAACGACGCCGCCATAAATCTGGCAAAAGCCTTGATTCAACAAGGCGGCTTGCCCAGCAAAGCCTTGGATGATGCCTTGCATATCGCTATTTCGGCAGTGCATGGCATGGACTATCTGCTGACCTGGAATTGCAGACATATCGACAACGCCGAGAAAAAACCACTGATTCGCAAAATCTGCCAGTCCTACGGCTATCTCTGCCCAGAGATAGCCACACCGATTGAACTGATGGGAGTTAACGATAATGGTTGATGAAACTTTACAAGAGCTTTGGGCTATCAAGGATGGCTTGGCCAAGGAAAGCGCCTATGATTTGGACAAACTAGCTGTTTTTCTCGCTGACAAATACCGGCATCAACCGCACCAGGAGCCGGTTATGGGCAAAGACATCGAACAGATGCCTAGGCTCCAATCCCATCTCCTTCGACCCCGAAGCCCGGCAAGCCCTGATTGAACGGGGTTGCCAGCACCCGGACTTCAAGCGACATATCGAAGCCTAGGAAGAGGTGAAGCGCAGCGGCTCCAAGTGGGTTTATGGCAACGGCGGCAATCAACCTTCGGATAATTCGGAGTGAACCCTGCAAATCAACGCAACCATCGACGATATTTTATTTAAACAGGCCATCGAAATCAGCGGCACAAGCGATGCCAAAGATTAGCTTACAAAGGCCCATCAAGCGAATTTCGTCTTCAGCTTGGTTGAGATGCTGATACCGGGTAAAACTGAACTTGCGGATTAAATTCGCGTCAGTTGGGTTGCGCTGGTGCAGCAACCCAATCTATGTGCTGATGAGGACAGCAGACCATGCCCGCAATGTTCATGGGAAAAACGGACAGGCTTTCAGGGCGTGGAGTTTACTCGCGCAAACATATACCAATTAGAGGAAAGGCACGCAACATGTCAACCGAATCTGAAGAAATGGAAAAGTCCATGGCAGAGGCAAATTCGGCAGCAGCCGAGCGGGGTGCCGACATAATCTTGGCGACACCGGCAAAACCCACCCACCGCACCAAAATCGTCGCCACCATCGGCCCGGCCAGCAGTTCGCCGGAAGT
>CAZOTR010000484.1:0-1933 GCA_964582755.1 uncultured Methylococcaceae bacterium | reverse complement strand
GATATGCTGCTGGCGAAGAAAAGGGCGGGGGACCGCAAGGCTTGGCTGGAGGAGAAGGGGGATTTGGCGGAGGTTTTGTAGGCTATCAGCCGCGCCATATTTTAAAGTAAATGTGTTAGGCAGAGGCAAAAACCATGACCGATGAAGAACTGAAAGAATTAGTCGCAAGCTTGGCTGTCACGCAACAGGAAACCGCTCGAAAAATGCAGGAAACCGACCGGCAGATAAAAGAATTGGGCAAACAGATTGGCGGTTTGGGCGAAAAATTTGGCAGTTTCACCGAAGGTTTGGCCTTGCCGTCGATGAGCAAGATATTGTCTGAGCGTTTCGGCATGGAAGTGGTGAGTCCCAGCGTCCGCGTCAGCAAGCAAGGCCAGCATATGGAGATTGATGTGCTGGCGTATGCCAATAGCGAAATCAACGAAGCCTATGTGGTGGAAGTGAAAAGCCATGCGCGGGAGGAGGCCATCGACCAATTGCGGAATATCTTGGAACGTTTCCGCCGTTTCTTTCCCGAGCATAAGGATAAAGCGGTTTATGGCATTCTGGCGGCGGTCGATTTGTCCAATGAGTTAAGGGAGCGCATTTTGAAAGCTGGGTTTTATGTCGCCAGGATTCACGACCAAGTATTTGAGTTGGACGTGCCGGCGAATTTTAGGCCGAAAGCGTATTAGCCATACATTCGCGTAGATGTGTCGGCGGTCGATGCGCTTAGTCTTTCAACGCCTTCTACGCGGCTTGGGCCGGTCGGGAAACCCGGCCCAAGGTGGGCCAGCCGGGGCGGTTACTGGATGATTCCCGTCGCAACCGGAATGGCATTGATGGAGAGGGACAGGGTGTCGCCAGGCTGCACGGCGGGAACAGCGGGATTGCCGGAAGCTAGGTCGTCGCAAGCCGCGCCAGCCGGCAATTCGGTTAGGGTGCCGTCATGGCTGGCGGCGACCACCCGGTAGCTGGCCGAGGCACCTAGGGCATTTTGCTTGAAGGATCTCAGCGCCAGGGTGCATTCGGCATAGGGCGCGCCCATGCGGCTCAGTGTCAGCGTGACGGGGCTGGTGCTGACGTTGGTTGGGTCGATGCCGTAGGCGGGCAGGCTCACGCGGACATTGCCCTCGAACACGGTCTTTGTGGGTTTGGCCTTAAATTCCGCTTCCGCCTTCACGGTGGTGGCTGCGTCAGTCAGTCTTGCGTGCAGTTCCTTGGCTTGCGCGGGGACACCGGGCCTGTCGGCAGGGTCTTGGGGCTGGGGGACTTTGGGTAGTCCAACGCGGCCTGGATGCTCGTCGGCTTCGGGCGGTTCGACATGGCCCGGACGCTTGGCCGCGTCAGGCAGCTCGACGCGGGTTGGGGGCTTGACTGCCTCGGGTGGTTCAACGCGGCCCGGACGCTTGGCCGCATCAGGCAGTTCAACGCGGACCGGGGGCTGGCTAAAAGGGATTTTGCCGACAGGTGTGGCCTGTTTCGCCGGGAAGCCAGCCTTGCTGGCCGGGCCTTGGCGGTCTTGGTCCGCAAGGGCGGTGCCGCTGACTGCCAAGGCGGACGCCAACAGGAAAACGGAAGATGCGCGGATGGGCAGGATGTTTTTCATTATGTATTGCTCCTGGTGGGTTGCATATTGGGGCGAGGATTCGCACGAGGATTCACACAAGTGATAACGCATGTCCCGTGCCACTTGCCCGTTATGCCGGAGCTTTGCTCTATGTCGTTGAGATAAAAAGGTTTGTTTGGCTTGTTCCCGGTTTTCGGGAAAACCCGCCCTGGCTGCGGCCCTGTCCGCCACCGCAAAAATAAGCCCGCAGCGCAAGAAGCGTCATCCATATTTGCGGGTTCAGCCGTGGGCCGGAAATGCCCGCCCTGCGCTTGGGCGGGCTTGTTCCCGCCTACTTTTTGGCCGTATTCCCCGCCCCCGAAATCCCCATGTCCAATCCCAGAT
>CAZOTR010000483.1:0-1947 GCA_964582755.1 uncultured Methylococcaceae bacterium | reverse complement strand
TGCGGATTTTCCCGCCCTCGGCCTCCAGCAACGCGGCAATGTCGCTAAGATGCGCCCCGCTGGCATAATCCGCCAGCTCGCCGCCCGCCAGCCTTAAACTGCCGGTGACCTGGGGCGCGGACCAGTCCCCGGCGAGGGCAGCGTCCAGGGCGAGTTGCCCGCGCACCCGCCGCCCACCGGCGGCCAGCAAGGGATCCAGCAATTTCAAGTCCGCCGACCCGGCGGCGCGCAAGGCCAAAGAACCGGAGGCGGCCAACGGCGCTTCTCCGCTGATGTTCAGATTGAAGTCGCGTCCGGCGTCCAGCCAGCCCTCGACCTGGGCGGACGGGCCGGCCAAATGGGCGCTGGCCACCAGGTTAAGCGGCGGCAGGCTGCGAGCGGGGCCGGCGCGCAACCTAAGCGCCTGCATTTTGACGGCGACGGTGCCGGTGGGCCGGGCCGGCGGGCCGGCCAGTTTCGCCTCCGCGTTTAGCACTCCGTCGGCGGCAAAATCGGGCGCGAACAACGCGGCCAGCCCGGCATCGACATCGTTGAGCCTGGCATCCAGATCCAGCTTCTGGCCGACTTTGCCGGAAACCTCCAACACCGCCTGGCGCAAGCCTAGGCGCAACCGCTCCACGGCCACGCCGTCTTTGAAGGCAATCCGCGCCGGGGCCAGCAAACGCAGGGTTTCGCCCTTCCAAACCGCCTGCCACTCGGCCAAGGCCAATTGCCTGGCGTTCGCATCCAGGCTGGCGGCGCTGTCCAGCCGCATTTCCGCGCCGGCCAAATCTGGCAAACGGGCGGACAGGCGCAGCTTGAGCGCCTCCAAAGGCCCGGCCAGATCCAAACCGGCGGAATCGGCCAGCGTCCCGGCGGAGATTCCTTCCAGCTTTAGCCGCCCGTCGAACACCGGCTTGCGGACGGGGTCGCCGACGGCAAGATCCAGGCTGGCTTGCCCCACCGTCGCCGTCCCGGCCAGCCCGGCCTGTTGGGCATCGAGCTTGAGCCGCGCCGAGGGCCGGCCATTGCCTACCGCCGTCTCCAGCGTGGCGGCGACGGACCCGGCCAGAGGCTGGCCGAGCAGGGGACGCAAATCCTCCAAGCGCGCCATGCGCAGGTCGATTCTTCCCGCCGGCAGTTCGCCCCCCTTGGGCAAGCTCAAAGAACCCTTCGCCTGGGCGCTTTTCCAGTCGGCGCGGGCGATGTCCAGCCGCAGCGAACCGTCGGCGGGGGCTTGCGCGGCCAGGGCCAGTTCCAGCGGCGAACCGCCCAACAGGCCGCGCGCCGTCAACTCGCCCGCAGGGGCGCGGGGCAAGCCGTCCAGCTTTAATTTGGCATTGAACGGGCCGCGCCGCAGTGCCTGGGTGGCGAGTTCGCCGTCCACTTCGGCAGTCACGGCGAATTTGTCCAAAGGACCGTCGATGCGGCCTTGCGCCAATAGCTTGCCAGACCCGCCCGCGAACACCGCCGCCCAATCATGCAAGGCCAGCTTCCAGTCGAACTTGGCGACGTTCGCGGCCAGCCTGCCCTCGGCCGAAACCGCCAGCGCCTTGCCGTCCAGCTTGAGCCGGGAAATGTCCACATCCGCGCCGCGTAAAGCCACGCTGACGCCCAGCCTCGCCGCATCTCCCAGCAAGGCTGGCAAGGGTGCGGCGCCGCCGGTGATGCCAAGGCTTCCGTCTACCTCTAGCCGGGTGGCATCGGCCTGCTGCGCCAACCGCAGGTTCAACGCCGTTTTGCCCAGGATGTCGAGCCCGCCCAGCGCCGCGTAGGGCCGTAAATCCGGCAAGCTTAGGGCCATGTCAAGCGTGGCCTCGCCCGCCGTGACCGCCTTGCCTTCGGCGACAAGCAGCGGATGCTTGAGCGTGAACGCCACGGGCCGTTGCGCCGCGTCCAATTGGACATCGGCTTGCACCGTCAAGGGCGCGGACGCCAACAGATCCGGCTGGGGGCCGGGCAGCCTAA
>CAZOTR010000482.1:0-1948 GCA_964582755.1 uncultured Methylococcaceae bacterium | reverse complement strand
GTGCGTGATGCTTAACCGGCTATAGGTTTGTGATGACGCAGATAAAGGGATTGTCGGTCCGTTGCTCGATAAAACCTGCGGGTGTCAGATCCACGAATTTGCTGCGGATAGAGTCGCCTTCATTCCCGCCTATCGTTCGCGCAAACTTATCACCGTTAGTATGTGTGCCGAGTTCCACAACAATCGCCGAGTGGGACTCATATTTACTATGGGTACTCGCATAACTGTAATCGAAGGAATTGTGAACACGATTATTGTGGATGATGTCACCGACTTTTGGCGCATGTTGGGTAATATCGAAGGCCCGGAACACCCCGGTATTGCCGATGGCATTGTGAATCGCTTGATGGACGAATTCAGAATGTCGCGCAGAGAATTTGAACTGGGCGGCTGTCGCCCCGGCCTGTTTTACGCACCAAGACACAAAAACAGCGGACCACGCGACTGTTGTGCAACTGGTGAAGCCGCCGCCAACGGCCTTCCAATACTCTTGAATTTGCTTGCATAATGTTCGGTTGCTTTCGTGCAGTCCGCTAAACTTGGCATGTTGGTCCAAGGCAACAGCGGCGAGATCATTTGCGAACGTGGTTGGCAGTGACATGGGTCTTCTCCTGAATACAATGGTTTTGATAAAGGTGCGGGACTTGTCAAGAATTACCCCAGGCACCCCGCTGAGGCTCTTCGCGGCTTTGTCGCAGGCCCCAGGCAAAATGTGCCGGGCATGGCCGAGCCTGGATTCTCTATACATCGCTTGATGGAAAAGTAAAATCGGCAGGCAAGCAAAAAGACGCTTGTCCGTGCTTATGTGTCTAGCGGTCTGCGGCGGTGGCCAGCGCACCACACCAGCCGACCCGCTCGGCGACATGGCGGGCGAAGACGCCGGCGGCGGTTTCCACCGCCTTGGCGAGCGCCTCATTGTTGAGCGATCCCCACGAGCCGCCGCGTATCGCCTTGCCCACCGCCGTGGCCACCATCGACTCGGCTTGGTTGGCTTGGGCTTCGGCATCCGTGAATGCCGAGGCTGGCATTTGGTAGTTATAGACGGTGTCGCCATTGCCTCCGGGCTTGCCCACATGCCACACGCCCGCAGGCCCGGCATAGGTGTCGACGGTGACGCCGTTTTTCCTCAAGACGGCCTGGAATTTTTCGTCAGAGACGGCCAGGGTGGCGAGGGTGGATGTTTTCACGACGGGCACGGGCAGATAAGTGTCGCGCAGGGCCTCAAAGCTGATGCGGATCAAGTCCGCGCCCACTTGCGAATGGTCGATGGCGACGCTGGAACCTGCCGGGGCTAGGCCGGTGAATTTGTAGCGTGTCCCGCCGCCGCTGATGAAACCGCCTGGGTTGTCGGATGGCGGCGGAGCGGGTGTTTTTTGGATCTCCGCTTTGAGCGCCGCCAACAACTCGCCCGGCCCGAAATAAGCTTTCAGATAATTTTTAAGAATCACGGAAAATACTTCCGCATGGCGTTGCGAGTGCGCGGCAAGTCTGCTGAAAATCGTGTGGACCTGCCCCAGTTGCAGGGCCAGAATATCCTGGAAATTGCCTAACGGGTCGGTGTTGTGCGCATGTATTTCCGGGTCCAGGTTGACAGAGTCCCAAAACATGCCGGGGGTGAAGCCGGGTACGGTGCTGTTCCCCGGCATGCTATTGAAGTCGGTGAATATCTCTTGCATGCCCGCGAGGTAGTCGCCGTCCAGCCAGCCGCCCCCATTGGCTTTCAGCAGCGGGGCTATGCACTCTGGGAATTGCGCGGGCAGCGTGGTTTGCTGTGGCCCCAGCGAGTAATATTTGGCAACTTGGCTGGCCAGTTCGGGGGGCAGGCGCAGTTGTGAGCAGCCACCCAACACAAGCAGCAAGCCTAGCAGGCTGTGGCGGATTTTTCTGGAAGCGAAAGCTGGCATGGCGGAGTCCTGTTGCGGGGCTGAAGAATCGGTGGGCAAACACT
>CAZOTR010000481.1:0-1951 GCA_964582755.1 uncultured Methylococcaceae bacterium | reverse complement strand
TATATCTACACGGCTGGAATTCAGTCTGCGGCGGCGTCAAGCCGACTTCTTTGGCGGCACTCGGCCATGAAGTCGTCGAGCCTGGGCTTCCCGACGAGGATTTCGACGCGGCTTTGCGCATCGCCCAGGCGGAATTGCGGCGCATCCAGCCGGATGTCGTGGTCGGCTCCAGCCGGGGCGGGGCTTTGGCGATGAACCTGGACGCCGGGAACGTGCCTTTGGTGTTGTTGTGTCCGGCGTGGAAGCGCTGGGGGAGGGTCGGCAAGGTCAAGCCGGGGACGCAGATATTGCATAGCCGCGAGGACGATGTGGTGCCGTTCGGCGACACCTTGGAATTGTTGCGGGCCAGCGGCTTGGACGAGTCGGCTTTGATTGTGACCGGGGAAAACCACCGGCTATTTGACCCGGCATCGCTGGCGGCGATGGCGGCGGCGGTGCAAAGGAGCTTGCGGCGGCCATGAAGCGCAATACAAACCTTGCGATCCGTAGTGAGGCGAACAGAGTTTTTTTCTCCAAAGGATTCAGGGGGGACGGCGCATCTTGTATCATGTGCGGTTGCCGACCCTGCGTCGGCAATCCGTCAAATTTCTAATTTTCCTAAACTTCCCCTGCCAAACATCATGAGCATCCAATTATCTGAGCGCGTCCAGTCGATCAAACCCTCCCCGACCCTCGCCGTCACCGCCCGCGCCGCCGCGATGCGGGCCGCCGGCAAGGACATTGTCGGCCTGGGCGCGGGTGAGCCCGATTTCGACACGCCCGACCACATCAAGCAAGCGGCGATCAAGGCCATCAACGACGGCTTCACCAAATACACGGCGGTGGACGGCACGCCGGGGCTGAAAAAGGCTATTATCGAGAAATTCAAGCGCGACAACGGCCTGGAATACACGCCCAAGCAAGTCTTGGTTTCCAGCGGTGGCAAGCAGAGCTTTTACAATCTGGCCCAGGCGTTGTTGAATCCGGGCGACGAGGCCATCATCCCCGCGCCGTACTGGGTGTCCTACCCGGACATGGTGCTGCTGGCCGGTGGGGTGCCGGTGATCGTCTCCGCCTCGCAAGCCCAGGGCTTCAAGCTCTCCGCCGCACAGTTGAAGGCGGCGTTGACCCCGAAAACCCGCTTGTTCGTCATCAACAGCCCGTCCAACCCGACCGGCGTTTCCTACACCTTGGACGAGTTGAAAGCCTTGGGCAAAGTGCTGAAGGATTACCCCGATGTCATCATCGCCACCGATGACATGTACGAGCACATCGTTTGGCAGGAGGGCAGCTTCGTCAACATATTGAACGCTTGCCCGGAATTGTACGAGCGCACGATGGTGCTGAACGGCGTGTCGAAGGCGTATTCGATGACCGGCTGGCGCATCGGCTATTGCGCAGGCCCGGCCAAGCTGATCGAGGCGATGACCAACATCCAGTCGCAAAGCACCTCGAACCCGACTTCGATTTCGCAAGTCGCGGCGGAGACCGGCCTGAACGGCGACCAGGGCTTCATCCGCGACATGGTCAAGGCGTTCAAGGAGCGCCATGATTACGTTCTTGCCGAGTTGAACAGCATCCCCGGCCTGTCCTGCCTGCCGGCCGACGGGGCGTTTTACCTGTTCCCGAATGCGCAGGGGGCCATCGACAAGCTGGGCTTGGCCGACGACGTGGCTTTGTCCGAATACCTGATTGAAAACGCCGGCGTGGCCTTGGTGCCCGGTTCCGCGTTTGGCGCACCGGGCCATGTGCGCCTGTCCATCGCCACCAGCCTGGCGAATTTGCAGAAGGCGATGGAACGGCTGCGGGCGGGCTTGGCCGCCTGATTGCCACGCAGCGTAGGGTGGGCAGGCGGCTTTATCGCCTGCCCACCGATCCGGCCCCGGCCCGCGTGGGCAAACGATGGAGCCGTTTGCCCACCCTATCGGGCTCGATGGACATGGTTCTCTCGTTCCCACGCGCCGCGTGGGAA
>CAZOTR010000480.1:0-1956 GCA_964582755.1 uncultured Methylococcaceae bacterium | reverse complement strand
CGCGAACGATGCGCCTCCTTCGTCGGCGCATCCTACGAAAATCTAAAATCCCGCCCTAGCCTGCTTGATTTTGGGAAGCTGGAGCTTCCAAGGCCGCATTTCCAAGCGGAGCTTGGGAACGGGCGCATACGATATTAACGGGCGTTATTTGCCGCATGTGAAACTTCGACTGTATGCTCTCGCGTTCCCTGGCTTTTGCCATTGCCGGCTATCAACGCCATCTCTCGCCTTACAAAGGCTTTTGCTGCGCCCATAGGGTGAGGCATGGCGGCGTTTCCTGTTCGGAGTATGTGAAACAGGCAGTGTTGGCTGAGGGTTTGTGGCGGGCTTTGCCGGACATTCGGCGGCGCTTTGCCGAGTGCAAGGCGGCGGCGTTGGCGGTGCGTGTGGATAATGAGGACAAGCGCCGCAAACGCAAGCAAAGGGAGAAACAAAACGCCCGTGATTGCGACGTGGACTTTTGCGATTGCTGCGAGTTGGCTGGCCTTATCCCCGACCATTGCAGCCTCTTGGAAGGGGCGGGCGCGGGATTGGATGCTTGCTCGTGCTGGCCTTGAGCCGATTGCGCCGGGACACCAAGCGCATCAATCGCGAGCGCTGCGCCTCTTTCATCGACACATCCTGCGCAGGCGGCCAAAACCTAAGCAGCCCTAGCCTGCCCGGTTTCGGGGAGCTGGAGCTTCCAAGGCCACATTCCCAAGCGGAGCTTCACTGCCATTTAGTTTGTGCGAACGTTTCCCGGCTTTGGATTTTGCTGCTGGCGGGCGGTGTCGGGTATATCATGGGCCAACTCACCCAGAGCCAAGCCCTCCCCAGCCCACTGCCGACCCGCCACGCGCCGCCGCGTCCATGCCTTGTGTGCGGCTGGATGACGCGGACCTTTTTCAGGAGCCCAGAAAAATGTTGAACAAAGCCCTCCCCCTGAGCCTGATGCTCATATCCGCCCTCCCCGCCTGGGCCTCCAACGGCGAGGCAGTCCCGGCGGACGAAGACGCGGCAATCCGGCAAATCGCGCGGATGATCGAGGAGAGCGTCCGCGCCGACGCCAAGGACAGCCCGGCCCGCAGGGACGCCCACCCCAAGGCCCATGGCTGTGTGAAAGCGGAGTTTCGCGTCCTCGACAAGCTGCCCGAGGAAGTCCGGGTGGGGCTGTTCGGGGAGGCCCGCGCCTATCCGGCGTGGATCCGCTATTCCAACGGCGCCGGCAAAGTGCAAGACGATGCGGTCGGCGACGCCCGCGGGATGGCGGTCAAGCTGATGGGCGTCGGGCGCAGCGAGTCCGGGACGCAGGACTTTCTGATGATCGACCATCCGGTGTTTTTCGTGCGGAACGCGGCGGACTATGTGGAATTCGAGCAGGCGCTGGGGGAAGGCCGGCCCGCCCAGTTCTTTTTTCCGGGGGTGAATCCGTTTGCGTTCCGCCTGCATGAGTTGGGCATCGCCAAGGCGATCCAGGGCAAGGCGGTCGCCAACCTGTTGAACAGCCGGTATTGGAGCACGACGCCGTACCGCTTCGGCGACACTGCGATGAAATTCTCGGCGCGTCCCTGCGCTACCGCCTCCAAGTTCGTCGAGACCGCCTCCCCGGATTTCCTGCGCGAAAACCTGCGCGGGCATCTGGCCCAGAATGCGGCGTGTTTTGAATTCATGGTGCAGTTGCGCAAAGATCCGGCGGCAATGCCCATCGAAGACCCCACGCAGGAATGGAGCGAACAGGACTCGCCCTTCATCCCGGTGGCGCGGATTACCCTGCCGCCGCAGTCCTTCGCCTCGCCCGAGCAATTGAAATTCTGCGAGAATCTCTCGTTCTCGCCGGGGCATGCGATCCCCGAATTCCAGCCTCTGGGCGGGATCAACCGGGTGCGCAAGACGGTCTACGACACAATCTCCCGCGTCCGCCACGAACTCAACGGCGTCGAGCGCCGCGAGCCGGCGGGCTTTTGAGCAAGCTTGGCG
>CAZOTR010000479.1:0-1963 GCA_964582755.1 uncultured Methylococcaceae bacterium | reverse complement strand
AAGAGGAAATCCTTAAACTAACGAAAACTGTTGCGCTTCAAAATTGAGACCGCCAGGTTTTTCGGCAACTGCATAAACCACATTTACCTGCACTTCTTGTATCTGGGCGTTTGCGAAGGATGCAAAATTCGCTTGGCGAACATGTTCAACCATTTCCGGTTCCATTTGCTCGATGGTACCTCGATAACCTGAACCGAGAAGCATCGTCCACCAGTCTTCCGGTGATGCTACTGGATGTGTCCCTGGTTCGGCCATTACCCATGATTTAGGCACTCCTCCTTCATTTAATATGGCGCTGAGAGTGGATGGTTCGGATATGCGATCCCATGGGTTGAATCCTTTGTATAAATCAGGTCTAACATCACGAACTGCATTCCAGAATACCGTATTGGCTGGTTCAAAGAAATCCGACCCCCATGTAGTAATTGCAAGTTTTCCACCTGGACGCAAGACACGCCATAGTTCTCGAATAGCGGCCGAAATATCAGGTACGAAAAATATCCCGAAGACACAAACTACAGCATCGAAGCTAGCGTCGTCGAAGCCGGTATCGAGCATGTCACCAAGCCTAAACTCAACATTATTTAAGCTTTTGTTTTTTGCTTTGGTGCTTGCAAGATTAAGCAATTTTTCGGCAAGATCGATTCCAATAACATACCCCGTATCTCCAACTTGTTCAGCCGCCGGTAGTGCGGATGCGCCGCTACCACAGCATACATCAAGCACCAAAGCGCCAGGTTTCAGGTCGAGCCGATTAATGGTGTTACGACCGAACCGATCCCAAAAGGTATTGGAGGGATGATCGAATAAGTCGGAAGCCGCATCATAAGTCGCGGCCGCTTTAGCTTTTGCTTCATTCAAATCTGTCATAATATTTTTCTGTTGTAGCCTAACGTAGAGCTAACCGGGCGCGGCCCGGAAAGCTGAAAAAACAAAGCCTTATTGTAACCGCGCTCCGGTTGAGCGCTTTGTTGGGCGGGATGACCCGCCGATTCTCATTGTTTATCGGACACCTTGTCTGGGCTAATAAACGATGTTTGAGCCTTTTCCGATTGACCCTTTGCCGGATCAATTGGCTGGATTTCTGCGCAGCCTCCGCTTGGGCTGATCTCAAAGCGCGGTAGGGTGCGGTGAGCTTGCGAACCGCACCGGATCAAGAACGAGAGCGGTGCGGTTCGTTCCTCACCGCACCCTACGACAGATTACCGCACCTTACCGCGTTAGCGCACTCCTTGGCGTCCAAAGGCTGGCCGGAGCAATGACCAAATTCCGTCCTCAATAGCCTGTACAAGCAGGTCATCAATACCATCGAACTTGAGATACGTTATCTGCACAGAAACATCAAGTGTAGCTGCCCACCGCTGAAGGTGTAATGAATACACTCCAACGGCGCCTGATCCCAAATGCTGTTCCAGACGTGTACGTAGTGACTTCGAGCGACCCACGTAAAGCGTGTGAGTACCGGGGCAGCTCGCAATAGGATTGATCTTTGAGTAGTCGGACTTGAGTCCCATTTGTGTCTTCGGAGCAGTTCCGGCCTTTTTCTCTTTTCGAAGCTTCTTGTTTTCTTCCTTAATGTTTTCGACCTTGGCAGACAAGAGCTCACGGAAGCGCGAGACTATGGCTTCTTCCGATGGATCAACCTGAATTACATACACGTAGTCAATTTGCCCATTTTCGTCATCACCTTCATCGTCTGGGACAGAAGAGAGCGCATCGGCAATCGTTTGTTCGCTTAGACTATTCATCTTAACGTGTACAACGTCCGATCCTGGAAATTTCGCAGTATCTAGGAGTAGTGTAACAGCCGCAAGTTGCTCGCGAGCTGCTTTGATTGCGGCTGTGAAATCGCGTTCTACAAACATGCCGGCATCCTTAACTTTAAAACGGGCGTTTTTTAAGCCGCCCAACAAGAATTAGACGCCCGAACGGGCGTCTTTTTTTACACCTGCAAGGTGTATAA
>CAZOTR010000478.1:0-1968 GCA_964582755.1 uncultured Methylococcaceae bacterium | reverse complement strand
ATCCCAATGTCTACGGCATCGACATGCCGGCGGCGGAGGAGCTCATCGCCCACGGGCGCACAGAAAAGGAGATCAAGGAAGAGCTAGGCTGCGACTGGCTGCTGTATCAAGACTTGGACGATTTGATCGAAGCCGTCCAGCGCGGCAACCCCGCCCTTGAACGCTTCGACACCTCCTGCTTCGACGGCGAATACGTCACCGGCGACGTGGACCAAGAGTATTTGGACCGCCTCTCCAACCACCGCAACGACGGCGCGAAATCCAAGCGGGAGGGGAACCGGACGGTGATTGAGTTGCATAATGCGGGATAGGATTTCTGTCCCCCTGCGCTGGCGCTTGGGGGACAGAAATCCTAGATTAAAAGCCTCGTTTAATGGATTTGAGCAGTAGGGTGGGCAAGCGTCTTTTTGCTTGCCCACCGATTCCTCTAAACTGATTTCCCTCGATGCGCCTAAAGAAAGTCACGCTAATAAATTTCCGCTGTTTCCAAAAGCTGGAGGTCGAGCTTCATCCTCGGCTGACGGTTTTGGTCGGCGAAAATGGCGCGGGCAAGACGGCGATATTAGACGGCATTGCGGCGGGGTTGTCGCCCATATTGAGGCATCTATCCTCGGCTAATCAGCGGCTTTCAGCCTCAGGTGCTGGCATCAAGGATACCGATTTTCGCATCGAATCGTGGGAAAGCCGGGGTGGTAAAGAACGCTGGGGGGCCAGTGATTATGCTCAATTGATTGCGGAAACGACATCGGGATTAAAATGGGATTACTGGCGCCCATCTATAGCAGGCAACGAGCCACCTAATAAGATTGGCGAAACCGCACTAGCTAGTTATCTTGCGCTGATTTCGGATAGCCTTAGAACGGCTAAACCTGAATTATTGCCGGTGTTTGCTTATTACGGTGCGCAACGTGGCCGCATTGAAATTCCAGAGCGTTTACATCCATCGAAAGAGAACTACAGCCATCCTACATCGGCCCTGGTCAATTCCCTCGATTCTTTGAGTAATTTTAAAGAAATGCTTAAATGGTTCGATATTGAAGAAGCAAATGAATTACGGGCTAACAGGGGACGAACGCCGAAAGATTATGAGCAATCGCCTGCATTGGCTGCCGTCGGTGTCGCCATCGAAACATTACTGGATTTCGCTTATCAAACCCCCTATTTCAATAAAGATCACAAGTTTGTGTTGGAGTCGTCCAAAAAAGGTGGAATGCCACTACAAGTTTCGCAACTGAGCCAAGGTTATCAGAGCATGTTGGCACTTGGCATGGATTTCGCCCGTCGCCTCGTACTTGCCAATAGCTATTTTGGCACTAGTCCCACTGATTTGACCGACTCACTGATAGAAGAATTGCGCAGACTCGGTTGGATGGTAAGTGAGGATGACCTACTAGTGGCACCGATGTTCGCCCCTGCCATTATGTTGGTGGATGAAATCGACCTCCACCTGCATCCTTCTTGGCAGCAGCGGGTATTGGATGATTTGATGCGGGCTTTTCCGGGAACGCAATTCATCGTCACCACCCATAGCCCGCAAGTATTGACGACAGTGCCTGCGGAATGCATTCGTGTGCTGCACAACGAGATTAACCCGGATACTGGGCAGTTAGAATCATGGCTGGAAACCCCGGAGCAGCAAACCCGTGGCGTGTCGAGCGCGGACGCACTCGCTTCGGCGATGGCGGTCGATCCTGTGCCGAATGTTCCCGAGGCGGCTTGGCTCAGGCAATACCGTGCGCTAATCCAACAGGGTTTGCAGGAGAGCGCCGAGGGCTTGGCGTTGTGGGAAAAGCTTATCCGCCATTTTGGCGAGCGTCACCCTGAAATCCTCGACTGTGAGCGGATAATTCGTTTGGAAGCATTTAAGCGCAAGTTGCCGCCAAGTGGAAAAATCTCCCAGACCGGACCCTAAGGGATTGCGGCAGTGCATAAATTGGAACGTGGAGACGCGCCACAGTGCTTAGGCAA
>CAZOTR010000477.1:0-1973 GCA_964582755.1 uncultured Methylococcaceae bacterium | reverse complement strand
AAGCCATGTTCGCCAAACCCGATTATGTGTTCAAAGACGGCGAGTTGGTCGTCAAGCACGGCGAAGTCATCAAAATCGTCTGGGGCAATGTGCATACTGTCAAACCCGAGTTTGACCGGGGCGCGGTCGAGAAAAAGTTACAGGATTATTACGACCGCTATCTGACGATGAAGCTGGACAATTTTATTATCCGCGATGAAGAGATTGAGGGGGATGGGCGGAGCAAGATTATTGTGCATCCGTGTGAAAGTTTCTGATATTTTGCGCTGGCTTGCCGAAGATGGATGGATTCTGGCATCGACACGCGCAGTCATCGGCAATTCAAGCACCCATCCAAGCCAGGGCGCGTCACTGTACCGGGGAAACCCAGTGACGACTTGGCTCCCGGCACACGTGCCAGTATCCTGAAGCAGGCCCAATTAAAAAGATAAACAACCATGCGTTATGCCATAGTCATTGAACAAGCCGAAGGCAATTATTCCGCATATGTGCCTGATTTGCCGGGCTGCGTGACCACTGGCGCAACGATCAAAGAAACCGAGCGGAACATGCGGGAAGCCATCGCATTTCATTTGGAAGGATTGCGCGAGGATGGCTTGCCTATACCTAACCCATCCTCGGTAGTGGAATATTGTGAATTGGTGGCTTAATTTTTAATTTTCCGGTTTTCCTCGTTCCCACGCTCCAGCGTGGGAATACCTCCTCCGGCGCTCCAGCGCCACCTAACTGACCGCTTGAGCGGTCAAAAGTGGGTTCCCACGCTGGGGCGTGGGAACCAGAAAACCGCCAATGGTGCTTGACGGCGAGAATTGACATGCGTCGAGGAAACAGAGGGAAAAAGCCATGCAGAAAAAAACACTTGAAATATTGATTAGTGAGCTGAAGTCTGCCGCTTCGCAAGAGGAATCCAAGATTCGCAGCATTGTCGATGAAATTGATGAACTATCTAAGCGGAACGATAAAACGTTGCCACCCCAAAAAGAATATTGGGAAGAGCCTAACAGGGAGATGTGGAAGCGAATTGGAACGCTTTTTGGCTTGTTAATTATTCTGCTTTGGGCATCGTGGGGACTCCTTTGGTTTCTCAGTGATATCATGGACATAAAGAGCGCATCAGAGGAACGCATATCACCGACCAACCTGCTGCATTTACTAGCAACATCCGCATTTCTCTCATCATTGACAGCAACAACATGGGCAATCCAATCTTATTGGCGTCTTCGAGATGTCGATGTTAGAACGCGCAAATGGGATCCTTCTGACAAGAAACCAAGAAACGACTGGTCAAACCCTTTCTCTTTTCATGAACTTGCAGAATCGCATAAAGAATGGTCAGAACTTTGGTTTTCCTGGTGTATGGCCATCTGCTTAAGCGGTGTGACCTATGCGATTTTTAGCATAGGCATGCACATGAACGAACCTTGTTCACGTTTCCTTGTTGACAAGTGTCAGACGTGCAATGTGGATTGGCCACATGTCGTATACAATATAATAAACACACAGGCACCCAGCAGTTTTATTTATTTGCTCTTTGGTTTTGCTTGGTATTGGGCATCAAAACACTACCGGTCCCATTGGCATAATTTTGTGGTAAACGCTTATCGGCATAGAGCATTATATAGATTCACGGAACTTCGCAAGAATATAGCATCAAACATAGACGACATCTCTGATGCCAATAAGATAAGAGCAGAACAGACAATACTCGAACTATACAGGCTCTCTGGAATTTTGCTACTGATCCCTGGCGACTCTTCGTATATGGATAAAGTTGGAAGCGGAGAGATTTCCAAGGCAATCTTGCAATTGGAAGAAATTGCAAAAGCGTTCACTGGCCCAAAAGCAAAGAGCGGATCAGACTGAACTGGTTGCACTCTCTGCATCGCCTAATCATTCCAAACCGCAGGGGCGGTCAAGGCCAGGGCAATCGCATGAAGCAAATGGCTGATTTTGCTTGACGACGAGGGGTGCAT
>CAZOTR010000476.1:0-1982 GCA_964582755.1 uncultured Methylococcaceae bacterium | reverse complement strand
GCGGGATAAGTTTATCGACCAGCAGCTTGAGTGGCTGGACCAGGATCGGCGTTGAAGCCAACGGAGGCCGCGGCCATGCTGACTGACCGGCAACCCGGAGGACAAACACCATGAAAACGTTGGCGAGCGACTTTAAATCCAACCTGTTTGCCGGACTCAGGCTGGCGTTTTTCCGGCGTTGCGAATTGGATCGTTTTAAGTTCGGCCTGCACCAGTTCGCGCTGCTGTTGGCGCTCGACCTATGCCTGGAAATCGGCACCGATTGGATAAGCGCACAGCCAAATCCAGATTTCAATATCGACGCGCTGCCCGTTTACGCGCTGGATTTTCTTTGCCTGCTTGCCGCCGCCTATTTGCTTGGCCTGCTCATCCGCGACAACAAGACGTTATTGCGCACCAGCATCATACTTTATAGCATTGGCCCTTTGATGATACTGCTGAATACCTTGAGCAAGGATACCAAGCATTGGCTGCCGGCGGGCAAAGCGGGCTTGTGGTTTAGCCATGGCCTTTCATTGTATATCATGGTTCTCTTATGCCGGGCCTTATATCTGGCGGCAAACCGGAAAAAGCTGGCCACGGTGGTAGGTTTTGTCTTGATGCTCGTGGTGACCGGCATTCCGGCAATCTATTTTGAGGAGGACAGCCACTTTTGGCAGATAGCCGACAAGGATGAAGAGGAAGATGATTATGCCGAGTATCGGGCCTTGGATGCGGAAGCCTTGATGTACCGCCAACCGGAAATACTCCAACGGGAGTTAAACCAGTTGGCGCCGCAACGCAAAAAAACCAGCGACTTGTTTTTTGTCGGCTTCGCGGGCTATGCCACCCAAGACGTTTTCTCGAAGGAAGTCGCCTACGCCAAGCAATTGTTCGACGGGCGTTTCGACACCCCCGGCCATTCGATCAACCTCGTCAACCACTTGCGCACGATTGACAACACCGCGCTGGCCACCGCAAGCAATCTCGCGGCAACGCTGAAACACATTGGCAAATTGATGGACCCGGAGGAAGATGTGCTGTTTTTGTATTTGACCAGCCACGGATCCCAAGAGGACGGGCTGTCGGTTTCCTTCTGGCCCCTGGCATTGAACGACATCAGCCCGGAAAAATTAAAGGCCATGCTGGACGAGGCAGGCATCAAATGGCGCGTGGTGGTGGTTTCCGCCTGTTACTCGGGCGGCTTTGTCAAACCCTTGCAGGGACCGGAGACGGTCGTGGCAACCGCCGCCGCGGACGACCGGACATCCTTTGGCTGCGGCAACGAATTCGACTTCACTTACTTTGGCGAGGCGATTTTCAAGGACCAATTGCGCAGGCAATATTCTTTGGTCACGGCCTTGCAAGAAGCCAGGGCCGAAATCGGCCAGCGGGAGGCGCGGGAAAAACTGGAGCCTTCGCTGCCACAATTGTCCGTAGGCGAGAAAATAGCGGCGAAGCTCCAACACCTAGGCGAGGAAACACAGCATCGCCAATGCGCCGCGGCGAAGGCCGACAACGGAAACTGTTGACGTTGCCGGGCCGGACGTCGGTCCAATGCGCTTCCCTGCGACACCCCCGTTAGCCGCATCGCGGCTATCCAGTCCGGCAATCCACACCCGCCCCAGCCCCCCACCAAGGCCAGCGGATGGCCACGCCGCTCCCGCCGCCAGTTGAAATCCCGATTAGGTTCTATAATTTTTGTGGAGTCGCGTAGGGAGAATATATTTTAAAAGCCCCTCGCTCCCCAAGGAGAAGCCCGGGGCGGCCGCTCCGCCTTTGCGCAACATCAAGCATTTAAGCTGGAATTAAGCAAGGCGTTATAGATTTACGGCGATGCAAGGCAAGCCTTCGAGAGGTGTAAGATGAAACGCATCCTATTGGCAATGGTCTTGGGGCTTGCGCTCCTGGCACAGGGATGCGCCGTCTACCCGGCCTATGGGTATGGTTCCTATGGCGTCTATGGAGGGTATGGCTATGCCCCTTATTATGGGTATAGTTAT
>CAZOTR010000475.1:0-1985 GCA_964582755.1 uncultured Methylococcaceae bacterium | reverse complement strand
GCGGGATAAGTTTATCGACCAGCAGCTTGAGTGGCTGGACCAGGATCGGCGTTGAGGCCAACGGAGGCCGCGGCCATGCTGACTGACCGGCAACCCGGAGGAAAAACACCATGAAAACGCTGGCGAGTGACTTCAAATCCAACCTGTTTGCCGGGTTCAGGCTAGCGTTTTTCCGGCGTTGCGAATTGGATCATTTTAAGTTTGGCCTGCATCAATTCGCGCTGCTGTTGGCGCTCGACCTATGCCTGGAAATCGGCGCCGATTGGATAAGCGCACAGCCAAATCCGGATTTCAATATCGACGCGCTGCCGATTTACGCGCTGGATTTTCTTTGCCTGCTTGTCGCCGCCTATTTGCTTGGCCTGCTCGCCCGCGACAACGAGGTGTTATTGCGTATCAGCATCATACTTTACAGTATTGGCCCGTTGATGATACTGCTGAATACCTTGAGCAAGGATACCAAGCATTGGCTGCCGGCGGGCAAAGCGGGCTTGTGGTTTAGCCATGGCCTTTCATTGTATATCATGGTTCTCTTATGCCGGGCCTTATATCTGGCGGCAAACCGGAAAAAGCTGGCCACGGTGGTAGGTTTTGTCTTGATGCTCGTGGTGACCGGCATTCCGGCAATCTATTTTGAGGAGGACAGCCACTTTTGGCAGATAGCCGACAAGGATGAAGAGGAAGATGATTATGCCGAGTATCGGGCCTTGGATGCGGAAGCCTTGATGTACCGCCAACCGGAAATACTCCAACGGGAGTTAAACCAGTTGGCGCCGCAACGCAAAAAAACCAGCGACTTGTTTTTTGTCGGCTTCGCGGGCTATGCCACCCAAGACGTTTTCTCGAAGGAAGTCGCCTACGCCAAGCAATTGTTCGACGGGCGTTTCGACACCCCCGGCCATTCGATCAACCTCGTCAACCACTTGCGCACGATTGACAACACCGCGCTGGCCACCGCAAGCAATCTCGCGGCAACGCTGAAACACATTGGCAAATTGATGGACCCGGAGGAAGATGTGCTGTTTTTGTATTTGACCAGCCACGGATCCCAAGAGGACGGGCTGTCGGTTTCCTTCTGGCCCCTGGCATTGAACGACATCAGCCCGGAAAAATTAAAGGCCATGCTGGACGAGGCAGGCATCAAATGGCGCGTGGTGGTGGTTTCCGCCTGTTACTCGGGCGGCTTTGTCAAACCCTTGCAGGGACCGGAGACGGTCGTGGCAACCGCCGCCGCGGACGACCGGACATCCTTTGGCTGCGGCAACGAATTCGACTTCACTTACTTTGGCGAGGCGATTTTCAAGGACCAATTGCGCAGGCAATATTCTTTGGTCACGGCCTTGCAAGAGGCCGGGGCCGAAATCGGCCAGCGGGAGGCAAGGGAAAAGCTGACGCCTTCGCTGCCACAATTGTCCGTAGGCGAGAAAATAGCGGCGAAACTCCAACACCTAGGCGATGAAGCACAGCATCGCCGATGCGCCGCGGCGAAGGCCGACAACGGAAACTGTTGACCCCGCACCCCGCCAAGACCGGTGGCCACGCCGCTGCCGCCGCCAGTTGAAATCCCGATTGGGTTCTATAATTTCCGCTAGAGTCTCCGTGTTGCGGGCGCACCGTCGCCCTTGCCCGCAACCTCCCGCCACCACACCGGCCCGCCCCGCATCGCGCTTTCCCTTCCCGGCGGAGAAGAGCCGGGAACGCGGCGGCGTTGAACCGCTTTGCCATGGCCATTCGCCCTGGGGTATCGAAGCGTGGGTGGCCATGGCAAAGCCCCGTTTGTTTCAATACCTCGGCACGGACGGGGCTTTGCGCAAGTCCTAACCAAGAAACCCTTCGGGAGGTTTAAGATGCAACGTATCCTATTGGCAATGGCCTTGGGGCTTGCGCTCCTGGCTCAGGGATGCGCCGTCTACCCGGCCTATGGGTATAATTCCTATGGCGTCTATGGAGGGTATGGCTATGCCCCTTATTATGGGTATAGTTAT
>CAZOTR010000474.1:0-1987 GCA_964582755.1 uncultured Methylococcaceae bacterium | reverse complement strand
CCGGCCAGCGCCGGCCCGGCCTGCAATGATTTAAGCTTGCAAGCCGGGCCAGCGCCGGTCGTGCAGGCCACCGCCTGCGCGGCATTGTGCAGGCGCTGAAAGACAGCGGCCGGTTTCCGGGGGCGGTCTACCTCGCCGACCTGAACCCGGCGTTCGGCTATACCTGCTACACGACCGAGCCCATGTCCGCGCTGTTGGGCGGAGTGGCTGTGAAAGTCAAAAGCACCAGCGCATGGACCGACAATTCTGACATTTTCGGCGCGTTCGGCACCGCCACTGTCGCCAACGAGGCGGCGGAGCTTGCCTTCTTCAACGAGGCGGACCAACCCATCAGCAAGGTTTACACCTACAACACGATCAACCTGGACATGGCCACGTTTGGCGACTTCCGGGAATCGAATATCGCGGTCGGCGGCACGAGGCGCTTCCGCGACGCGGCAGGCTCGGTGAAAGTCCGCACAGTCCCCGTATCGGCAAGCGCCGTGCAAGTCACCTCGCTGACCGGGAAGATTTGCGCCGGGGGATCGGACGAGGATTGAGGGTTTGCGGCTGGGTGGGCAAGCCGTCTTGCCTGTTCATGCCCGGTGGAAATCGTTTTTGACAAACCGTGACCCCTCGCTGCGCACGAAATCCTCGAAGGCCAGTCCCACGCTGGTAAGCCGCTTGCCGGCGCGGTGGACGATGTACCATTTCCGCATGATGGGGAAATGCTCCACGTCCAGGACGATGAGGCGGCCATCCTCCAACTCCCTGTCCACGGTGTGTAGCGACACGACCCCCAGCCCCAGGCCGACTTCGACGCCTTGCTTGATCGCGCCGTTGGTGTTCATTTCCATGCTGGCGGGCAGGCTGAAATCCCATTCCGCCAGAAAACGCTCCACCGAGGTGCGCGTGCCCGAACCCTGTTCCCGCATCAAAAACGTCTCGCTGTGCAGATCCTCAAGGGCTAGGCGCTGGCCGGCCAAGGGGTGGCCCACCGGCGCGATCACCACCAGCGGATTGTCCATGAACTCCTCGGACACCAGATCGACCTCGTCCGGGGGCTGGCCCATCAACACGATGTCGGCTTCGTTTTCTTCCAGTAGCTGCACCAGACCCTTGCGGTTGGTGACTTTGAAGCTGACCCTCACCTTGGGGTACTGGCGGCAAAATTCGGCCAGCAAGCGGATGGCGAAATAATGCACGGTGCTGGCCACGGCGACCACCAAGCGGCCCCCGTCCGTGCCTTTCAACTCTTCGACCATCTGCTCAGCCTCGTCGAGATTCTTAGAGATGGTCTTGCTGAGGCGGTAAAGCTCCTCGCCGGCGCGAGTCAGGTAAATTTTCTTGCCCAAGCGCTCGAACAAAGGCAGGCCGACGGCCTCCTCAAATTGCTTGATTTGCATGGAAACTGCCGGCTGGGTCAAATACAACTCCTCCGCCGCACGGGTAAAACTCAAGCGTTTGGCGACCCGCTCGAAAACTTTTAATTGCCTGAGGGTGATGTTCATTTAAGGCCTCGTCCAAACACCCCAAACGGGTGCTTATCGTTCAACTGAGCAATCTTTACTTTCTTTTATGCTCGTTGCCAATATAAAGTGCGTCCCAAAAAAGCACCAGAAAAATCTCGAATGTCCCTGTGCCATCCAAGCTTTCAGCTCGGCGGCGCAGCAATTCTCATTTTGGCTCGAAGCCCCGTCATTCCGGCATGGATGCCGGAATCCAGTGCCATGGACGGTAACTACCCGGTTGCGCAAGTGCTTGATTAAAAGGCTCTGTGCCAACGTGCAGATTCACATCCCTGTGACTGGATTCCGGCGATCCCTGCCGGAATGACGGACTATCCGGCAACGTCGGCTCAAAATGAGAATTGCTGTAGGCGGCGGGAACCGCGTGACAAATCCCAACAGGCTGATAGAATTGTTTAATTTTGTTCTTCACCCGATCTCCCCTCTAACAACAGGAGCAGAACATGCCATCACGCCGTGAACTAGCCAACGCCATCCGC
>CAZOTR010000473.1:0-1988 GCA_964582755.1 uncultured Methylococcaceae bacterium | reverse complement strand
GCTGCATGTTCGGCACCGCCACCGCCGCCACCACGGCGGCGATGACCAGCACCAGGATCATTTCCAGCAGGGTGAAGCCTTGACCCAGGGCAATCATGACCGAATCAGTTTTCCTCTACCAGAAGACGGCGGACAGCCTCCACAAACACTTGAAAACTGCGCGAGGCGTTGTTTTCAGGGCGAAGGTGCCGGCCGATGCGGCGTGCGCCATCGCGTTTTTGGTAATCGGGAATATATTTGCGTAATTCTGCGGCGGGATTGGGTAGGCCATCTGGAGTACGATATATAGCTTTTTTCTGTAGTGCGGATAGTTTGGGCAAGTCAAATGCCTTGGCAACAGACGCCCAATCCCCGATAAACCAAGCTTCCAACTCACGGCAGGCGATGCGGACAACGGACTCCCGTTCACGTCCGGCTTCGCGGCAACGTCTTAGCAAATCTGCTTTGATGACTGCGCAATCCCCGCTATCCTGGTCGCGCATCACAATGAAACGCGCATTTGGCTGTTGCCAAGCCCGCAAGGTTCTAGCCATTCTTTTTTCCAAATCTTGTTTGCCTTCAAATATCAGGTATTTGATATCGACACTGGCGGGAAGGATATGCGGCAAAAAACCCTCTAGCGCATCTTTGGCAGACGGCTCTTCCAATAAGAACACAATCGACCTCATCTTAAAGATTGGCTCCTGGCAATAATCCCATTTTCCAGAGATAGCCCATCTGGTCTCCTTCAGCAACTAAAGCCGCAATTTGCGCGTCGTCGCGGGCGCGTTTGGCCTGGGTGTAGCCCCCCTCTTTGACTAACCAAAACACCTCGTCCAATTTGACCGCATTAAGAAAATCGGGGGAATGGCTGGACACAAACACCTGCCCGCCTCGCTGGGCATAGGTACGAAACTCCTCTGCCAAATCCCAAAGCAAGAAGGGATAAAGCTGGTTTTCCGGTTCTTCCACGCACAGTAGCGGGTGCGGTGATGGATCGTACAGAAGCACCAGATAAGCCAGCATTTTTATGGTACCATCAGACACATATCGAGCCAAAAAAGGATCTTCAAAAGCTCCGTCTTGAAACTTAAGTAACACACGTCCCTCTTCGGTGGTTTTCGCATCGACGCTGCTCATGCCAGGAATGCGAGACTTCAATCTATTCAAAATTTTATTAAATATATCAGGGTGGTTGTTATGGAGATACTCAACTACCAGCGAAAGATTTTCTCCCTCCCTGGATAAATGTTCAGCATAGCCTGCTTCTTGTTCAGGACGCGCCCGGCTGATGTGGAAGTCCGATAAATGCCAATTTTCGATTAAATTACCCAATTCTACTACTGCTGGAAATTTTTCAAACTGAGCCAAACCTTTTATCGCTAGAATATCTTGGCTTTTTAATGACTGCTGCTCCCGGGTTAGGTCTTTGACATCCTTGATAGACTCTAAATCGTTGGTAACTGCTTCACCTTTGCCTCTACTAAAATTGAGAAAACGCCAAGGCTGGCCGCTACTGCCACGACGATATTTGAGTATTTCGCGCAACACGATGGGGCGACCATTTTCTTCATCTATTTTTAACTCATAGGTAATTCTGGTGCTTTTTCCATGTAGCATGGCCCTGATTTTTAACTCGATTTCAATGGGGCCTTGGGTATTTCGGCTGCGCACTTCGCGCAAGCCACGGCTTCCTCCTATGCGTCCAAGCGCGGCTGTCAAATTGGTAGACATGGCATCGCGCAAAAAACCGAATACTGAAAACAATGTGCTTTTTCCAGTGCCATTAGCTCCCACCAGCACACAGAATCTTGGTATGTCATCCAAAGTGACATCCTTAAATGCGCGAAAGTTTTTTAGTCGAATCGATTCGATTTGCATAGCGTCAATATATTATCGGGTGGCGAAAATAAAACTTGACGGCCCCGCTGTAGGCGAGGCCGTCCCGCCTCACTCCCAACTCTTCACATCCGCATCCTCGCCCTCGCCGCCCTCGGCGTTGTCCGCGC
>CAZOTR010000472.1:0-2006 GCA_964582755.1 uncultured Methylococcaceae bacterium | reverse complement strand
CGGGGTTGTCGCGGATGGCGTCGCGGAAAATCTTGCGGAAGCCTATTTCGGGGTCTGCGGGCAAGATGAAATTGCTGCCGATCCGGTAAAAGCGCAGGCTTTTCGGAAACGCCGGGATCAGATAGGACATCGGCTCGTACCCGGAGATTAGCACCAAGGTATTCGCCGGCAAGGAAAGCTCCGCCACCCCCTCGACCTCGACCGCCCGCTCCCGCCATGGCACGCGCATCCAATCGCCCGGCACGGTGGCCAGCACCACCGCCCCGAGCAGGCCGGCCGCCGCGTATTGACGGGTTTTTGCCGCGCCCGGCAGCAAGCCGATGGCGGCGAACAGCAGGGTGGGGGCCAACATTTCCAGCGGCACGAGGTAGCGGTAGATGGAAAACATCGGCACCCAAACCGCATAAGACAAAAAGCCCGCCGCCAGCAGCCAGCCCGTGGGGCCAGGGAGGGTAAACGGCTGGGCCTGCTTGCGCCAGCCCCCGGCCACCGCCGCCAAGGGTATCAAAGTCACCAAGGCCGGAATGCGCAAATCGCGGAACACGACTTCGCCCACCAAATGGGGATCGAAGCTAAAACGGTAGGCCAGCAACAGCCCTTCGGCCCAGGAGCGTGGCAAATAATGGTCGTCAACATAAGACTCCGGCCCTGTCCACGGCGAGCGGAAGACATGGTTGTAGTAGGGGAACAACGGGTTGCCATAGGTTTCCCACAAATGCCAAGCCCAATAGCCGCCACCCGCCGCAAAGCCCGCCAACACCCCGACGCCAAACCAGAATCCCAGCCCCACGCGACGCCACCAAGGCAGGTCGGCGATCAGGAAAGCGGCGCACCAGCCGACGCAATAAAACACCATCGTCTGCTTCAAGCCAAACGCCAAGCCTACGCAAAAGCCCGCGGCCAGAACCCAGGCCACGCCCGCCCAGCCACGCCCCTGGGCCAATAGATCCCAGCGCCAGACCACCAGCAACGCCGCCGTTGACACGCCCAAACTCAACACATTGTCGTAAAACACCAGCCCGACTTCGGACAAGCCCCCCGCGCCCACGAGTCCCGCCATCGCGAGGGCGGTCGAGACGCCCAGGCGGCGGCGCCAGTCGGGCTGGGTGGAAAGCCGCCAAGCGATGGCGAACAAAGGCAGGAAATTCAGGCCATGCAGCGCCCCCAACACGAAGCCAATGGCGCGGGCGGGCAGGCGCTCGAACGCCAAGGCATAGGGGACGTCCAAAATCGGATTATGGAAGCATTGGTTGGAGACCGGAACCAACAGATCCCGGCCCACCAAGCCGTTGACGAAGGCCCAGCCATTGTGCAAATGGTAGTTTTGCAGATCCCAGTTGCCGTCCATGCCCAGCCCCAGCGCCACCCCGCCGAAACCCAGGCACACCAGCGCCGTCAGCGGATAGGCAAGCCGGGGCAGCGGCGGCGCGTCCACACGGGAATCGGCCTGGGCGGTTTTCGGCCGGCGAGGTTTTTTGAAGACGATATGCCGTGACGCGGTGTAATTGAACAGCAAGCCGCTGACCGAACCCGCCGCCGTGGCCAGCGCCGGCATCCAGACATAGGCAAACAACTGCGTCACCATGGCGCTGTAAACCGCGAAATTGACCGCGCCGCCAAACGCATTCGTGGCCAGGAAACTGGCCCATTCATGGAGCAGCGACTTGCCGCTGCTGCCGAAGGTATAGCGGCGGTTCATCCACCAGGTGAACGTCGCCGCCGCCAGGAAGGAAACCACCTTGGCCGGCACCGGCGACAGCCCCAAACCCCAGATCACCGCGTAAAGAGCCGCCATGTCCACGAACAAGCCGCCGATGCCGACCAGCCCGAAGCGCCAGAAAGAATGCGGGATGCGCGCGAGCAGCGCCCGTGCGCCCATCACTTGGCTTGGGGCCAGCCGGGGGCGGCAATGGCAAGATAGGCGAGCCGCTTCAATTCTTGCCGGGCGTGTGTGACGCTGTCGAGGATCAAGCCGCAGGTCAGCGACAGGAAGGCCAGCAGCATGA
>CAZOTR010000471.1:0-2006 GCA_964582755.1 uncultured Methylococcaceae bacterium | reverse complement strand
TCTTTGTAATCACTTTATGTTGGTTTAGCTATAGGTGAAGGAGCCATCCGCGTTGAGCGTCAGGCTGCCATTGCTGGCCGTGACGCTCAGCACGGTGATTAGGAGAGAGATAAACGGACAGGAACGTGCGAGATAAATGAAACGAAGCGCAATGAAGAAAAACGAACCGAAACGGAAAAATTACGCACCATCCTCGTTAGCGGCGTCCCCCATCAGGGCATAGGAAAACCCATCGACCGGCCCACTCAGCTTTTCAACGTAATGCGGCGGCAGGTCTTTCGTCCAGGGCGCGTCTTCAGCCACAGGCTCGGCAGCTTCGGCGCGGGCTTCGATGGCCTGCAAATTAGCCAGCATCTCCTCCGGGGATTCGTTGAACGACGCGCACTTGTTCCTCACCCATTCCAGCGTGTAGAAATCCGCATCTTCTGGGTCATTCTTTTTGTAGATGTCCGCAATGGCTTGCAGCGTATCGGCGCTCATTAGACCTCCTCAAGATTTACGTGGAACTTGCCATTTTTTTCATAACATTTCAGCACTTTGAAGCGGCTTCCCGTCCCAAATAGGACTTCGTTTTCCGTCTTGTGCTGCGAGATCGAACTGATATGCACACCGGATTTGCCGTTGATGTGCAACCATAGGTCTGTGCCGGAAAACGTCGGCGTGTCGCCAACCGTGGACGAGGCGAACGTCTCCATCTGGTAAATGCCATCGGTTTTGTTGAGCGTCCTCATCCGCTCAAAAAACGCCTTTGCCTTGGCTGGATCATGGAACATCCCTCTTGCCGACATGCCCTTATGTAAGCGGGCGGCTGGGGCATTCTGGAGTGCGTCGTTCAACAGGCGCTCGTATTCCCTCACCTCGGCGGACGCCTTGGCACCGCCTGCCGCCTCATCCAGCAAGGCGGCATTCACCTGTCGGTAAATATGCGATGGCGTCCAACTCCACAGCGCCCGCTTATAGCACGGCGGTCAGCGCGTCGGCGTTGGCATCGGTGTCGTTGCCCAAGACGCCCGGTGCCGCGACGTTCAAGGTCTGGCCCTCCCCCGTCTGGAAGCTATCGTCGTTGGCAACCGGGGCGACATTGGCCTTGACCGTCGCTTGATCAGAATTGCTTAGACTCCCGTCCGACACATCGAGGCGCAGCAGGTAAACGCCGAACACGTCCGGGATGAAGCTGGCCACGGCAGTTGTGGCATTCTGGATATTGGCATCGGTCAGCGCACTGGCGCCGGGCTTGTTGGCGAAGCTCCACTGGAAAGTCAAAGGCTGCGGGCCGTTGTCCGGGTCGTTGCTGGCCGATCCGTCCAGCGTAGCCGTGCCACCCAGTTGCACCACCACGTTCGGGCCGGCGTTGGCGTTCGGCGCGACATCCTGCGCGGCGGTGATATCCACTTCGTCTTGGCTGCTGTCCAGACCGTCGGACACGCTCGTCCGACAGCGTGATAGTGCCATTGTGGTCCGCGTCACGCGGATCGTCCGGGCCGCTCGCGGTCTGCCCGCGGGCGGCGCGAACCAACTGGGTATCGGCAAGGTCGATGACCCCGTCATTGTTGGCATCGCAAACCGCGGCTAAAACCCCTGGGCCGGCGAGTAGCAATGTCGCCATAAGGACGGCGGATAGTATGCTGCGAAAACCTTGTGACGGAATCATGATGCTGTGTCCTTCTCGGGTAAACCAGACGGGGAACAAACGCCCTGCCCTGAGCCGTTGATATGCCAGATTGCCTTGGCAGCGCCAAGGCGTGTTATTGACTTATCGCCGCAGCCGGCGGCGAAGCAGAAGAATCAAACCCGCCGCCATCAGCGGGAAGGTGCCTGGCTCGGGTGTCGCGGCCTGGACGACCTGGACTTGACCCTGCTGGGTGGCGAAGGCCAGATTTGGCGCATCACGCCCTATGAGTTCGCTGGTGTTTGCGTAAGCCAACAAACTGGAACCGACGGCCTGTGCGGAAAAATGTACCGTAGCCAAAACGAAGCTGTCGGATTGGAGAGCGGCGGCAACCGCA
>CAZOTR010000470.1:0-2012 GCA_964582755.1 uncultured Methylococcaceae bacterium | reverse complement strand
TGGTCGGCGTCGACCTGTCGCCTAAAATGCTGGCCAAGGCGGCGGGGCGGCAGGTCTATGAAGAATTGGTCGAGGCGGAACTGGTCGGCTATCTGGCGCGGCACACCGCCGCGTTTGACCTTATCGTTTCCGCCGACACCTTGGTGTATTTTGGCGAATTGAAGCCGTTTTTCCATGCCGCCCAAAACGCCTTGACAACCGGCGGATATATGGTTTTCACCCTGGAAAAAGAAGAATCCGGGCTGGAGTATAAATTGAATATCCATGGCCGCTACAGCCACGGCAGGGAGTATGTCGAAACGGCGGCGGCCGGGGCGGGTTTGCGGGTGTGTGATATTGCGGAAGTGATTCTGCGCAAAGAATCCGGGGTGCCGGTTGTGGGATTGCTGGTCACGGCGCAGCGGGCTTGATAACTCGATAAACCGTTTGTCTCATCGACACAACGGCAGTCAATATGAGAGAGCAATACCATGAACACCGTCAAACCGGCGAATCCCGTCCCCGATAGCCTGGAATTCCGCCCCGTCCATGGCTTGTTGAAAAATGCAGGCCATGCCGTCAGCAATTGGGGCTTAAGCCACCATACCACGCCGGCGGTTTATGTCGAGCCGGTCAGTTACGCCGATGTGCAGGCCATAGTCAGCGACACCCGCCGCTTCCCCACGCCAGTGCATCCGGTCGGTTCGCTGCTCTCGGTCACTTCCACGATTGTCAACGACGGCGGGACGATGGTATGTACCCGCAAGCTCGACGATATTCTCGGCCTGGAACTGGACGAAACCGGACGCCAGACCGTCCGCGTGCAGGCCGGTTGCCGGCTCAAAAAACTTAACCTATGGCTACAGGCGCGCGGCTTGGAGATACCGTTCCAGGCGGAAATCGGCGAAGCAAGCGTGGGTTCGGTCGCAGTGGGCGACACCAAAGAATCCTCGCTGGACGGCCCCGGTTATTTTTCCGCCCATGTGGTGGGCCTCAGTTATGTCGATGAACGGGGCGGACTGAAAACCTTGTCGGATCATAAAGACGGCACCGCGTTCCATGAATTCAAATGCTCGTTTGGCCTGGCCGGGATTGTCGTCGAATGCCAGCTTGAGGTCAGGTCGGCGACGCTGTGCCGGGCGGACGTGTCGTTCGACACATTTGCCTCGCCGGAGGATTTGGCCGCCGGTTTGCTACGGATGCGCGGGGCAAGCGACGCGGTATTGGCTATCGTGCTATTGCACCAGTTGGCGAGTTTTTCCGAGCTGCGCCACAAGGCAGGGCCGGGCGCGGCCACGCCAGTTTCATCGCAACCCGAATGCGAGGAATACCGCCTCGCCAAGCGGCTGGCTATCCAACAGGGATTTGACGGCGTCCCGGTGCCGACCCCGAAAGGCATCGTCTTTGCCCGCCATGATTTCGTCAACGAATACTGGCGTCCCACGGCGGACGAGCGCCGCCTGGATTTCCAATACTACGAGCACGACATTTCCCAGATCCAGCGCGTCATCGCCGAATCCTACCGCTTCACCAAAGAGTTTGAAGCGAAGACCGGATTCGCGCCCAAGGGCTGGGCGACTTATTTCGTCCACCGCCAGGAGCGGGAGAAAAAACCCTTCGGGCTATACTCGGGCGGTCCCGGCGTGTCGTTTTCATTCGACCCGTTCTGCTCAAACCCCACCGACCCCCTTTGGCAGCAGTTTGCGCGGGACTATAACCAATTGGCGATCCATGCCCTAGGCGGCAACGCCTCGCCGATCCAAACCCAATGGCTGCAAGCCGGGGATGTGAAGATTCCCCGCAAGCTGGCCCGTCCCCGCTTCACCACCGCGTATTACGCGCAGTTTTTGGATTGAGCGCGGCAGGGCGCGGCGGGCTTCGCTATCCGTGCCAACCGCGGACAGACGCGGTGCCAACGCATGACTCTTACGCCTTCTCGATTTTTTCAAAGGTGATATTGCCAAAATTTCCTTTGTATACCAAATCCGGGGGTAAAATATAATACTCTCCGCTAAGTTTCGCCGGGTTGTTTT
>CAZOTR010000469.1:0-2016 GCA_964582755.1 uncultured Methylococcaceae bacterium | reverse complement strand
GTCGAGGGCAAGGAAGACATGACGGTAGGCATCGAAATCAGCGAATCCAGTTTCGACAGCCGCACGAATTATTACCAAAAAGACACGGCAATTCCGAACGAGCCTATCGTGCATTTCTGGGATTTCGGCGGGCAGGTGATGTACCACGCCACCCATCAATTCTTCCTGCGCTCCAATTGCGTGTATGTGCTGGTGTTGGACGGACGCCGCGCCGCCGCCGGGGGCAGCGAGGCGGATTATTGGCTGGAGCATGTCCGCGCCTTCGCCCCCGATGCGCCGGTGTTAATCGTCGGCAACAAGGCCGATCTTGGCCCGATGGATTGGGATCAAAACCGGCTGCGCAAGAAATATCCCAACATCCGGCCCCATGGCTTTTATCAACTGGCCTGCACTGAACTAGCCAAGCCAGATAACCGCCACCGCCACGATTTCGCCCGTTTCAAGGAAGATTTACGGGAAGCCTTGCAGCAAGTCGGCATGGTGCAGCAGAAATTCACACCGGAGGAATTCGCCGTGCTGGACGAACTGCGCCGACGCTCGCCCCTTGAAACGTTTCTGCCCAAGGAAACTTACGAAAAGCTATGCGTGGAGCAAGGCTTGCGGCCCGCCGAGTCACTCGATCCGGCGGCGGTGCTGCTGGATCTGCTGGACAAGCTGGGCGTGGTCATCCATTTCCCGAACCTGCCCCGGCTGGACGAATTCCTGCTGAATCCACGCTGGCTGACCTATGGCGTGTACCAGATCATCGACCGCAAGCAGCCCCGCGTCTCTGAAACCGAAGCCTTCGATTGCCTGTCCCGTGCCGAAGTCGCCGACAACCTGGGCAACCGGCTGGCCTATCCGCGCAACCGGTGCGGCTTCATCCTCGACGCGATGGAGCAATTCAAAGTGGCATACCGCCTCGCCCCGGCGCAAGGTGGGCCGCGCTTTGAGATTCCCAGCCTGCTGCCCACCGACGAGCCGGATCTGGATTTCCCGGAAAGCGAGGCGCGGGCGTTCCGCTTCCGTTTCGAGGGGCTGCTGCCGCCGCAATTGCTGCCGCAGTTGATCGTCGCCCGCCATGCCGACATCGACCAGGGTAAGGTTTGGCGGCACGGCGCGATGCTGAAAACCCGGCACAACGGCGGGGCCAGGGCGTTGCTGCGCGGCGATGCCTACGACCGCATCTTGACCCTGTGGGTCATCGGCCCAGGGCTGGACCGTTATTTCGCCGTGCTGTACCAAAACGTCAAAGACATCCTCGCCACCATGCCGGAACTGCCTTGTGAGGAACTCATCCGCCTGCCGCTGTCGGCACGGCTGGATGGCGAGTTGGGTTTGTTTGGCGCGGGCGAGCCTTGGGCGCGGTGGGTCAATGTGCTTCACGCCGCGCTGGATGGCGAGCCGCATTACCGCGAGGAGGGCGTGAAATATGATTTGAAGGCGGTTCTCGGCATCATGGCGGAGGCGGACAGGCGGAATTTGACCGCCGGTTTGAAGCGGGAATCACGGGCTTTTCATCTGCATTACCACTCGGAGGTTAAGAAAATGGGCGATAGCATCCATATCAGCGGCGGACAGCAGGGGGCGGTGGGTTCCCATGCGAAGGCCGAGGGGAATGTTTTCGTGCAAAACCCGGCAGTTGAGGGCTTGTCGGGGCTGTTGGCGCAATTACTGGAGGAGTTGCGTGGCGCGGAAAGAATGAATCCCGGCCAGCGCGAGGACGCGATTTACGAGGTGGAGACGGCCTGCGAGGCGCTACAGGATTTGCAGGCCAAAGACCCGGCGCGAAAAGCGAAGGCGGAAGGCCGCTTGCGGCGGATTC
The DNA here is from genome assembly GCA_964582755.1 of uncultured Methylococcaceae bacterium. Taxonomy (GTDB): domain Bacteria; phylum Pseudomonadota; class Gammaproteobacteria; order Methylococcales; family Methylococcaceae; genus Methylumidiphilus. Next base: position 212 of record CAZOTR010000469.1, on the reverse strand, counting down.
TCGGTGGCATCAAGAACAATGTCGGGCCGGTGGCGGACGGCATCGCGGTGTTGAAGGAAATCCAGGCGGCGGGGTTGGGTTACGGCCCGGCCTTGCTGGCAGCGGTCGAGGCGGTGTTGAAATTGATGCAGTGACCTGTGCCGTTGGCCTGAGCGGCCCCGCATTGTTCAAGGCCATGGCGCTGGCGTGACCCCAATAAAAAAGGCTTGCCC
>CAZOTR010000468.1:0-2032 GCA_964582755.1 uncultured Methylococcaceae bacterium | reverse complement strand
AACATATTTTATTTTTCATAAAAACACATTTGATTTTTGCAATAATTATCCTTTCAAGCTTTTGCAGGCGAGTGCCGTGTTAGATCCTTTAAAACTGACGGAAGCCGAACGCATCACGCTGGAAGAGTTGGCAGCGCACCACCCGCACGCACGCTTCCGCCGCCGGGCGGATGACGCGCGGGAGCGCGGCGGCATCCGCCGAAGGGGCTTTCCGTGTTTTTCCCCTGGAAGGGGAACGGCCAAGGCGGGCGGGCCGCGCCCTTGGTTGCGGCCCGGCGGTGGGGCGCGGCAAGATTAGTCTTTTAAAAAGGCTAAACATAAAGATTAAAAGATTGCAGGTCCGCAGATAACGTTTAAGCTGTTGAGCCGCAAGCAAGAAACGGCGGATTTTTCGCTCCACCCGTGACCCAATTAACCCGGTGGTGCCCCTAAAATGGTTTATATGCACCATGGCGATTTTGACGTGTGACCTGATTAGCCCGGATTTTTCCTGACGTGTGACCCAGATAGCCCGACAAATTCCCGACGTGTGACCCAAATGACCCGGCAAACTCTCGACGTGTGACCTATGTAGCCCGGTCCGCACCGACGATTCTGTGGATAACTTTGAGGGGTGACCTAAATAGCCTGCCAGGTGTGACCTAAACAGCCCGGAAAATCCGCCCAGGTGTGACCCAATTAACCCGGAAAACAACCGCTGTTTCCCGTGTTTGCCAAAAGTTATCCACAGGGCTGGCGCGATTCTTGACAAGAGGCGGTGCCTTCGAATTTGCAGGGCAAAGCCGTAGTTGGCTCCGTTCTCAACGGCCTTGCCCCTGGTCATTTTGCCGCTTGTTCGCAGCCTTCACCTCGCGGATGAACTCGGGTGCGGGGTAGAGTGAGTAGATGACGTCCTCGACCTTGCCCCGTGTGCCGATGACGGCATGCTTTTGCGCCTCGCGCAGCATCCGGCATCCGACCAGTTCCGCAAATGCCTTGCCCACATCGCAACGATTGTCGATCCCGCGCTTGCAATTCAGCAGGTTGCTGTCACGCTTGATGGTGGAGTAGCGCATTTCAAACGGGTTGCCAAACAAGCTGGCGAAGGTGAACTTGATGGAAAGCTGCCGGTACAGCCAGCGGGCCAGCTGGGTGGGCAGCCCCATCATCGTGGCATAGTTGAACTGGCGGTAAGTCAGCTGGTCGAGGCTCCGCGCCATCAGCGGATGGAACTGCGCGACCCACCGGGCGCCGGGGTCGTCTTCCAGCATTTGCCGGGACACCGCCGCCACGGCGGGCAGGTAGCTTGCGGCCACGAGGAACTCCCCCTTGCCTTCCGCCTTGCGGATTTCGATGTGGCTTCTTTGCATGATCGCCAGGCTATCGACCAAATGCCGGTAGGGCATGGAGTGGCCCCTGGCCGCGAGTTCTTCGCGCAGTTCATAGAGAGAGAACGCCACCCCGCCACGGGCGGTGGACTGCTCAAAAAAGCCTTTGCCCTGCTGCACGGCAATCTTCCTTAGCGCGTCCTCGACGAGTTCTTCCCTTGCGCTGGGGTAATAGCAGGCATGCCTGTCCCCTTCCAAAATGGCGGCGGGGAAAATGATGGCGGCATACGCCTGCCCGCGGTGTTGGAAGCCCAGGTGCAAGGGAGGGAGGCTCCCCTTCCCGTCGCGCCGCCTGTTCATCTCCTGGCGGGAAATGGAGTAGCGCGGGATGCAGTCCCACAAATCCATGGCGTTGGACAGGCGTTCCCGCTCGGCCACGCCGTTGCAGACAAAGCCCTGGAACAGGCCGAGCCTGGGATTTTTGTAGGGGCCGTCCGGCAGGGTTCCGGTGCCGGGCCGCCGGTCCGGAGGACGGGGAAGCGCGGGCTCCTTTTCAAGCCCAGACTCCTGTTCCGGGAATTCGGTTTTGTTGCCGGCTTGCGCCGTCGGGAGGATTTCCATGCCATGCGGCCTTGGGTTTTGTTGTCGCGGTTCCGGCTAGAGGGGGATCGGCTTGCCTTGCGCCAGCAGCCTTTCCTGGTGTTCGATGTCGCTGGCCAGGAGTT
>CAZOTR010000467.1:0-2062 GCA_964582755.1 uncultured Methylococcaceae bacterium | reverse complement strand
CTCACGCCCAACCTCGGCGAGTTCGAGGCGGTGGCCGGCCCTTGCCGCGACGAGGCGGAATTGGAGGAAAAGGGCATGGCCTTGCTGGCGCGGTTGGAATTGGGCGCTTTGCTGGTGACGCGGGGCGAACAGGGCATGAGCCTGTTGTGTCCCGGCGTTCCTCCTTTGCGCTTGCCGGCCAAGGCGCGGGAGGTGTTCGACGTGACCGGCGCGGGCGACACCGTGATATCCGTGCTGGCGACGGCGCTGGCGGCGGGTTGCCCCTTGGCCCAGGCCACGGAGCTGGCCAATCTGGCGGCGGGGATCGTGGTCGGCAAGCTGGGCGCGGCCAGCGTGGGGCCGGAGGAGTTGGATTACGCTCTGCACGGGGCCAAGGCGCACCGGCGCGGGGCCATAAGCCTGGACGGCCTGCTGGAGATGTTGCGGCCGGCGCGGGCGGCGGGGGAGAAAATCGTCCTCACCAACGGCTGCTTCGACATCCTCCACCCCGGTCATGTGCATTATCTGCAACAGGCCAGGGATTTGGGCGACCGGCTGGTCGTCCTGGTCAATAGCGACGCCTCGGTGCGCCGCCTGAAGGGGCAGGGCAGGCCGGTCAACGCGCTGGCCAGCCGCATGGCAATGTTGGCCGCGCTGGAGTGTGTGGACTGGGTGGTCGCCTTCGAGGAAGACACCCCGCGCGCCGAGATCTGCCGGATTCTGCCGGATGTGCTGGTCAAGGGCGGCGATTACGCCGACATCGCCCAGATTGCCGGCCACGATTGTGTGCTGGCCGCCGGCGGCGAGGTCAAGCTGCTGAATTTCGTCGAAGGCTTCTCGACTACCGGAATTATCGAAAACATACGCAATGGCTGAATCCGCTTTCCCGCCCGACTATCTGCCCGACTATGACGACGGGCAGCCTTATTTTGAGGACCGCCAACTCGCGTCCATGAAAGTCCCGCCGCATTCGATCCAGGCCGAACAGTCGGTCCTGGGCGGCTTGATGCTGGACAACGAGACATGGGAGAAGGTGGCCGACCGGCTCGGCGAGGATGACTTCTACCGCCGCGACCACCAGTTGATTTTCCGCTCGATCCGCCTGTTGGCGGAGAAGCAATCGCCCTTCGACGTGGTGACCTTGGCCGAGGTGCTGGAAAAATTCGGCTGGCTGGACGACGCCGGCGGCTTGGCCTATCTGGGCGCGATGGCCAAGGACACGCCCAGCGCCGCCAACATCGTCGCCTACGCCGACATCGTGCGCGAGCGCTCGGTGCTGCGCCAGTTGATCCATGCCGGTTCGGAAGTCGCCGACGCCGCCTACCATCCCAAGGGCCGCGAGTTGTCCAAGCTGGTCGAGGAGGCGGAGCAGAAGATTTTCCAGATCGCCGACCAAAGGCGGCGCAGCGGCAGCGGCTTCCTGCCGATCAGAACCTTGTTGGCCCGCGCCGTCAGCCGCATCGATGAGCTTTTCAACCAGAAAGGCCACATCACCGGCATGAGCACCGGCTTCACCGACTTGGACGAGATGACTTCGGGGCTGCAACGCTCGGATTTGATTATCGTGGCGGGCAGGCCGTCGATGGGCAAAACGACTTTTGCGATGAACATCGCCGAAAACGTCGCCTTGCAGGAAAAGGTGCCGGTGGCGGTGTTCAGCATGGAAATGCCGGGCGAGCAACTGGCCTTGCGCATGATGTCCTCGCTGGGCCGCATCGACCAGCACCGGGTGCGCACCGGCAAGCTGGAGGACGACGAGTGGCCGCGCATGACTTCGACGGTCAACATCCTGGCGGACACCCTTTTGTTCATCGACGACACGCCGGCGCTGACGCCCACCGAAGTGCGCGCCCGCTGCCGCCGCCTGTCCCGCGAATACGGGCAATTGGGCTTGGTGGTGCTGGACTATCTCCAGTTGATGCAGGCGGGCGGCAGCGCCGAAAGCCGGGTCAACGAGATTTCCGAGATCTCGCGCGCGCTGAAGGCGCTGGCTAAGGAAATGAATGTGCCGGTCATGGCGCTGTCCCAGCTCAACCGCAACCTGGAGCAGCGCCCCAACAAGCGGCCCATGCCTTCGGATTTG
>CAZOTR010000466.1:0-2087 GCA_964582755.1 uncultured Methylococcaceae bacterium | reverse complement strand
ATAAAGGTCGGCAAAATATCAATTTTATCATCACTCGCTATTCGGGACTACCTCTCTTCATTGCCTTCCATGCGTTCGATGAACAGATTTTCCAACAGCTTATTGAATACCGGTTTGAAGTTTTCCAGCGTGTTGGCTTTAGCGGCTTGGCGGATCAATTCGTTGGCTATGGCAGTCTCCCGCACTTGGTCGAAAAACAACTGGTCCGCCGGTGTGAACTCCGTGCCGAAGCGTTCGTTGAGTTTGTTGACTAAGCTTGAGAGCTTTACGACTTCATCGGGCTGGCCGGTGCCGACATCGGCAGGCCCATACAGCGGCTCCGGCTCGCCTAGCTTTAAGTCAATCGAGCCTTCACTGATTTTCTGTAGCCGGTAATATTTCAGTTCGACATCATCATCCACTTTGACTTTGCGGCTATCCGAAGTGGCAGGCAGTTTCGCCAGCAAAAACCTGCCGTAAGCATGGAGTTTTTCCAGTTCTGAATCCTGATAAGGGATTATTTGCGAGACGAAAAGATAGAGGTTGCGGAAGCTGGCAAGTTGGCTTTTGAATTCGCTTTTTTCTTCTTCATCAAGGAGCTTGAAGCGTTCCACGGCAAGGTCAAGAATCCCGTTCAGCTTTTTATGCTCGCCACCCGTGGGATTCATGCGGTTGCGGAACCAAATTTCACACCAGCCGTTGACTTCTTCAAGGGTGAAAATCTTCCATTCCACCAGTTGATGGGCCAGTTTGTTGAGATGTTGCGGGTCGGTTTCCTTTTCCCTAGGCGTGGCTTCGTAGTAAGGCTTGAAGGCCGCGTATATCTCCTGTGGCTCGTTCACAAAATCCAGCACAAAGGTGTTGTCCTTGCCCCGCGCAATCCGGTTTAGCCGCGACAGGGTTTGCACGGCTTGAATCCCTGCCAGCCGCTTATCCACATACATCGTGTGCAGCAAGGGTTGGTCAAAGCCGGTTTGATATTTTTCCGCCACCAGCAGGACTTGGTATTCCTCAGTGTTGAATTTTTCGGGTAGCTCGGTTTCCTTGATGCCTTGGTTCATGCCCACTTCGGTGAATTTCTGGTCGGCGCGGTCTTTCAAAGTGACTTCACCTGAGAATGCCACTAAAGACCGGATGCCGGTATATTGCTTTTCCTTGATGTATTCATCAAAAGCCAGCTTGTAGCGGACAGCCTGTTCGCGGGAGCCGGTGACGACCATCGCTTTCGCCCGTCCGCCGATTTTATGGCGGGTATGGGCGCGGAAATGCTCGACGATGATTTCCACCTTCTGGCCGATGTTGTGGCCGTGCAGATCGACAAAACGCGCCAAGGCGCGGGCGGCTTTTCGGCGCGGCACGGCGGGGTCTTTATCGGCATCCTGCAATAGCTTGAAATACCGCCGGTAATGGACGTAATTCTCCAGGACATCGAGAATAAACCCTTCTTCAATCGCTTGCCGCATACTGTAATGGTGGAACGGCGCCTGGCCTTCTTCACCGGGTTCATCGAAGACTGCCAGGGTTTTGAATTTGGGCGTGGCGGTAAAGGCGAAGTAGCTCAGGTTGGGTTGCTTGCCGCGCTTCAATTGCTCGCGCGGCATGGCTTTTTTGGCTTCCTCGCTTAAGGGTTCTTCTTCGAGGTCGAGCAATTGCTCGGCAATCGCCGCTTCAATCCCGTCCTTGTTCAATATTTTGCGCAACTCCATCGCCGTTTCGCCGCTCTGGGAGCTATGCGCCTCGTCCACGATAACGGCAAACCGTTTGCCTTCAGTGGAAATTTCCAAGCTTTCGCCCTTGCCTTCCAAGGTGCGGATAGCCTGGGTGATGAAGGGAAATTTCTGGATGGTGGAAATGATGATGGGCACGCCGTCGGCGAGTGCCTTGGCGAGTTGCTGCGAGTTTTCGTCGATCTTTTGCACCACGCCCAGTTTGTGGTCAAACTGGAAAATAGTGTCTTGCAACTGTTGGTCCAGCACGCGGCGGTCGGTAATCACGACCACCGAATGGAAGATTTTTTTATCAGCCCCATCATGCAGGCTGGAAAGCCGGTGGGCCAGCCAGGCGATGGAATTGGACTTGCCCGAACCTGCCGAATGCTGGATCAGATA
>CAZOTR010000465.1:0-2088 GCA_964582755.1 uncultured Methylococcaceae bacterium | reverse complement strand
TCGCTACGCGACGCAGAATTTTGCGCCTCCACCGGGGGATGAATCCCCCGGCTACCTTCGATAAGCCGCTACGCGGCAACCCAACACAGCTTAACTTAATGGCAGTGAAGCAGAGCTTGGGAACCAGAACAAATCACGCGAATGATGCGCTTCGTTCCTCAGCGTATCCTATGCAGATTAGCGCATCTTATCGCGTTTATCGCGTTAATTGGCAAAAACCCCGCCCGGTTGCCCGGACGGGGTTTTGTTTCCGCCGTTTGTAGGATGCGGTGAGCGATAGCGAACCGCATCAATTGCGGAGGACGCGAACGGTGCGGTTCGTTCCTCACCGCACCCTACGACATTGCCAAATTACCGCACCTTACCGCGTTAAGGCTAGGATGGCGCTAAATGACAATTTTTTCACTTTCTTTCCTCAATGGAAGTGGGAGAGAGCCCAGTAGAGTACGCATCGCGCACCTCAACGGATCGAGAAATTGTATAATGTACGCGATGCGTACCCTACAGGGCTTATCGCGTTCACCACATCCTACGAGTATGTGGTTTTAGCGCATCTTACCGCGTTACGACCCTACAAGGCTTATGGGTTACGGGTTACGGGTTAAATCTCAAATGGAGCTCCATTCTCCCAATTGTCTATGTGAGCGGGGCACTCTCGTAACACGTTGCAACGACTACTACTAGAGCTTTGATGTGATACGAAGTGCTCCTGAAGTGCATTCCTCTGACTTTGGGTAAGCGCATCAAACCATATAGGTGAAATAGCAATATTTTCTGCTTGCCCAACAATTAACCAAATTAAGGCTGTAGTGATGTCTTGTCTTGCAATAAGAGATTGAACTAATCTTCTGGGAGCAGTGCCTGCTGTGTCGAGATGGCTTAGAAGGGCAAAGCCACCATTTCCACTTGGAAGAACAGTCACCATTAACTGATCTAAATCTTTAGAAAAATCTTCAAAGTCTTGTAGTGAATTTCCAGCAAAGTCAAAATCTGGTGAATATACGAAGTTACAGACAATGTTAGGCTTTCTTTTAAATGGAATAATTGTAGTAACGATACGCCGCCAATTGGAATCGACAAAGTATGTATCAAATTTGGTCTTAAGTCGCTCTATTTCTTCTGCTCCTCGTAGCAAACCAGCCTGAAGAATTAGCATATCTTCAATTGCAAGCCTGGTTTCAGTGGGTAGATTGTGAATGCTTTTTATTAAATCTTCACTAGGAATGCTTTCTGCCCCTTTTCTCTTTAGGTAACTTTCTTTTGCTACAGCTCGAAATGCGTGTAGGAATATCTGCTCATGTGTACAGCAAAAAGAGTTGTCATTCTCTATAGGGCTAAATAATTGTGCGTCATGATGTGAACAGAACCCAAAAAAAACTGATGTATCACTTATACCGGTAAGCTTGAGTGTCGTCGGCCCAGTGTCGGTTGCCTTGTAGAAATTGATATTATGGGCATAAACATGTCCATCCCTAGATATAGGTTTTAACATCGCACTAACTGAAAGGGTATGTGCGGATATGATTTTTTTTGTGCAGTTCGACTTGTCAGGTGCCAAACAAACTTTAGTGGTAAAGCGCTTCTTAAAATCCTCAATCGCTTTGGCTGCGGCTGCTGGATTCGGTAAATCTGAGACTTTCATTACTGCACCGCCAAAATAACATAATCGTCCAGCTTTCAAAACCAGTTAAGTTCCTTAATCCACTGGTAAGTTTAAAATCACAAACGGGGCCAAAAGGCCCCGTTTGCTTTTCCTGTTAAAAAATCCGCGAGGATTTTTTTACATCATGCCTTCCATGCCGCCCATTCCACCCATGCCGCCCATGCCGGCGCCGGCGGATTCGGACTTCGGCTCTTCGGCGACCATCGCCTCGGTGGTGATCATCAGCCCTGCGACCGACGCGGCGTTTTGCAGCGCGGAGCGGGTGACCTTGGCCGGGTCGAGGATGCCCATGGCAACCATGTCGCCGTATTCGCCAGTGGCGGCGTTGTAGCCGAAGTTGCCGGTGCCTTCGGAGACCTTGTTCAGGACGACGGAGGACTCGTCGCCGGCGTTGGCGACGATCTGGCGCAGCGGCTCTTCCATGG
>CAZOTR010000464.1:0-2088 GCA_964582755.1 uncultured Methylococcaceae bacterium | reverse complement strand
CCGCGCCCTGCAACTGCGCCCGCCCCAAGACCGCGCCCTGCAACTGCGCCTCCCACAAGGATGCGCCTTGCAACTGCGCACCGAACCCCCACTGGATTTCCTGCAATTGCGCAAAACTCAAATCTGCCTTTTGCAATTTAGTCCCGCGCAAATCCGCTTTCCACAGTTTGGTTTGAGACAAGTTGGCAAAACGCAGGTCGCGGTTTTGCAGATCAAGCCCTTTGATTTTAACCAACCCGCTTTTACGTTCGTCCGGTTTGAGATTGCCTTCTTGCAGTTTCGCCAAGGTTTCCAAATCCGGCTCATTCGTCACCAGCAGTTTTTCATGCAAATCTAAATTGCGGTGCAGCAGCGGCAAATGGGCCAGCACCGCGTCGGCAAACCATCGGTTATTGCGCAATGCGATTTCGATGCGCCGCCGGTCATGCCAAGGCATCTGAGATACTTCCTTGATTTCTTCAACACTAGGTTGTGTTTTTTCGATGCCATCCAATAGCCCATGCACAACCAGCCCGTCATCCTGCAAGTTTTCCCCCGGCAGCACCAAGACAAACTCGCCGAAGCCCACAGACCCAAGCAGCACAACCATGCTGGCAGTCCGGCACAATCCCCGGCAGGCGACAGGTCGGCCCGCCCCGAACGGCAGCCACCAGCGCCAAGTTTGCGCGGCCATCCCCGCCGCCAGCCGGGGCCAGAACCAGATCAGCGCGAGGGCGTCCAACCCTAACGCGAGTTGATGGGCGAAGGTGGTGAACACGCCGTGGTAAGGCAGGAAGCCGATTTGCAACGCCAACAGAGTCAACAGCGGCAGCACCAACAGGCTGCTCCACACCACCAGCCCGGTGATGAAATAGCTGAAACCATCGTCCTTGCCGCCGGCCAGCCAATGGACGAAAGGCAAGCCCTCCAGTTGCCGACGCAGATCGTCCGCCTCGGCGGCTTCCAGCCGGTCGAGTTCGGCGTTGAAGCTGTGCAGCTTGTCCGCCATCAGCTTGAACAACAGCAGCAGATCGACATGGACGAATAGGAACATCCACGGCACGAACTGGTAGAAGCGCGACACCGGCAGGTTGATGTTGCTAAGAAACGGCACGGCGACGCTGCTGTCCCGCAGCAACTGCTCGTCGTTGGTGGCCCCGACGGTGAGGAAGATGTAGACCGACAGCAGGATATAGGTGACGAACAGGTTGCGGGCGTTGCCGGCGGTGTCGTTGACCGACTTGAGCAAGGCATCGGCGGGCGGATCGACGAGTGTCGTCTGGACGCTGGGCTTGTCGTGCTTGCGCCGTTCGATCCAGGCTTTGTTGATCCGCCCCATGGTTTTCTACCGCTTCACTCGGGTTCCCACGCGGCGCGTGGGAATCCAGTTGGCCCGTGCTGCGGGCCGAAAACGGCGCGGCGCGTGGGAACGAGAAGCCACGATGTCCATATTTAAAACAACTCCTCATTCACCCCAACCGTCCTAGGCGGCTTCAAGCCCAAATGCAAATAAGCCGTCTTCGTCGCTACCCGGCCCCGTGGTGTGCGCATAATGAAACCTTGCTGGATGAGATAAGGCTCCAGCACGTCTTCGATGGCCCCCCGGTCTTCGCTAATCGCCGCCGCCAGATTGTCCAAGCCCACCGGCCCGCCGTCGAATTTCTCGATCATCGTCAGCAGCAGCTTGCGGTCCAATTGGTCGAAGCCGTGGCGGTCGATATTGAGCATTTCCAGCGCCTTGCTAGCAATCTCCTCGGTCACGGAACCGTCGCCCATGACTTGGGCAAAATCGCGGACGCGGCGCAGCAAGCGGTTGGCGATGCGCGGGGTGCCACGGCTGCGGCGGGCGATTTCCCGCGCCCCTTCCGCGCTCATGCTCATCGCCAACAGGCGGGCGGAGCGGTTGACGATCAGGCAGAGTTCATCGACGGTGTAAAACTCCAGGCGGTGGACGATGCCGAAACGGTCGCGCAGCGGCGAGGTCAACAAGCCGGCACGGGTGGTCGCGCCGACCAGGGTGAACGGCGGCAAATCCAGTTTGATCGAACGCGCCGCCGGGCCGTCGCCGATCATGATGTCGATCTGGTAATCCTCCATCGCCGGGTAAAG
>CAZOTR010000463.1:0-2096 GCA_964582755.1 uncultured Methylococcaceae bacterium | reverse complement strand
TATTCTCGGCCCGCCGCTCCCGCGCCGCCAACAACATGGCGTAGGTCTTGCCCACGCCGGCGGAGGCGCCGAAGAATATCTTCAGCCGCCCGCGCCTGGCCTTGGCTTTTTCCTGCTCGATCTTGGCGAGGAGTTCGTCGGGATTGGGGCGGTTTTGGGCCATGAGTTATTTACCAATGCGTGAATTTGCCCCTCACTCACCGGCAAGCCTCAACGCTTCCCGGTAGACCGAATCGCCGAGATAAAACCCCGCTTGTTGGCGCAAGGCATCCAGCAACGGCTGGATTTCGGCCAGCTTTCCTCGCGCCTTGGCGGTCAACAGGACGCCCACAACCCCGACCGGCCTCACCAAGCCGCATGGCTTTGTGCCTGCCGTCGCGCTCGTCCATCAGAATCAGGTCGGCTTTTCGCTCCAAGGCCAGCGCGATGCTTTCCGCCTCTCCCGCGTCCAGGTCTTGGCGGAGGGCCGCGACCAGCAGCCGGTTTTTCGGTGTGTGGCGTTGAATCCAGGGCGCGGCGGCGACTTCATTCCTGCCCGGCCAATGCTGCCCCGCCGCGTTGAGTTCGTCCCAAACAGCTTCGGCGATGTGCAACGAACCGTAGAGTTGCCGCAGCAACAAGAATTGACCGATGGCGGCCAGATTGGTCAAGGGCGAGGTATCGCTGACCACCAGGCTCACAAGTTTTCACCCAAAGCCCGCAGGTTTGCCAAATCCTCGGCCAGGTCTTCCGTGTCGTAGTGCGGGGGAATCTTGCGCGAGGCGAGCATCTGGCGGAATTCCCATAAGGACAAGTCGGCAAGCTCCCGCGCCTTGCCCGCCCCTAGGCGCTGTTGGGCATACAACGCGAGGGCGAGTTCCAGCTTCACCCCCTCCACACTCAGACGGGCGGAGCCGAGGATATCTTGGGGGATGTCGAAACGGATGGCGGGCCGGGTGGTTTCTGCGGTTGGCTGAGGGGAATTCATGGTTTTCCTATGAAATGCTTGTGGGCTGCGAAACATCGATAAATTAAAAAAACTAAAATCCTTTTATCATAAATCCCATATGACCAGAGTGACTTATGAAATCTTAAAAAACAAGCCCAAGACATTGAGGACAATGACCAGTACGCAGATTGGGTTGCAGTCTTTTTGGCAGCCCAACATGTCCCGGCACCCGCTGGGTTGCGATGGCACAGCAACCCAAGCTACATGGCGTCACTGAAGGATTCCATCCAACGCCAAGTTCAACCCCAACACATTCACCCTAGGCTCGCCCAGCATCCCCCACTGGCGCGGCTCGGTGTGCTGGCGGACCAAGGCACGGAGTTTGGCGGCGTCCATCTTCCTCGCCTTGGCGACCCGCGCTATCTGATATTCCGCCGCCGCCGGGCTGATGTGCGGGTCCAGGCCACTGCCGGAGGCGGTCACCAGATCGACCGGGATCGGCTTGGTGTTGCCAGGGTCGGCTTCTTGCAAAGCCCGAATCCGGCTGTTCACCGCATCTATCAGGGCCGGATTGGTCGGGCCTAGGTTGGAACCGGAGGACGCGGCGGCGTTGTCGGGATAGGGCGAGGTGGCCGAGGGACGGCCCCAGAAATGCTTGGGGTCGCTGAAGGCTTGGCCGATGAGCTGGGAGCCTAGGGGTTTGCCGCTCCCGTCCAGGATCAGGCTGCCGTTGGCTTGGCTAGAAAAGAATAGCTGCGACAGGCCGGTGACGGCCAAGGGATAGGCCACGCCGGTCAGCGCGGTCAAAACCAGCAACATCATAAAGGCGGGTTTGAGATGTTTGAGCATTTTTTCAACTCCGAAAACACGCAATGGGTCGAGCCTACGCGCTTCACGCCTTCCTCCGAAGGGAACAACGTGGCGAGGGCAATCTTGGCATGGGGGCGATAAATGCGCCTGTTGCTATTCATCGCGCCCGCTGCGCAAGCCATGATTGGAACGCCAGCCTTGGAAGGCTAGGCCAAGCCCAGGCCGGCCAGGAGCATGTCGATGGCTTTGATGCCGATGAACGGGACTATCAATCCGCCCAAGCCGTAAATCAGCAAGTTGTTACGCAGCAATTGATCCGCGCCGACGGGTTTGTAACGGATGCCTTTCAGCGCCAGCG
>CAZOTR010000462.1:0-2100 GCA_964582755.1 uncultured Methylococcaceae bacterium | reverse complement strand
GCGGGCTGGAAAGCGTCTCCCCTCTTTGTTGTGTCCCTTAGCTTGGGCGGGCCTTGCGCCCGCCTTTTTTTGCCAATGTTTTGAATGCGGCTTGCGCCGCGTTGAAGAGGCAGGCCAAACAATTAAAGGTTAGCAAGCCATGAAAAACCATCAATTATTGCTCGTTGCCGCGGCTGTCGGCGGACTGTTAGGCGGCAGTGCCGGCACCGCGCAAGCGGCATCCAAAAAAACATCCTCCAAAGACGCGCAAATCCAAGCGCTGGAGCGCAGGCTGCAACTGCTGGAACAACGCTTGTCGGCCAGCGAAGGCCAGGGAACGGCCAAGGCGGGCGCGGCTTCCGTGGCCGAGGCGCCGACGGTCAAGTCGCTAGACCAAAAGGTCAAGCTGATCGAGCGCAAACTGGAAGTCGAACGCGAGGTGGCGGCAGACAATGCCAAAAAGACTCCGAAGTTCGAGATGGGACCGGAAGGTTTGCGTTTCACTTCGCCCGACGGCGACCATACCGTGCGTCTGCAAGCTGCCATCCAAACCGATGCCAAATTTTATATGGACGACAATGCACCCGTAACCCCAACAGGCGCTAGCTCCTTGCCGGGCGGACAACCTAACGGCATCAACTTAGCCGACACTTTCCAACTCAAGCAGGCCCGCTTCGGCATACAAGGGACGCTGTTCAAGTATTTCGATTTCAATGTCTTGCCGGACTGGGGCAAGGGTGCCAGTTTCTTGCAGTATGCCTATTTGGATGCGCGTTATCTGCCGTACGCGAGCCTCAGCATCGGCAAGCAAAAAACCCCGCTCAGCTTGGAACGTTTGCAAGGTGACTCGGACGGCACATTCTTGGAACGTGGCTATCCCACGCAATTGGCCAGCAACCGCGACGTGGGCATCATGCTGCACGGATCGTTCGCCAAACCGGGCGATAAGCCCGTGTATGGCGGCGTCAACCCGATAGATTCCAGGAACTTTTTTAACTATCAGGTCGGCGTGTTCAACGGCAGCGGTGACAATGGCACAAGCGCCAACTTAAACGACACCGCGAACCAGGACAACAAAGATTATATTGCGCGTATCTTCGCCCATCCTTTCCAGAAATCAGGCATCACAGCGCTGGAAGGTTTGGGACTCGGCGTGGCCGGCAGCTACTCGGCGCCCAACCAATCGACAACCGTGCTGAACAACTTGGTCAGCGCCAACGGCCAGAACACGATTGTCAATTATTCATCGACTGGCACCAATGCAGCCAGCTTGTCGGCGGATGGCACACATTGGCGCATCTATCCGCAAGCTTACTGGTATTACGGGCCATTTGGTTTGATGGGCGAATATGCGTTGTCGTCCCAAGAATTGCAGGCCACCAAGACAGGAACCAATCCTAGGACTGTCCACATTACCGAGAAGAACCAGGCATGGCAGATATGGGCCTCTTATGTGCTGACCGGCGAAGACGTTTCCTTCCAAGGCGTTAGGCCGCGCAAGCCTTTTGATCCGTTCAACGGCAACTGGGGTGCGTTCCAAGCGGTCGCACGCTACACTGAATTGGACATTGACGATGATCTCTTCCAAAACCAGGGAATCAACAACACGACCGCCAACCGCTTTGTCTTCCTCGACCCCAGCAAATCGGTGACCCATGCAACCGGCTGGGCTTTGGGCTTCAACTGGTATTTGAATCGCAATATCACCGTCCGCAGCGATTATGAGCAAACCTTTTTCCAAGGTGGCTCGGGAACCGCAACGAAGGTTCTCAGCCGTCAAATGGAAAAAGTGTTCTCCACCCGCTTCCAGATTTCGTTTTAATGTGCAAAAGCGGAGGAGAATCTTAACAGCCTAGCCTGACTGCGTTGACCGCTCGACTATGGGCGGACATAATTTCAAGGGCGAGGCGATCCGCATCGCTTGCAATCGTTGACAACCACCAGAGGAAAAATTTATGCGCTTCGATTTACGCAATACCCTCAAAGCCCTGTTTGCCGGGATGCTATTGAGCGCGGCGGCTGCGCAGGCCGCCGACTTGAAACTGCTGAACGTGTCCTACGACCCGACCCGCGAGCTTTACCAGGAGTACAACGCCGCCTTCGTCAAGCATTGGAAGGAAA
>CAZOTR010000461.1:0-2108 GCA_964582755.1 uncultured Methylococcaceae bacterium | reverse complement strand
GACAGGCTTATTCCGGCCTGCCCGCCTCCAGGCTGGCCGGGATTTCCTGTGCCGGGCCTTCCCCGCCGCAACGCAGTTTCCGCCAAAAGTAATAAGGTATCCCCGCCGCAAGAATACCCAGCCCGGCCAGGGCGTGTTGGCGTTCGGCGGGGTCGAGCAACAGCGCGGCGACAAAGCCGATGGAAAACAGGATGAACAAAACCGGCGTCAGCGGGTAGCCGCCGCAACGGTAGGGCCGGGCAAGTTCGGGACGGCGCCGGCGCAAACGGTACACTGCGGCGACGGTCAGGGCATAGAACAGGAAACTCTCGAACACGACAAAGGCGGAGATGTCGCTGAACTTTTGCATATACAGCACCAGCAGCACGGCCCACAGCGCCTGCGTCCAGATCGCCACGGTGGGCGTGCCGTATTTTGGGTGTATCCAGTGCAAGGCTTTCGGCACCAGGCCGTCCTGGCCCATGGCATAAAACGCCCGCGTCGAGGACAGCAGGTTGGGGTTGGCCGCGCCCAGGATGGAGACCGCCACCAACAAAGTGAGGTAATCGGCGATGCGCGGCGAGAAAATCCGCGCCACGGTCAGGTACGGCACTTGTTGGTTGGCGTCGGCCGGCAGTCCGCGCATCTCGTGGAAAGGCACCACATTCAGGTAAATGGCGTTGATGGCGAGGTAGACGGCCATCAGCACCGCCATGCCGCCAATCAGGCCCAGCGGCAGGTTGCGCTCGGGGCGCTGGAGTTCGGCGGCGTTGAACGGCAGTTGATACCAGCCTTCATAGGCCCAGAAAATGCCGATGAACGCGGTCAACACCCCGGCGACGGTCAATTCCGCCGGATGGCTGGCGACGAACAGGGCGGCGGCGGATTCCTTGGCGGCGGCGTCCTCGACGCTGGCGGCGAGCAGCCCGCCGAGGACGATCAAGCCCAACGCGCCAAGCTTGGCGAGCGTGGACAGGTTTTGCAGCAACGCGCCGAAGGCCACGCCGAAATGGTTGACCAAGGCGAGCAGCAGGATCATCGCGCTGGCGACGGCGGCGGGCAGCAGCGGCTGGCCTGCCTGCGCCGGGTCGATGTGGAACAAGGGCAGCAGGTAGTCGGCGAAGGCGGTCGCCAAGGCCGCCATGGTGCCGCTGTTGATCGCCCAGAAGAACACCCAGCCATAGAGGAAGGCGACTTCCTTGCCCCAGGCTTCGCGCAGGAACACATATTGCCCGCCGGCCTCGGGGAACATCGCCCCCAGTTCGGCATAGGCGAACGCCCCGCACAAACAGACCAGCCCCAGCGCGATCCACAGCGCGAAGATCCACCCGGCGGACGGCAGGCTTTGCGCAATGGCCAGGGGTTTGAGGAATATGCCCGAGCCGATGACCGCGCCGACGGTGATGGAAATCGCGCTGGCCAGGCCGAGGCGGCGTTGGAGATGGCCCGAGGAGGCTTGCATGGGAGGGGATGCCGTGGTGTCAGGGGTTGGTCAAGGGTGTGGACGCCAGCGCCAGCCAGGCGCGGGCTGCGGCCAGATGGCGCGCGGCGATGCGCGGATGCGCATGGTGCATGTCATGGTGGCAGGTGGCCAGCATGGCCTCTTCGCCGAGAATCCAGCCGAACACACGGCCGGCCCAGGCGGGCAAGCTTAGCGGATAAGTGCCGAAGCCATCGCCTTGCCGGTGCAGGCAGTAAAAGAACGCGAAATTGCTGAGGCCGAAAGCCAGCCGCACCGGGATGAAATACGCCCAGAACGCGGCGCCTGCAACCCAGGCCAGCGCAGCGAACAAGCCCAGCCTTGCCAACATGCCTGTCAACAATGGCCGGTCCAGGCCATGGCTGCGCAGCCGACGCAGCCACGCCTGCTCGGGGACGCTGAGGGCGTTGAGCAAGCCCAGCCAAGGCGGGCCGCGCAGTTGGAAATATTCGGAATCTTCCGGCGTGGCGGCCTGGCGGTGGTGCTGGCGGTGGATGTCCAGCATCTCGCGGTAACCCAGGCTAAACGGCGTCAACACCAGCGGCAGCAGGGCGGTCACCGGATCGACCTTCTCGACGGTGCGCAGATGGAACAATTCATGGACCGACAGCATCCAGCGGGCGACCAGCACGGGCGCGGCGAGCAGGAA
>CAZOTR010000460.1:0-2114 GCA_964582755.1 uncultured Methylococcaceae bacterium | reverse complement strand
CCCTGAGACCCATGACTTTCGGTGGTAAAGAAAAGATGTCATCTTCGTACGAAAAACCGAGTAGCCAGGGTGCACCGCGCACTGCGCGGCACCCCCAGCCCTCACCGAACGTGGCGTACAGATTTCCCGTACCACGCTCTCACAACAAGGCCGGCCTGAGCCGAGCCTCAGACAGATGATTGGGAATTACTGACACGGGCCGAATCGCTTTTCCTAAGTCGCGCCCCCAGCCGAGCAGGATGCGCCAGCTCACGGCTTTTCTCTGCCGGCGGAACTTTCGCCCTAGCCACCAGTTGATGAGCTGTCGCACCTTACGCATCTCGCGGTAGAAAATGCGATTCGCATTGGAGTAGCGGAAGTATCCGCACCACCCACGCCACACCTCTTCGACCTTCCTCCGCGCTTCGGAGAACCTCATCCCCACATGCAGACGCTCTCGGATTGCCGCCTTCATCTCGCGCCTAGCGCGCTCGGATGGCTGTCTGGCAATCCAGAATCGCTCGGGGTTATCCTTAAAACTGCGGAGGTGAAATTTAAACCCCAGGAAATCGAACTTCGACGAGTGCGACCTCCGGTGGTTCGACATGTCCACCCATCGCGTCTTTGCCGCTTTGAGCTTCAGTCCTGCCTCACCGAGCCAGGTAGACAGCAGACGTTCGATTGTCTTCTGCTCCGTGGGGCGACTCATGAGGATCACGAAATCGTCAGCGTAGCGAATGAGCTTGATCCAGGTTTTACCGCCGAACACTTCCTCGAAACGCTCATCGAGCGCGTAGTGCAGGTAGATGTTCGAAAGTAGCGGCGAAAGCGGTCCGCCTTGCGGCGTCCCTTTGCGTGTCGCCGTCCAGGGTTTGCCTGGTTCTCTGAATCCGCTCTTTAGGAACTGGTGAATCACCTTTAGAATGCGAGGATCAACGATCTCGCGTCGCAGGTGGTTCATCATTTTGCGATGATCGACATTGTCGAAGAACTTCTCGATGTCGGCATCGAGCACGTGTCTGAGCCCGTAGCACTCCTTGGCTACGATGGCTGCGCAGTCCACGGCTTTACGGTTGGGCCGAAACCCATACGAAAAGCCATGGAACCTCATCTCGTAGATCGGCTCCATCAAGAGCACGAGTGCTCTTTGCAAGGTGCGATCGCGGAGATCCGGTATCCCCAGCGGCCGTTTATCACCATCCCTCTTCGGGATGTAAACCCTTCGAACCGCACCTGGCTCATAGGCGCCCGCTCTCAGTTGCGCGATCAGCTCGCGCACGAAATCCCATTCCTTCCCTCGCACCTCACGAATCGTGATACCGTCGAGGCCAGCGGCCCCGCCGTTCTTGATCACAAGTTGAAGAGCGTCGTGAAGGACATAGGGATCATAGAGATAGCGGAAAAGGTCCCAGTGTTTGCGACCGCTTTTTGTCCACTCTCTGAGTCGATGGCGGATGCGAATCGTTTGTGGGCTTAGAGACATGACTTCCTCGCCCTGAATCGAAGTTGACTCACATGTCGTTGCATCTCACGCATCGCCTTCTTGTTGTGCCTGACCACCCCTTCCCCCGCGCTCTTTATCCATGAGCTTGTGAGCGGCTCTCCCGCTCTCAGTTCGTGAGTACTATGGGCGTCTCTGACTTCTCCGCTGGCATCCGGTGGCGTTTATTGACTTCACGCTTCGGACTGATCGAAAAAAAAAGCCTCTCGACCAGCCAGTGGAGATCTCTACGGTTAACAATCCTCTCTCGTGGTCTTCCCGCCGCCGGCCATTAAACGAGGCGAACGAGTGTCGGGCTCTCTCGCGCATCCTCCCGAACTCCTCTTGTGCCTTCCACCGCGCCACCGGCTTGGGCTTGATCGCATCTTCCTGTAACTCGTCTTCATCGGTCCGTTCACTAGGTTGCGGCTGAAAGACCTGGCAGGTCCCCTCGGTACATCGGGGCGACCGTCACAAGCTACTTAACCCCTCCCAGTCACCCGGGCAGAGACCGCTTGTGGCTTTAACAGTGGGGCGAGTCCCTTGCTGTTCCACGCATTAAAGACATAGGAACCCCTTCGAGTTGATCGTTAACCAACCCCCTGAGACCCATGACTTTCGGTGGTAAAGAAAAGATGTCATCTTCGTACGAAAA
>CAZOTR010000459.1:0-2115 GCA_964582755.1 uncultured Methylococcaceae bacterium | reverse complement strand
ATAGGCCGCTTCGCGCTGGTGGCGGGTCAAGGCTTTTTCCCGGTAGCCGAGGTGGGCGAACAGGTCGAAATGGTCGCATTCGCCCAGCCCTGTCAATTCGCGCACGGTGTCGGGGGAATAGTGGGCACCTAGCAAATGGTCGATGAGCTTGCGCCGCTTCTGCGCCTCCACCCATAAGTCCCGGAAGTCGTGAATCGTCGCCGCTTCCCGCAACACGCGGGCCACCATTTCTTGCCTGTATTCCTCCAGCGGAACCGGCACGTCGCGCCCGTCGCGCCGTTGCAGGATGTAGCGGCCTTGCGGGGTGATGCTGACTTTCTCGCCGCCGGTCAGTTCGGGCAAGGCGGGCTTGTCGCCGCCATCGCCCCCGCCGCCTTCGCCGTCACCGTCGCCTTTGGGCGGATGCGGCTTGTGCGGCTTGGTGATGAAGTCCGTGCCAAACAGGGTAGTAACGCCGGTGTAGTCGTACAGCCAGAATTTGTATTTCTGGGTTTCTTCGTGGATGCGGGTGCCGCGCCCGACCATCTGGTAAAAGGCGATGGGCGATTCCAGGTAGCGGAAGAACACCACGGCGTTCAAGCGCTCGATGTCCACGCCGGTCGCCAGCAAATCCACTGTGCAGGCGATGAAGCAGCGTTCGCCCGAGCCGCGCATGGATTCGATCAAGTCCGCGCCACCTTCCGCTGTGCATTTGAAGGCGTAATGCTCCTTGGGTGTGGTGCCTCTGTCTTCGCACCACTTCGCATAGAGCGCCTGCATCCGCATTTGCACCCGGTCGGCATGGAGGTCGCGGGTGCAGAAGATGATGGCTTTCTGCTCCGGCCCGCCATGTTCGCACAGGCGCTTGAACAGGTCGTCGCACATGGCGGCGATGCGCTCGGGCAGGATCAATTCATGGTCGAAGCGCTGGGCAGTGTATTGGTCTTTGATTTCGTCTTGGGCGATGGCGTTGCCGGTGCGGGCGTCGATGGGCTTGGCGGCGATGACTTCATCGCGGGTGAAGGTTTGCCAATCCACCGAAGGCTTGAGGCGGACGATTTCGCAGGCGGCGAGATAGCCGTCTTCCTGCGCCTGGATCAAGCTGTATTCGTAAACCGGCTCGCCGAAGTAACGGTGGTTGTTGGCGGTGATTTCGGCATCTTGGGCGGTTTGCTTCTTGGCTTCGCGCAACTGGCGCGGCGTGGCGGTCAGGCCGATGTGGATGGCGTCGGGGTTGCGCTTCAAGACTTCCGACCAGCGCCCCCAGGCCGAGCGGTGGCATTCGTCGATGATGATGGCGGAGAAATGGTTGTCCGAATAGCACCGGCTTAGAAAACTGGCCGCGTCGGGTTCTTCGCCGTCCAGCCCCAAGGTTTGGTAGGTGGCGATATGCACTTTGGCGTTTTTGGCGGCGTTTTTGCCTTGCACGGTTTCCACAATGCGGACGCTGCCTTTCGGAAACGCCTTGGACAGCTTGTCCCAGGCTTGCTCCCGCAACTCGTCGCGGTCGCACAGGAACAGCGCGGGTTTGCGCAGCCATCCGG
Organism: uncultured Methylococcaceae bacterium; assembly: GCA_964582755.1. Classification (GTDB taxonomy): domain Bacteria; phylum Pseudomonadota; class Gammaproteobacteria; order Methylococcales; family Methylococcaceae; genus Methylumidiphilus. Next base: position 592 of record CAZOTR010000459.1, on the reverse strand, counting down.
CCTCATGCAAGCGCCATAGCAGATTGGCCGCGATGACGGTCTTGCCCGCGCCGGTCGCCAATGCCAGCAACACCCGCGCAGGCTCGGCCTTCTGTCCGCAGACGAGGATTTTCTCAAAGGCGGCGCGAATGGCGGCGTCTTGGTAGTAACGGGGTTTGGCGAACGTGGGGCTGTCGGCTTGGAATAGCAAGGCCGCTTCGGCTTGGGTCAGGTCAATGCCGGTGTCTTTGGCGTAACGGGCGGTCAATTCGTCATGGCTGGGGAAGTCCGACAGCGGAAACGGCCCGGCGGGCATGGAGTTGAATTTGTCGAACTCGCCATAGCGGTGGCCGTTGGTGGCGAACACATACTGGACACGGAAACGGGCGCAATCAGCGTAACCCTTGGCCTGCTGCATCCCCTTCAAAGGGTCTTCGCTTTCGGCCTTGGCTTCGATCACGCCTACGGCTAAGGGCTTCGGATGGTCGCCAATCTGGACACAGAGCAGGTAATCCGTCCGGCCTGCGCTGTTACCCCGTCGGCCTTTGTGGCCCGTCGGCTCGACCGGGGCGGGGGTTTCAAGACGCAATTTCCAGCTTTCGCCGTAGCCCTT
>CAZOTR010000458.1:0-2120 GCA_964582755.1 uncultured Methylococcaceae bacterium | reverse complement strand
AGACGGCCAATCCAGGCTGCAAGAAAACGGCCGCTATGCGCTGGAACTGCTGACGAAAGACATCCGGGAAGTCGGCTATCAAGGCTGTCGGCAGATTGGAACGCCTACGCCGCCGAAAGTCATTGCCAACGCTGCTCTGGGCAACACTCTGGGCAACAAATTTGCCCAGGACACCGTAATAAAGGGCGACGAAAGGCCAACCACAGGAGGCTGGAATCCTACTAACCCTAACCCTGTCCTGCCGGATACGGTGAAAGACACTGTCATGACGGGGACGGATGTGGTCGCCATCCAATTTGCCTCCAGTTGCGGGGGGGCGCCGATTAGCGCCACCACGACCACTTCGGTCACCATTCCGGCCACGAACACATGCAGTTTAGGCGTGGGAGACACGCTCCTCCTGTCCGATTGCCAAAGCGTCGATGTGTTCCGCGCCGACACTGCAACCGCCACGACGGTCACCGTCACCGGAGCCAACAACAGCCAAGGCAACCTTTCCAAAGCCTATTCCGCTCTTACTGCCGCCGAATTGATGCGCTTCAATTCCTATACCTATTTCATTCGGCTGGGCGCTAGCGGGGAGGAGCCGGCGCTATGGCGGTTGGACAACACCAGCGCGGTCGGCGGCGACAACCCTGCCGAATTGGTGGAAGGCATCGAAAACATGCAGATTTTGTATGGCGTGGACACTGATGCTGATCGTGTGCCCAACCAGTTTGTGACGGCGGATGCCGTGCCCGACTGGACGCAGGTAGTGAGTGTGCGGGTCACCTTGACCGCCCGTTCCGTTGGCGAGAAGGGTTCAGACAACCTGACCAGTGCGCAGAATGCCCCCCGTTTTTACGATGGTAACGCTAATTATGTGGACCGCCGCTTGCTCAGAAATTTCTCCGCCACCATAAGCCTGCGCAACCGTACGCAGTGAGAATGTCCGCCAACCATGAACGCAATGACCCAGACCCCGATGGACACCCCCTATCGCCAACGCGGTGCCGCTTTGGTCGTCAGCCTGCTATTCCTGCTGATTATGACCGTCATCGGCGTCACCGCGCTGCAAGTCGCTTCGCTGGAAGAAAGGATCAGCGGCAACCTGCGTTCCCGCAATCTGGCTTTCCAGGCGGCCGAAACGGCTTTGCGGACGGGCGAGAGCGCGCTGAATGACGCGCTCAATCCGCTCATCACGCCCGTACCCCCCACATTCGGCTGCGCCAATGGCTTATACGGTCGCCACACGCCAAACGACGCCAACTGCGACGGCACGGCTGAGGCGAATCCGGTTTGGCAAGAGGTCGATTGGAGTTCGGCTCAGGTGGTTAGCGTCCCCTTGGGAAATGTGCCCACTCCCCCGGCTTATATTGTTGAATATATGTATAGGGATCTCGGGGGCAGCTTGGGCAATACGACTTGTGATCCTGCCTCCAGCCCTCCTTGCACATGCTATTACCGCATTACTGCGCGCGGCACCGGCAGCACATCGGCTTCCGTGGTCATTTTGCAATCGACTTATTCGCATCCTGCCGTCACTGTCAAACCTCCCCCCCCTGCTGTCAATAGTTATGGAGACTGCCATGGATAAACCATCCTTTTCCCTCCGCCATCCTGCCCAGCGTTGGCCGGCCTATTGCCTTGGGTTGTCGCTGTCCGGTTTTGCCGCAGGCGCTTGGGCAGGCAATATCGCAAACACTCCGTTGGTGGCTTATCCTCCGGGCGGGCATGATTTCTTGGTGATCCTGGGCAATGCCTCGACCATGACCCAAGACTTCGCCGGCGGTCAATCCAGGTTGGGCGCGGCCAAGACTGGCATCACCGAGCTTGCCACGGATGCCAGCACGGTGGCGGCCAAAACGGTCGCCAGCGGGCAGGCCGTTGGCTTGGGCTTGATGACTTACGGCGGCACCAGTACAGTTACCCCTTACGTTTTTGGCAGTAATTACGCCAGCATTTACCCGAGCTATTCTTACGAATTTACTGACAGCACCATCGTCACCAGCACAGTGGATAAGTATGGCTTTGAGAGTTACGGGAAGTTTCCCGCCTGCTACGACGGCGCCGACATTGCCGATGGCGGCACCGGCACCGGCAATTTGCAAGGTTTCTTCTATAACAACGTGGCCCCCAAT
>CAZOTR010000457.1:0-2138 GCA_964582755.1 uncultured Methylococcaceae bacterium | reverse complement strand
AAATCGCTGGCCGGGCGGAGCAAGTCGTGCGGTATGTAGGCGAAGACGATGGCCGTCGGTTGGTAGCGTTCGGCTTGGGTAAGCAGTTTCAGCCACATTTGGTCAACGCCATAACCCCGCGCCGCCAAGTTGACCACTTTCACCCCTTGCCCGCCCAGCTTGGCGGACAGCAGCGCGGGATAGTCTTCCTCGCCGGCGCGGACATCATGCCCGGCGGTCACGGAGTCGCCGACAAACAGGACAGTTTTGGAGGCGGGCAGGTTTGAGGGTTCGTGTACCCTGGCTTCTTCACTGCCCCAGCCCAGATAAGGGTCCAACCCTACTTTCTTGCCGTATTGGCCCAAGCCGAGTCCGGCTTGCCCGGCCTTGGCGCGGAAATCCGCGAGGTAATTCCAAATCCCCGAGCGTTCGGCAAAAAACAATTGGACGGCGGATTCGACGGTCACATAAACCATCAGCGCCATCAACAGGGCCGTGATTGACCACAGTATCCAGGGCTTTACCCGGTTGCTTGGCTCAGCCATCGTTGGCGACATTAAATTGCATCTTGTTGAGTTCCGCGTAGAACGAATCGACCGCCATCAATTCTTCGTGGGTGCCGGCTTCCAGAATCTGCCCGCCGCGCATGACATAGATTCTTTCCGCGTTTTGGATAGTGGACAGCCGGTGCGCGACGATTAAAGTGGTGCGCCCCCGCATCAATATCTCCAGCGCGTCTTGGACATAGCGTTCCGATTCGGCGTCCAGGGCCGAGGTGGCTTCGTCGAGGATGAGGATGGGCGCGTTTTTCAGCAGGGCGCGGGCGATGGCGATGCGCTGGCGTTGCCCGCCGGACAGCACAATGCCCTGCTGGCCGACCTGGGTGTCGAAGCCTTGCGGCAGGTCTTCGATGAAATCCAGCGCGTAAGCCGCCTGCGCCGCCGCCTTGATGTCCTCCAAGCTCACCGTGTCGCGGCAACCGTAGGCGATGTTGTTGGCCACAGTGTCGTTGAACAAAGTGACTTCCTGGCCGACATAGGCGATGTGCTTGCGCAGGTTTTCCAGGGTGAAGTCGCGGATGTCGTGGCCGTCGATGAGGATCTGCCCCTCCGTCGATTCGTACAGCCTGGGCAGCAGGCGGATCAGCGAGGTCTTGCCGCTGCCGGACTGGCCGACCAGGGCGATGGTCTTGCCGGCTGGCACGTCCAGGCTGATACCGTCCAGCGCCTTTTCCTGGCGCTCCGGGTAGGCCAGGCCGACCCCCCGGTATTCGATGCGGCCTTCCACGCGGTCTAGTTGCAAATGGCCGCAGTCCTGTTCGCGCTCCCTGTCCACCATTTCAAAAACGCTGGCGCTGGCGGCGATGCCTTTTTGCACCACGCCGATGGCGCTGGTGAAACGCTTGATCGGGCTTTGCATCATCGCCATGGCGGCGATGAAGGCGATCAAGCTGCCGGGGGTGATGGTCTGCCGCACCTCGTCCAGCGAGACGACGTAGAGAATCGCCGCGAAGCCCGAGACGTAAATCAACTGGATCACCGACCCGCTCATGGCGGCGGTGACGATGAGCTTCATCTGCTGTTTTTGGTTGTGTTCGTTTTCGCGGGCGAACTTCTCGCGCTCGTAAGCCCCGCCGTTGAACACCTTGACGATGCGCTGGGCCTCGATGACCTCCTGGGCGACATGGCCGACGCTGCCCATGGAGTCTTGGATGCGCGCCGAGATCTTGCGGAAGCGCAGGGTGATCTTGCGCACGCTGACGCCCAAGATGGGGCCGACGATGAGGAAAATCATCGACAGGTGGATGTTCTCGTACACCATCAACGCCGTCAGCCCGGCCATGCTCAAGCCGTCCTTGATGAGGTTCACCGCGCCCTCGGTCATCGCCTGGGCGACCTGTTCGGTGTTGTACAGCAGCTTGGACAGCAATTCCCCCGAGGAGGCGCGGTCGTAATAGCCGCAGGGCAGGCTTAAGAATTGGTCGAACAGTTGCCGCCGCATGTCGGCGATGATGCGCCGGCCCACCCAGCCCGAGCAGTAATCGCCCAGAAATCCAGTGATGCCCCGGATCAAAGACAGGCCGAGCAGGATCAACGGCGCTTGGCGCAGGAAGGCCGGGTCATGTTCGATGAAGCTGCCGTCGATCAGCGGTTGCAGCA
>CAZOTR010000456.1:0-2143 GCA_964582755.1 uncultured Methylococcaceae bacterium | reverse complement strand
GGATGAAAGCAAACACAGCCAGAGGGTAGCCCCATGCCAGAAATCATCCGCCGCAAGAAAGCCATGTCGGTGAATCCGCTCAAGGCCAGCCAGCCGGTGGGCGGGTCGTTGGCGACTTTGGGCTTTGACCGCGCCATGCCGATGTTGCATGGCTCGCAGGGTTGCACGGCATTCGCCAAGGTGTATTTCGTCCGCCATTTCCGCGAGCCGATTCCTTTGCAATCCACCGCGATGGACCAATCCAGTTCGGTGATGGGCGCGGATGATAATGTCATCGAGGGTTTGAAGACCGTCGCCGATAAATCCAAGCCGGATTTGATTACGGTATTGACCACGGGCTTATCGGAAACCCAAGGCACGGACGTGAAGCGGTGTGTGAAGGAGTTTCGCCTCAAGTATCCGCAATTCGGCCATGTGGCCGTGGTGGCGGTGAACACGCCGGATTTTTCCGGCTGCTTGGAATCCGGTTATGCCGCGACGATTGCGGAGATTATTGCCGAACTGGTGCCGGAGTCAAATACGGTTGGCACTCGCAAGCGCCAAGTGAATGTGCTGGCCGGGCCGATGTTGACGCCGGGGGATTTGGAGCATCTGCGCGACATTATTGAATGGTTTGGCCTTAGGGCGGTGTTCGTGCCGGATGTGTCGGATTCTTTGGACGGGCATTTGACCGATTCCGATTTTAGCCCGGTCACCGTAGGCGGCACGCCGGTGCCGGAATTGCAGGGTTTGGGCGAGGCCATCGCCACTTTGGCGGTGGGGGCGTCGATGAAGAAGGCCGCCGATATTTTGCAGCAGCGCACCGGGGTGCCGTGTTATCGCTTCGACCATTTGTACGGCCTACATGCCACCGATGCCTTGGTGCAGGCGCTGGCCGACATCAGCGCGGTGCCGGTGCCGGCGCGGCTGGAACGCCAGCGCGCCCAGTTGCAAGACGCGATGGTGGACACGCATTTCATGCTCGGCTTTTTGCGCGTCGCCATCGCCGCCGACCCGGACCAGCTTAACGCCTTCGCCCACCTGGTCCGCGAGATGGGCGGGGAGACGGTGGCGGCGGTGGCGGCGGGCGACGGGCCGGCGTTGGCGCATGTGCCGGTGGAATCGGTGAAAATCGGCGATCTGGAGGATATGGAAGTGTTGGCGCGGGAGCATAAGGCCGAGTTGATTATCGGCAATTCCCACGCGGTGCAGGCCGCCGAGCGGCTGGGCCTGCCGATCTTGCGCTGCGGCTTTCCGCTGTTTGACACGGTGGGCGCTTATCAGAAGACCTTCATCGGTTATGCCGGCAGCCGCCAGATTTTGTTCGATTTGTCCAACCTAGCTTTGTCCCATAACCACGCCCACGAGGTGCCGATGTACCGCTCGATTTACGGGCAGAAACCGGCCAGTGAATCCTTATCCCAACCGTTGGAGGCAACCGCCCATGGCGCTTATCCGACACATGCGCATTGTTGAACAGGGGAGTATTCCGATGGAAACCGCTTTGAAGATTGCGTTTTGCACCGACGACATGAAGCTCGTCAACCAACATTTTGGCTCGGCGAAGACGTTCGCCATTTATGCCGTGGACTTGAAGCACAGCGAATTGTTGGAAGTGGCCGAGTTCGGCAAGCTGGACCAAGACGGCAACGAGGACAAGCTGGCTTCCAAAATCGCCTTGTTGGAGGGTTGCGCGGCGATTTACTGCGAAGCCGTGGGCGCGTCCGCGATACGCCAGTTGATGGCGGCGGGCATCCAGCCGGTGAAGGTTTACCGGGGCAGCCAGATTACCGATTTGCTGGAGGATTTCCAGAATGAATTGCGCACCGGGCCTGCGGCTTGGGTGGCCAAAGCCTTGGCCCGGCAGGGGACGGACCCGGAGAAGTTTGCCCAGATGGAGATGGATGGCTGGGAGGAGTAGGAGCGGGCCATGCCCGCGAACAATGCGGGTACGCCCTCGTTCCCACGCTCCAGCGTCAATGCCATTAAGTTAAGCCGTCATTCCGGCATGGATCGCCGGAATCTAGGCTGCATGGACGCTTCAAGTCCGCGCCATCCCTGGAACCTGGATTCCGGCATTCCCTGCCGGAATGACGGGCACCCCCTTAACTTAATGGCAGTGACGCTCCAGCGTGGGAATGCAGTTGGCGGCGCTCCTGCGCCG
>CAZOTR010000455.1:0-2144 GCA_964582755.1 uncultured Methylococcaceae bacterium | reverse complement strand
AGGATACACAAGAAGCCGGAGTCGCGGCCACGCAAGATCGAGGTCCGGGTCGGCTGAGGCCAAGCGTGGGCGTCCCCGGCGGACGGGGACGCCTTTGGAACGTTTAGATTAAAGGGACGGGCAGAAAAATGCAGCAGACGTTATCGAGATGGCGTTTACTCAGCGAGCAATGGCCGGCGCTTACGCTCTACCAACGTTTTGAAAGCGGCGTGGCGCTTGCGCTGACGCTGCTGATCAGCCTAGTCATCGTCGTGGCTTTGGTCCGGCTGTTCATAGGCGTAGTGGACGACCTGTTGTTTGGCGCGTTGAACCCGCTGGAGCATGAAGTTTTCCAGCGGGTTTTCGGCGAAATCATGACGCTGTTGATCGCGCTGGAATTCAACCACACGCTTCAATATGTGGTCACCCGCGAGCAAAGCATCATCCAGACCAAGGTCGTCCTGCTCATCGCCCTGCTCGCCTTGGCCCGAAAAATCATTGTCTTGGATCTCAACAAGACGGGTTACGAGATGCTGCTGGGGATGGCCGCCGTCATTTTGGTCTTGGGCGTCACCTACTGGCTGATGCGCGAGCGTGACGACCGCCTTGCGCGCTAATGCCACAAGCCACCCACGCGCCAGCGAGGCGCGCGCCGGACTTGGACGATGTGGAGCGGCAGCCAATCAGCCAGCGCCTCCAACGGAAATTGCGGCGTGTGCGCCTCCATGAACGAGCGTATGCGCCAGATGCGCTCGGCAGTGTCGGGGTGGGTGCGCAACAGGGACGGGGCGGGAATCTTGCGCCCCGGCAGGAAAATGCGCTCGAACCAGCCCGCGCCTTGATATTCGACCTTCTCCAAGGCGCTGATGAAGCCCTCCGGGTCGCCGGTCAAACGCACCGCCTCCACGTCGGCGTCAAACTCGCGGGTCCGCGACAACGCCAATTGCAGCAGGCTGTTCAGTGAGGGCGCGGCGACCAGCAACACGATAAGCGGCCAGGCGGGCGGTATCGCGTAAAGCCACAGCAAGGGCAGATTGACCAGCAGCAATAGCTGGCCGGCTAGGGAAAACCACTGGGTCAGGCGGCTGGCCACATCCGCCAGCCCCATGACCGCCACGTCGCGGTGGCGGATATGGCCGATTTCATGGGCCAGGACGCCGGCCAGCTCCCGGCCATCCAGGTGGCGCAGCAGGCCGTCGGTGACGCCTATCGCCGCCCCTTTCCCCACATCCACGGTGAAGGCGTTCAACATCGAACTGGGGACGTAATACAGCAGCGGCAACCGTTCAAGGCCGGCCCGCCCGGCGAGTGCCTGGACGAGCCGGTACAGGCCCGGCGCTTCGTCCACGGCCAGCAGGCGGGCGCGGTAAAGCCGCAAGACCAAACCCGGCGCCACGGCGCGGCTTGCGCCATACAGGAGCAGCCCGAACAGCAGCGCCCAGAGAATCCCCGCCAAACCCGCCAGCAGAAACCCGAGCAAGCCCATGAACGCCAACATCGCGCCCAGCAGTAGCGCCGTTTGCAGCGCGTTGGCGAGGCGGTGGTTGCGCATGGCTTGATGTTTCAGGCGGATTTGTCAGCGCATGGCGGTGTTTATGCTTCGGGCCTTGGGCCCATATCGTTCGCGGGCTTAAGCCCGCTCCTAGAAGCCGCAGCTATTCGCCCCGCAGCACGGCGCGCCCATCTGGCAAGGCGGGACGGCGGGGTTTTTCAAGGCGCTGGCCTTGACCACGCCGCCGCCAGTGATGAGCTTTTTCACTGGCGCGTCACCCGGCGTAGAGCCAAGCTCCAGGCCGGTGCGGGCGCATAGCTCGCCCCAGGTGGCAAGGCGCTCGCCCATCGGGTGGCTGGCTTCGACGGTCTGGCCATTGGCCTCGCAAAAATAATCGTATTTGGGCATGGTGGTTTTCCTGTCGGGTTGTTTGAAACTGCGGATATGGGATCCCGGCATTGGAATCTCAAGGTGTTTCGAGATTGTGCCGGCGCATGTGGAGCGGCCTTTAGGCCGCCATTGGCGGACTGAAGCCCGCCCGAGGTGGGTTTTATTGATTTAGATATGTTCCTTAGGAGCGGCCCATGGCCGCGAAAGGCTTCGGGCAACGGGTGGGGTCCGAGATCGCGGGCATGGCCCGCTCCTACAATTCAATCAATTAAACCCACCTCCG
>CAZOTR010000454.1:0-2149 GCA_964582755.1 uncultured Methylococcaceae bacterium | reverse complement strand
GGCGGTGGCGACGTTGGAATGCGCCGGCCCGAAGCTTTGCTCGAATAGCTCCACCACCCGCCGCATCAGCGGCTCCGCCTCCGCCAGCCGGTTGGTGTCCTGCAACAACTGGGCGAGGTTGTTGAGGGCGGTGGCGACATCGGGATGCTCCGGCCCGTAGCTGGCCTCGGCTATATCCAACGCCCGCCGCATCAGCGGCTCCGCCTCCGCCAGCCGGTTCGTGTCCTGCAACAAAGATGCGAGGTTATTGAGGCGGGTGGCAGCCTTGGGATGCGCCGGCCCGAAGCTTTTCTCGTCGATCTCCAAAGCCCGCCGCATCAGCGGCTCCGCCTCCGCCAGCCGGTTCGTGGCCTTCAACAACTGGGCGAGGTTATTGAGGGCGATGGCGGTTTCGGCATGGCCGGTGCCGAAGCGTTCTTCCGCCAGCCGCAGCGCCCAACGATTCAGCGGCTCAATCGCCGCATGGCGGGCGGCATCATAAAACACCCGCCACCTTGCCCAAAACCAGTCCAAAGCCTCCCCGGCATCCTGTAAATCCCGGTGATACACCGCCTCCCGCAAAGCCGTCTCCTGCGCCGCCGTGATGTCTTTGGGGCTGGCCGGCTGGCAGCGGGCGTCGTGCCAGCCGAACAGGAATTGCTCCAGTTCCATGCGTTCGGATTCGCCGAGTTCGGCATACAGATGCTCGCGCATCAAGCCATGCAAGCGGCAGCGGCCATCGCCGCCTTGCCCGACGAACGAGTAGCCGGTGAGTTCCTGGTAGGCATCGGGCAGGATGTGGATGCGGTAATGCCGCGCCAGCGCGTCGAACAGTTCCGGGTCGAAGGCTTGCGTGGCGGACAACCGTTTGAGGATTTCCCGCTCCGCCTTGTCGGCATGGCGCAGGAAGCGGTCGATGATTTCCGCGTAAGTGTCGCCGAAGTCTTGCGGCCGGGGCGTTCGGCCCTGGGCGAGGATTTTCTGGTAGGTTTTGGCTTCGAGGTCGAGGTAAAACGGCAGCGCGCCCTGTTCGGCGGGGGGCTGTTGGCTGGCCGTGGTTTCCTGTCCGCCTTTCGCGCCTTCGACGATGGCGCGGCGGATGGCTTCTTCGCGCACCGGGATCTTGCGCAGGAAGCTATCGGCGTCGGCGTCGGACAAGCCGCCAAGCAAGTGCTGATTGTTGAGGACCGCGCCCCAGTCGTCGCGGGGGAAGCGTTCGTCCCAGGCCAGCTTGTCGCGCCCGGCCATCACGAACAACACGCCGGGCGATTCGGCCACCAGCCGCCGCAGCCAAGCGCCGGTTTCGCTGCTGCCGGCGCCGGCCTTGACCGGCTTGTCGGCCCACAGGGCTTCGTAGGTGTCGATGAACACAATAGCCTGCGTGGCCTTCTTCGCCGCGAGATGGGCGCGCAAGTCCCAGCCTAGATACATCGGCAGGTCGCCCAGGATGTCCCAAGGCTCGCGCCGGTCCAGGCCGCGTAGGTGGGGGTAGGCGCGTTCGGCTTTTTCTTGGGCGCGTCGTTTCCAAAGATGCTTGACGGCCTTCCCCCCTAAACCAATGACGCCGCCTTCCACCGCTTCGCCCAGCCAGCTGGGGGCGTTCTCGGCCACGGTGGACAAAGTGTCTTCGTGTTGGCCGACGACGCCTTGCAGCGCGGCTTTGATGTCCTCGGCGGGGTAGGCTTGCTCCCAATAGGTGGCGATGGCGTAGTCGAACGCCGGAAACTTGACGCCGCCGCCGAAGCTTTTGCGCAGTTGCAGCAGGCCGTGGGCCGGTTCGCGGCAATCGGCCTGCTCCAGGTTCAGCCAGCCCCATGCCGCCTTGCGCGGCTGCTCGGCCTGCAAATTCGCCCGCAGCTTTTCGCACAGCAGGCTTTTGCCCTGCCCGCCGACGCCGTAAAACATCAGGATGTGGTGTTTGTCCGCCGCCAGACCGGCGCGGGCTTGCGCGAACAGGGCTTGGGGCTGCTCGCGGTCGGTGAACAAGTCCAAGGCGCTGGGGGATTTGGCAGTTTTGGGGGAGGTGGGTGCGGGCATGGCGGCTTCCTTATGCGAGGCGGTGCCGCCGATTGTGGCGAAGCATGATGGCGTTTGCAACACGCTCCGTCATTCCGGCATCGCTGGAAAACAAAGCCGAGCCTACTGGCGATGGCGGGATGTTTTCCATGCC
>CAZOTR010000453.1:0-2149 GCA_964582755.1 uncultured Methylococcaceae bacterium | reverse complement strand
CCAGGTGCAGTCCTCGCATGTGCAAATCTCCTCCTTCGGCGGGATGTATCTGCTGCTGGTGTTCCTGTCGTTTTTCTTCGCCAAGAACAAGTCGCTGCATTGGTTGGTGTGGGTTGAGCGCCGCTTGGTCCACCTGGGCAAGCTAGAGTCCATCGAGGTGGCGACGGCGCTGTGCGCCTTGCTGTTCGCCCAGCATTTCCTGCCGCCGGGGCAAAGGCTGGCGGCGCTCATCGCCGGGGTGGTGGGGGTGGTGTTGTTTGTGGTGGTGAAGAGCGTGTCCGGGTTGTTCGAGGACTCCGAGGCGGTGGAGGGTGTGACACACCGGGCGGGGTTGGTGTCTTTCCTGTATTTGGAGATGCTGGATCTGTCCTTCTCCCTGGACGGGGTGATCGGGGCTTTCGCCATCACCCGCGACGTGGTGCTGATCCTGCTCGGCCTGACCATCGGCGCGATGTTCGTGCGCAGCCTGACGGTGTTCCTGGTGCGCCAGCGGATGCTGGAGGAATATCTATACCTGGAACACGGCGCGCATTACGCCATCGGCGCGTTGGCGGTGCTGATGCTGGCGGACATGAGCCTGCATGTGCCGGAGTGGATCACCGGCCTGGTCGGCTTCGTGTTGATCCTGCTGTCGCTGTGGTCTTCGATCCGGGCCAACAAGAAGCGGCGGGCGCGGTAGCCGGGGGCAGCGCTGGGGGCGGCATTTTCGCCGGGTAACGGCGGACAGTCGGCGGAGGCTCGAAATTTGAACACAGACGTTTTAAAACGTTTGTGTTTTGCTGGTTCCCAACGTCCACGTTGGGAGCTTGGTCTTTGGAAGCTCTGCTTCCTGAAACAAAGACATGAAGCAGAGCTTCCAATACCACATTTCCAAGCGGGAGCTTGGGGACAAGAAATAAAGGGGCGCTCCAGCGCCGTGAAACTGACCGCAAGAGCGGATGGGTTGCCATGCTGGGGCGTGGGGAGCTAGATAGGATGGGGCGCAGCTATGGCAAAAAATAAGGCTTGTCGAAGTGGAACAGAAGATTGAGGAAGCGCGGTGGACAAGAGCAACTGATACGAGATGGTGGTGATTATGGTGAAAGTTACTGAAAAGATGCTTAGGTTGCGTGATGAACACTATTGGATCGCCGACGCGAAGATTAAAAAGGCATTTCGGGACGAAGCTATAGAACTTGATCTTAGTCGAATGAAGATTACCCAACTGCCAAATTCACTAGATCGACTTTATAAATTGAGGTATCTTGGTATTTCCGGTAATCCATTAGTGGTGCTAACAGAGCGTATAGGGAAACTAGTTCAATTAGAGTATCTTGATGTGTCGGACAATTTGCTAATTAGACTCCCAGAATCGCTTGGGCAGCTTAGGCAATTAAAATCGCTTGATGTTTCTGATAATCAATTGACTGCTTTGCCGAATTCAATAGTCAGTTTGGATAAATTAGAGTGGCTTGGTTTGTCGTCAAATAAACTCTCAAGCATTCCAGATTGGATAAGCAGACTTATTCGTTTAAAGTCTCTGGATCTCTCATTTAACCAACTGACGACAATCCCAAGTTATTTTTATCAATTCTCAGATCTTCAGAAGCTGGATCTTGATGGCAATCCCCTGATTCCAGAATTAGCCGCTGCCTACGCCGAAGGTTTGGATGCAGTCAAATGCTATCTCCGCGCCAAAGCCAAGCCCGAAGATCAAATCCAGCTTAACGAAGCCAAGCTAATTCTAATCGGCGAAGGCGAAGTCGGCAAAAGTTGCCTGCTTGCGGCTTTGCGCGACGATCCTTGGGAAGAAGGCAAGCCGACGACCCATGGCATCGAGATCAAGCCGGTCACAGTCGAACATCCCGGCGAACCCGGCACCGAGATTACCTTGAACGGCTGGGATTTCGGCGGGCAGAAAGTTTACCGGCCTACCCATCAATTGTTTTTCAGCGCCCCGGCGGTGTATCTGGTGGTGTGGAAGCCACGCGAAGGGCCGCAGCAGGGCTTTGTGAAGGAATGGATCAAGCTGGTGAAGCACCGCGAGCCGGAGGCGAAAATCCTGGTCGTTGCTACTCATGGCGGGCCGGGGGAGCGCCAGCCGGACATCGACCGGCAGGAAATCTGGGATTTGTTCGGCAGGGATACGGTACTGGATTTCTTTCTGGTG
>CAZOTR010000452.1:0-2156 GCA_964582755.1 uncultured Methylococcaceae bacterium | reverse complement strand
CGGCGGTCGCGCTACGCCGCGACGCCCGGCTATGGACTAGGGATAAACGCTTGGCCGGCTTGGCCGCCACGCTGGGGCTTGGCTTTTCTGAAACCTGACTTCAAGGGGTAGTTGCGGGGCTGGGCGGCGCACTGTCGCGCAGCACCGGCTCGGACGACGGCATCGTCGGGGGCGTATTTCAGGGCGAGGTTGGCCAAGAGCCATAGGATGCGTTGAGCTTGCGAAGCGCATCAATCTCGAATGATGCGCTTGCATGAGCAGCCTTAACACGGTATCTATGCGGGCTAGACAGTCCGTATCCTTGTGTCTAGCCGGCGATTTTGTAGGATGTGCCTCCTTCGTCAGCGCATCCTATGCGGGCTGCTGTTGATGTTTCCGTTACCGGGGGGAGCCTATCATAGTTTCATACCAGCCTTCCGCGCTTAGGAGGCGGACTTCGATATGATCTACCCTGGAAGCATCCTTATCTGGAATCGATAACGGAATTTCAATCAACGCGCTGGCATTAAGATTGGGCAGCAACATGAAGTTATCGTCGGAAAGATTATTTCGCTCCTCTTCTAATGCCGCCAGCTTGATCCGCTCCTGTGTTGCCTGGGGAGTTGTCATCGCATCCACCCCCATCATTTTCCCAACCCCTTGATCGGACAGATGCGCTTTTACCAACTGACCATGTGTGGGAATTTTAAATGCCTGAACCAGCAAGATTGGTTGGGTTAAAGAGGGTGTTTTTGCCTGGCAATCCAGATGCAGATACTTATAAATAGTCGATATATTGCAGGCAAGATTTGTTGAAGATGACATTGGCCCAATGCGTTTTTTCAATGCATCGACAAGTTTCTTCATCTCGATGTCGAATTCTTTTTGGGCGAGCAGGCTGCGTTCCAAATGCTGGCGTTGCATTTTCCATATGCCGACCAAGTCAGCCCCTTTTGCTGTTTTGTTAAGTATATTACCTGCCGCTTCAAATAGATTTTTATTTGCAAGAGACTCCAAAATTGCTAGGTTCATAGAATTTTCTCCGTCCTGTACATACTTGTCGTATTGACGCTTTTCATCTGGTGTCATTTTCATTTTATCTAGTGCTTTATTAATCGCTATCAATCGTGTCCTGAAAGGGTCTTTAGCATGTTCGATAATGCCAGAAATATCATCAATGGTGGCTTTCCTCTTGATGTTGTTGCCGTTAATCCTTACATCAAGAGCGAAAGCCGCGAAAAAATCACGCTCTGGTTCGGCAAGCCAGCCGCCGCTTTCATTCGATGGCAATGAGCCGACCCGCGAAGCCTGGCTTTGAGGATTCTTGTCAAGAAGCTGGGAATTCTGGTTTGGCGGAGGCGATAAATTTGTTGTGGGAGTGCTTCCATGCTCCAAACGCTCTAAGGTCGTTTTTGCCAATGAATGGCCTTGCGCGGCGGAAAGTCGGCACCAGTTTAAAGCTTTCTGGTAATCAAGCGGCACACCAATGCCTGCCCCATATTTGAAACAGAGTTCATACTGCGCCTGCGCGTTACCGCTTTCGGCGGCTTGCTGTAAAGCGCGATTGGCACAACCGGCCAACAAGAGCAATAAAATAGCCACAATTGCAGCTAGGTGTTTGCGAATGATTGTTGTTTTTTGCATGACATGCACCTATTCAAAGCATTAGTTTGTTGGGCATCTTGTTGATTGCAAGATGTAATTGTTATCAACCTAGCATATAAATTCCATTCTCGCAAGGCGAATCACACTGGCACAATAGAACCATAATTTATATTTTCTTGAGCGAAATATCCATGTGACAACCAATGTCGACGACGTTTCATGGCTGAGTTGATATTTTATATAATTCCTCAATTGCTTCCATATCTTTGCGATATATATTTCGCTTTTTAAATTCGCTAAAATCATCTAGGACGAACTGGCGAAATAATTTCCAATCATTGCTTACCCTAGCGTCAGCACCTTCTAAATAGATAATCTTTGCATCATTATAGCGATTTAAAAAAGTTAATGCATGGGCAGACAAGGATTTTGCCCAAGTTTTATCTGGTGTTAACCTTAAAGCATGCTGGGCATCATCTAATGCCTCTTGATATTTTTCAGAAAAAAGAGCATTTAATGGGCAGACTCAAAAATGAAGTGCAACACCCCAACTGTGGTAAGGTGTTGCGATG
>CAZOTR010000451.1:0-2173 GCA_964582755.1 uncultured Methylococcaceae bacterium | reverse complement strand
CATGGGCAATCTCAATCGTGTCCAGCAATTCCAGCAAGGGCTGGCCTTGATGCCAAGGCATGGCCTCGCTGGCGTTGACCACATTGTCGCCCTTCAAGGCGGACAGCGGGATGAAACGAATCTCGGCGTCCGGCAGGCGGGAGGCGAATTTCAGATAATCGCGGCGGATCTGTTGGAACACGCCCTCGCTATAGCCGACCAAATCCATCTTGTTCACCGCCACCACAATGTGCTTGATCCCCAGCAGCGAGACGATAAAGCTGTGCCGCTTGGTCTGCGTCTGCACCCCGTAGCGGGCGTCGATGAGGATGATGGCGAGGTCGCAGGTGGACGCGCCGGTCGCCATGTTGCGGGTGTACTGCTCGTGGCCGGGGGTGTCGGCGATGATGAACTTGCGCTTCGCCGTGGAGAAATAGCGGTAGGCCACGTCGATGGTGATGCCCTGCTCGCGCTCGGCCTGCAAGCCGTCCACCAGCAAGGCGAGGTCGATGTCGCCGCCAGTGGTGCCGGACTTGACGCTGTCCTTTTGGATCGCGGCAAGCTGGTCCTCGTAGATCATCTTGGAATCGTGCAGCAAGCGCCCGATCAGCGTGCTTTTGCCGTCGTCCACGCTGCCGCAGGTGAGGAAGCGCAACATCTCCTTGCGCTCGTGCTGGGCCAGATAGGCGTGAATGTCGGTGCCGATGAGTTCGGATTGGTGTGACATCAGAAATACCCTTCTTTCTTCTTCTCTTCCATCGAACCGGCCTGGTCGTGGTCGATCAAACGGCCTTGCCGCTCGGAAGTCTTGGTCAGCAGCATTTCCTGGATAATCTCCGGCAAAGTCGCCGCCTCGGACTCCACCGCGCCGGTCAGCGGGTAGCAACCCAGGGTGCGGAAGCGCACTTTTTCCCAGCGCGGAGTTTCGCCGGGTTTTAAGGGCATCCGTTCGTCGTCCAGCATAATCAGCATCCCGTCGCGCTCCACCACCGGGCGCTCCTTGGCGAAATACAAAGGCACGATGGGGATTTCTTCCAAGTAGATGTATTGCCAAATGTCCAGCTCGGTCCAGTTGGAGAGCGGAAACACGCGGATGCTCTCGCCCTTGTTGATCTTGCCGTTGAACACATTCCACAACTCCGGGCGCTGGTTCTTCGGGTCCCAGCGGTGGTTCCGGTCGCGGAAGGAATAGACGCGCTCCTTGGCGCGGGATTTCTCCTCGTCGCGCCGCGCCCCGCCGAAGGCCGCGTCGAAGCCGTATGTGTCCAAGGCTTGCTTGAGCGCCTCGGTCTTCATGACGTCGGTGTGCTTCTTGCTGCCGTGGGTCAGCGGGCTTATGCCCTGCTTGACGCCTTCCTCGTTGACAT
This sequence comes from uncultured Methylococcaceae bacterium, assembly GCA_964582755.1. Lineage (GTDB taxonomy): Bacteria > Pseudomonadota > Gammaproteobacteria > Methylococcales > Methylococcaceae > Methylumidiphilus. The sequence continues at coordinate 827 of CAZOTR010000451.1, read as the reverse complement.
GGACGATCAGTTCCAAGCCCAGATTCTGCGTGTGGCGGTCGCGGAACTCGATCATCTCGCGGAACTTCCAGGTGGTGTCCACGTGCATCAGCGGGAACGGCGGCTTGCCGGGATAAAACGCCTTCATCGCCAGATGCAGCATCACCGCCGAATCCTTGCCGATGGAGTACAGCATCACGGGCCGCTCGAACTCCGCCGCGACTTCGCGGATGATGTGGATGCTCTCGGCCTCCAACTGCTTGAGGTGGGTTAGTTTGTGTTCGTTCATCATGGCTTATCGTGAAACTCACGTCCTTCTCTGACCGCCGCCACGATCCCCAAACGCACGGCGAAATCGCCGAAAGCCTCGCCGTCCAGCCGCTCCCGCCCATAACGTTCGATCAGGGGGGTGAGTTCGGCGAGGATCTCGTCTTCAGTCAGGCTTTCCCGGTACAGCTTGTTCAGCCGCCCACCGGTGTGGCCCGCGCCCAGGTAGAGGTTGTAACGGCCTGCGGATTTGCCCACCAAGGCTATCTCGCCGAGGAAAGGCCGGGCGCAGCCGTTGGGACATCCGGTGACGCGCAAATGGATGGCCTGCTTGTCCAAGCCCGCCTGTCGCAAGACCGGCTCCAGCCGGTCCAAGAATCCCGGCAGAAAGCGCTCGCTCTCCGCCATCGCCAAGCCACAAGTGGGGAAGGCCACGCAGGACAAAGCCAGCCGGCGCAGCCCGCTCCAATGGTCGGGCAGCGGAATCCGGTGTTTTTTAAGCAAGGCGTTGATTTTGGCTTTGTTGGCCGGGCTGGCCTTGGCGATGATGAGGTTCTGGCTGGCGGTGAGGCGGAAATCGC
>CAZOTR010000450.1:0-2175 GCA_964582755.1 uncultured Methylococcaceae bacterium | reverse complement strand
TAGGGCGGAAGCCGCCATGGGGTCTTTCTCGTTTTCTCATTCCCAAGCTCCGCTTGGGAATGCAGTCTGGCAAGCTCTGCTTGCCGAATATCAAAGAGGCATCGGGAAGCAGAGCTTCCAAGACTCGGGTTCCCAAGCGGAGCTTGGGAACCAGAACAATAGGCTTTGTAAGCGGCCCGTGTAGGGTGCGGTGAGCGATAGCGAACCGCACCCATCGAGGAAAACGCGAACGGTGCGGTTCGTTCCTCACCGCACCCTACGGCCCTTTGGAAGCAGGGAGAATCAGAAGGCTATCGCTAACTCTAAAGCCAAGAGAGCACAAACGCTGAGCATAGATTCATTGCACTTATCGATATATTCCCTATAAGACATGGTTCTAGTTGCTCCTGTACCCCCACTCTGATATTGGATTGTCTTCCCTCCCGGCATGAGTTTCATTGCACCGTGATGGGAAGCATTTCTGAGTGTACTATCTAAACATTTTCCGATCTCAGCAAATTCCTGTATATCTTTAAAAGGATTTACACGATTAGCCTTATTGGTGGTCAGATACTTAGAAAGATCCATTTGCATGAAATTTTCATACGAGCGACCACTGTTTACATTGTTAAGACATGCTAATACAGCAATATTACTAGTTAGAGCCTCATAAGTATTGCCGTAGAACAACTTCGTTTTTTTAAAGGAATATGATGAGGCACTGAAGGATGACGGCAATTCAATGCCATACTGAGTAAATATAAGTGTCTGCGAAAATTCACTGAAGCGATTAAAGTATTCACCAAATACATCGAAATAACGAGATAGAGAATCTGCGTGCATATTGTTTATATAATATGAGCGAAAGCGCTGAAACTCTTGTGGAAATTTCCTTGATATGCTTGCTGTGAGTTCTGCTGCCTCGTCAAAAAGAGTGTATCGCCTAGGCAGGAGGAAACGGCAAGCAAAATCGAATAGAACATAGTTTAGCTGATGCGGCCCTTTAAAGCTTGGAGAAGAATAATTGCTCAATTGTTCTCTAGAAAAATCATATTTTTCCCTGCTAGCAAGAGACCAACCTTTCTTTATAACCGCCCAATTTTCATCAAAGCCTTTTGCTCCCAAAGTCTGATCAAGAAAATCCTCTGAGCTAGTGAATAAGAGAGGTTTCATCCCGAATTGCTCTTGTGCTTCAAAGAGCCTTTCCATGTGTTCAAGAGCGGGAAACGCTAAATCTTGATGCAAATCTTCCGAAGCAATCGGAAATTCAGGGCTTAGATTGACAACAGTGCCTTCGGCAGTACCACTCTCTGCATTTTCGATGTAACGAATTTCAACTGATGCATTACGTGGAAAGCAATCCATACCGATAACAACCTCCTCACCACAATTAGCACATTGGAATGAGTGTTCTTGGTACGAGTTGTGTCCAACTTGTATGCGTAACGTATGTGGAGCTTTACAAGTCAAACAGACTATGCACTGACGGACAATCATTGGCGATCCTCGGTTTTACAATTTTTGGAGTTTATTAGCTTGGTAGGTAGGGGGGACGAAAGGAACTCCAACAAAACATCCGCTGGTTGGAATGCTGAAGTTCGAGCAACGCCGGATGGGATTTGAAATCCCGTCCGAAACGTTTTGTAACTTGGCAAATCATCGCCTGCACAAATCGTAAGGGAAGGGTTTTCTAAACCCATCGTGCCATTACCCATACCCCGGCCAGCCCGGCGTGGGCAAACAGATCTATCGTTTGCCCACGCGGAATACCACAAAACCTCGATTAAACGGTGGGCAGCCAAAAGAAGCTGCCCACCCTACATTTAACTCCTTATCCCTTCAAATGCGTCAAAACCTCATCCAGCATTTTCTTCGCATCGCCAAACAGCATCCGGTTGTTGTCTTTGTAAAACAGCGGATTGTCCACGCCGGCATATCCCGAAGCCATGGAGCGCTTCATGACGATGGAGGTTTTCGCTTTCCACACTTCCAACACCGGCATTCCGGCGATGGGGCTGGACGGGTCTTCCTGCGCACCGGGGTTCACGATGTCGTTCGCGCCGATGACCATGGCGACATCGGTGTGCGGGAAGTCTTCGTTGATTTCATCCATTTCCATCACGATGTCATACGGCACTTTTGCCTCGGCGAGCAGCACGTTCATGTGGCCGGGCATTCTTCCCGCCACGGGGTGGA
>CAZOTR010000449.1:0-2177 GCA_964582755.1 uncultured Methylococcaceae bacterium | reverse complement strand
ATTTTTCGATACCGCGCATGGTGGAGCAGAACCGGCAGGTCTATGTCGATTTGCTTGGCCCTCCCGCTGCCGGGAGATAGCCGCGCCAGGGAAATAGGGGAATGTCGCCAATCCGGGCAAAACTCTTTATCATTTCCCGCATACCCACATTTTTAAACTGGATTCCCGGCGTGGCTGGGCGCATGGGCGCAGGCCACCGATTCACAAACACTGCGACCGGAGATTTGACCCGTGGACATTCTCAACACCTTAGACCTCACAAGCTGGACGCCCGAACTGCCGCGCGAGTCTGCCGTGGCCTGCACACGCGCCGTGGAATCCGGCCAAGTGCTGCTGCTGCCCCATCTCGGCTTCAAGCTGGAAGAAGACGAATGGTATTTGCTTTCCCCCCAATGGTCTGACGGCAAGGCCAAGAACATCAGTTACGACCCGACCTGCGGCGCGGTGAAACACACCTCGGCGCAGGGCGCGGACCTGGAAGCCATAGGCCGCATGATGGGGCGTTTCGCCACCGCCTCGCGGGGGCTGGTGGACCGCCTGTTCCCCGCCTACCGCCATGACATCCGCTTCGGCATGACCAGCTACCGCCCGGTGGAGGCGGCAGGCCGGGCCAGTTCGCTCAAGAAGGACGACAGCCTGCTGCATGTGGACGCCTTTGTGTCCAGGCCGGTCGAGGGCGAACGCATTCTGCGGCTGTTCACCAACATCAATCCCGAAGGCCGGCCCCGCGAATGGGTGTTGGGCGCGGACATCTTCGAGGATTTAGCGAGGAGCTTCCTGCCCAAGATCCCCAAGCCGGTCCCTGGATCGGCTTGGCTGCTGGACACTCTGGGACTCACCAAAGGCCGGCGCAGCGCCTATGACCATTACATGCTGCAACTGCACGACCGTGGCAAGGAAGACAGCCATTACCAGCAAACCTGCGCCAAGGTGGAAGTCAGCCTGCCGGCGGGGGCCACCTGGATCGTCTACACCGACTTGGTCTCCCATGCGGTGAAATCCGGCCAATATGTGTTGGAGCAAACTTATTACTTGCCCGTGGAAGCCATGCAGGAGCCGGAACGCTCGCCGCTGCGGACCCTGGAAGGGCTGCTCGGACACCCGCTGCTGGAGCGGGCGCCCGCCCGCCAAGCGGCCTAAAGGTCGCCCTATGCAATCCAATCCGCGCCGTTTGGCGATTTTTGTGGCATTCTCCGGCGCAGGCGGCGTCGAACGGGTGGTCTATAACCTGCTGCAAGGGCTGGCCACCCATGACATCGAGGTGGATCTCTTGGCGGTCGTCGGCAAGAACGGCTGGCTGCCCGAGATACCCTGGCCGAACATCCGTGTCATCGACCTCAAGGCCAAGCACACGCATTTGGCGCTGCCCGCCGTGGCCCGCTATTTGCGCCAAGAACGCCCCGCCGTGTTGATGGCCGCCAAGGAGCGGGCGATCCGCATCGCCGTGCTGGCGCGTTGGCTGGCGCGGGTCGATACCCGGCTGGTCGGGCAATTGCACATGAACATATCGGGTTATTTGGCCAACAAAACGCCCGTGCAACGCTGGCTGCGGCTGGCCCCCATCCGCTGGCTGTTTCCCTATGTCGATTTGTTCATCGGCGTGTCGGCGGGCGTCGTCGAGGACATTTTAAAAATCACCGGCTTCCCCACCGAGCGGGCGCTCGCCCTGCCAAACCCGGTCATCACCCCGGAACTCTACCGCAAAAGCGAGGAACCCATTGACCACCCATGGTTTGCCGAGTCGATCCCGGTGATTGTCGGCGCCGGCCGGCTGACGCGGGAAAAAGATTTCCCCACCTTGATCCGGGCCTTCCAACAAGTGCGCCAGCAGAAAGAATGCCGGCTGCTGATTCTCGGCGAAGGGCCGTTGCGGCAGGAATTGGAGCAACTGGTAAGCGAACTCGGTGTGCAAGATTCCGTGTCCTTGCCGGGCTATGCCAAAAACCCCTTTGCCTATATGAAGAAAGCCGCGCTGTTCGCGTTTTCGTCAGCTTGGGAAGGTTCCGGCAATGTCTTGATCGAAGCGATGGCCTTGGGCATCCCCGTGGTTTCGACCGACTGCCCCTACGGGCCGGCGGAAACTTTGGCTGGCGGTAAATACGGCAAGCTGGTTGCGGTGGGCGACCACGCGGGACTGGCCCAAGCCATGCTGGAAACCCTGGACCACCCTTTGCCCG
>CAZOTR010000448.1:0-2182 GCA_964582755.1 uncultured Methylococcaceae bacterium | reverse complement strand
AAAGCTAGGCATCGAAATTAAAAGACTGTATCTCACCGAGCCATACCGTGGCTTGAAATACTTCGACTACGAACACCGGGGCTGTTTTGAGGGACGCGATGCGGATATTGCCAAGCTCTTAGACATCCTAAGCCAGCAAACGGACACCGACCAAGCCGGCGTACTGATTCTGGGCGCATCCGGCAGCGGCAAAAGCTCGCTGGCTCGCGCAGGTTTAATACCCGCCTTGGAGCAACGCAACGCAAATCTAGATGCGCCCGCGCAGCCTTTGTATTGGAGCGCATGGTATCCCGGCGAAGCAGACACAAAAAATGACGAGGCTAAACTTGCCCAATCTATCTTAAAAAATTGGGCGAAAGCCACCCATGCGATACCATTGGCAACCATGGCCGAGGAACCAGTCACCACGCTGTCCGAGTTGGCCGACACCCTGCTGCGGTTTAAGCCAAAAGCGCAGCGTTTCGTTTGGCTAGTGGATCAAATGGAGGAAATATTCATACAAAAATGGTCTCCCGAACTCGTCGCGGCGTTTGCCCAGTTTCTTAAACACATCCAAGAACAAGGCGTGTGTGTTGTCGGAACAATGCGCGACGAGTATTACGCAGACTACCGCCGAGATTTATCGAAAGCCATCCCCTTCAAACATGAATTGGACACGGTGGAGAAATCGGAATTGGAACACATCATCCGCAGACCGGCCCGCCGTGCGGGCCTGCAAATCGAAGGGGATGCCCAATTATTGGCGGACGCTCAGGAACTCGGTGCCGATGTGTTGCCGTTGCTACAATTTGCCCTTAACCGACTCTGGGAAAACCGTGATACCGAGAAAGGTGTCATGGTGTACGAACCGTATGTTGCGCTTGATGGCAATAAAACCAACGGCCTGAAAGGCGTTATTAGCCGACACGCTGACGAACTCGTGGCTAAATTCAGCACTGAGGAGAAAAATGCTTTGGCCGAGGTGTTAAGGCGCTTAGTGTGCCTAAACGACGATGGTATTGTCGCCCGGCAACGGGCTAACCTCAAGAGTTTTTACAGCGATGATCAATACATCGGCATGATAAACAAATTGGTGGAAAACCGTTTGCTCGTTATTGAAGGCGGCAAAGACGACGAAGAGCCGACGGTAATGTTAGCACATGACTTTCTATTGGCTGAATGGAAGGATGTGCAAGACTCGATCAATGATTATCATCGCCAATTGTTGGAAGAAAAACGCAAATTGACTAATGCGGCTAGGCATTGGGATCGCAATGGTCGCCCGGAACGCCTGCTGATGGCGAGTTCCGACGAAGTAATGCGGGCAGAGATACTGGTTGCTTGTGTTGACAATAATTTGGATGATCTAAAAATGACTGAAAAGTTTTTGTGGGAGTCCATCCGATTTACAAGAACAGGATTTCGAATGTTTTGGATTTTACTTAATTTATGCATTGCTCTTATGTTGATTTCGCAATTTCAGAACGTATTATCAACAATTCCAAATCGCAATTACTGGATAGCTCTCACAATGTATATAATGATCACAATGTTGCTTTCTCCCGTTTGGTTGAAATTATTTAGAAGCATAAGACCAAGGCCATATATAAATCTTTCCCGGAAAGGAATATGGTTAGAATATTCCTATATAATTTTTTGCCCAATGACAATATTGGTGTTTTCTGTAAGCCCTGCAAATTCGTCTCATATTAACAAGGTATTGTTTTATGCAGTATTTATTGTTTCTGTAGTTTTTATTATAAGGCATATGCTATATAAACATAGATTGATGCAAGCGGTGAAGAAAAATAACTATCAAAAATTTTTCTCAACCAAGCATTATTATTGGTACGCAAAGTTCTTATTTTCCCCTAAAGTTTGGTCATGGAGAAAACTTGAAATAATAGCATGGATTTTTATACTTATTTCATCCTTTATTGCATTGAGCGCCAGTTGGCAAAGCGCAATGATAATGCGAGATTTTAATAAGTATGCTTTGAGTTATACGAAATTTTTGCAGAAAATAGCAGAAAAAGATATCCATGAAGAAAAATTTGCAGATGCTGTTGAAGAATTAAAGTCTACAGAGGAGGTGTTAAAGTATTACGAGAACAAAGCAATTGAAATACTAGGAAAGCAGCCATTTATTGGGCAGACTCAAAAATGAAGTGCAACACCCCAACTGTGGTAAGGTGTTGCGATG
>CAZOTR010000447.1:0-2187 GCA_964582755.1 uncultured Methylococcaceae bacterium | reverse complement strand
CAAAGCCTCTTCGGCCTCGCCTTGCGGCGGCGCGTAGGCGGACGCGGCAAAGTCGTCGTCCTCCGGCGCGGGCAAGGCCTTGCGGTCGAGCTTGCCGTTCGGGGTCAAGGGCAGGCTGTCCAGCGCCACGAACGCGGCGGGCAGCATATGTTCGGGCAGGCGCTCGGACAGGTGCCGGCGCAGCGCGTCCGCTGACGGCCGGCCGGCCTTTGCGGTGACGTAGGCCAACAGCCGCAGCCCGCCCGGCCCGTCGTCGCGGGCGGTGACGACAGCTTCGGCGACGGCGGGATGCTCGGCCAGAGCGGCCTCGATCTCGCCGAGTTCGATGCGGAAGCCGCGCAGCTTGACTTGCCGGTCGGCGCGGCCCAAAAACTCCAGTGCCCCATCGGCGCGCCAGCGGGCCAAGTCGCCGGTCTTGTACAGCCGCCCGCCAGCGCCGCCGAAGGGGTCGGGCAGGAAGCGTTCGGCGGTCAGCGCCGGACGTCCCAGGTAGCCCCGCGCCACGCCCTCCCCGCCGATGTGGATCTCGCCGGGCACGCCGGGAGGCACCGGCTCGCCATGGGCGTCGAGCAGGTAAATCCGCGTGTTGGCGATGGGCCTGCCGATGGGCACGGCCCTGCCGCCCTCCCAGTCGGACGCGGCGACGAGCTGGGCGCTCGCCCACACCGACGCCTCGGTCGGGCCGTATTCGTTGCACAGCGCCACGCCGGGCAGCCGCTCGAAATGGCGGCGGGCAAGCGCCGGCGGACAGGCTTCGCCGGCCACGGTGGCGACGGCAAGGCTGGCAAGCTGCCCCGCCCCGGCTTGTTCCAGCAGCAGCGCGTACAACGACGGCAGGCAGAGCAAATGGCTCACGCGCCGCGCCTGTACCAGCCCGGCCAGCGCGGCGGGGTCTTTTTGCGCCCCTTCCGCCGCCAACACCAAGGTGCCGCCGGTGGCCAGGGTCCAGAAGATGCCGGCCACCGAACTGTCAAACGCGAACGAGGACAGCAGCAGGAAGCGCCCCGGCTGGGCCGGGTAAAAGCCGAAGCGGGCGCAGGTCGAATGCACCGCGTTGCGGTGGCTTACCATGACGCCCTTGGGGTGGCCGGTCGACCCGGAGGTATAGATCACATAGGCGCACTGCTGCGGGCGGGCCGCGCCGGCCAGGCTGGCATCTTGGGCCGGTGGCTCGGCCTGCCAGTCCAACGTGACGGTTTGGCCGTCGAAAGCCGGCAGCCGGTCCAACAGCGCAGGCTCGGCCAACACCAGCCGCGCCCCGCTGTCGGCCAGCAGGAAGGCGAGCCGGTCGGCGGGATAGTCCGGGTCCAACGGCACATACGCGCCGCCCGCCTTGAGGATCGCCAACAGGCCGACCAGCAAAGCCGGCGAACGCCCGGCGCACAGGCCGACCCGCGCCTCCGCCCCCACGCCCAGGCTGCGCAAATGCCGCGCCCACTGGCTGGCAAGGGCGTCCAATTCGCCATAGCTGACCGTCCCGCCCGCCCACGCCAAGGCCTCCGCCTCCGGCCTTGCCGCCGCTTGGGCCTCAAACAATTCATGCAGGCACAACTCCCTTGGATATGGCGCATGGGTGGCGTTCCAGTCCACCAGCCATTGCCGCCGCTCGTCCTGGCCCATCAGCGGCAATTCGCCTAGGCGTAGTTCCGGGTGGATGGCGACGGCTTCCAGCAGGCGCGTGAAATGCCCGGCCATCCGGGCGATGGTGGCGGGGTCGAACAAGTCGGCGCTGTATTCAAAAACGCCGTCCAGCCCGGTGTTTTCCGTGATGTGCAACACCAAGTCGCCGTTGGATTTGCCGTAGTCGATGTCCATCGCCGCCAATGACAGGCCGGGGATGTCAACCGTGTGCTTGGGCGCGTTGTGCAGCACAAAGCTGGCCTGGAACAAAGGGCTGTGGCTTAAGCTTCTGTCCGGTTGCAAGGCCTCCACCAGTTTCTCGAACGGCATGTCCTGATGCAGTTGCGCGCCCAGCGAAACCTCTTTCAACCGCCGCAGCAATTCAATAAAGCTGGGGTTTCCCGACAAATCGGCGCGCCATACCAAGGTGTTGGCGAAAAATCCGACCAAATCTTCCAGTTCGGGGCGGATGCGGTTGGCGACGGAGCTGCCGACGCAAATGTCGTCTTGCCGGCTGTAGCGGTGCAGCAGCACGGCGTAGGCGGCCAGCAAGGTCGTGAACAAGGT
>CAZOTR010000446.1:0-2187 GCA_964582755.1 uncultured Methylococcaceae bacterium | reverse complement strand
CAAAGCCTCTTCGGCCTCGCCTTGCGGCGGCGCGTAGGCGGACGCGGCAAAGTCGCAGCCCTCCGGCGCGGGCAAGGCCTTGCGGTCGAGCTTGCCGTTGGGGGTCAAGGGCAGGCTGTCCAGCGCCACGAACGCGGCGGGCAGCATATGCTCGGGCAGGCGCTCGGACAGGTGCCGGCGCAGCGCGTCGGCCGACGGCCGGCCGGCCTTTGCGGTGACGTAGGCCAGCAGCCGCAGCCCGCCCGGCCCGTCGTCGCGGGCGGTGACGACAGCTTCGGCGACGGCGGGATGCTCGGCCAGAGCGGCCTCGATCTCGCCGAGTTCGATGCGGAAGCCGCGCAGCTTGACTTGCCGGTCGGCGCGGCCCAAAAACTCCAGTGCCCCATCGGCGCGCCAGCGGGCCAAGTCGCCGGTCTTGTACAGCCGCCCGCCAGCGCCGCCGAAGGGGTCGGGCAGGAAGCGTTCGGCGGTCAGCGCCGGACGTCCCAGGTAGCCCCGCGCCACGCCCTCCCCGCCGATGTGGATCTCGCCGGGCACGCCGGGAGGCACCGGCTCGCCATGGGCGTCGAGCAGGTAAATCCGCGTGTTGGCGATGGGCCTGCCGATGGGCACGGCCCTGCCGCCCTCCCAGTCGGACGCGGCGACGAGCTGGGCGCTCGCCCACACCGACGCCTCGGTCGGGCCGTATTCGTTGCACAGCGCCACGCCGGGCAGCCGCTCGAAATGGCGGCGGGCAAGCGCCGGCGGACAGGCTTCGCCGGCCACGGTGGCGACGGCAAGGCTGGCAAGCTGCCCCGCCCCGGCTTGTTCCAGCAGCAGCGCGTACAACGACGGCAGGCAGAGCAAATGGCTCACGCGCCGCGCCTGTACCAGCCCGGCCAGCGCGGCGGGGTCTTTTTGCGCCCCTTCCGCCGCCAACACCAAGGTGCCGCCGGTGGCCAGGGTCCAGAAGATGCCGGCCACCGAACTGTCAAACGCGAACGAGGACAGCAGCAGGAAGCGCCCCGGCTGGGCCGGGTAAAAGCCGAAGCGGGCGCAGGTCGAATGCACCGCGTTGCGGTGGCTTACCATGACGCCCTTGGGGTGGCCGGTCGACCCGGAGGTATAGATCACATAGGCGCACTGCTGCGGGCGGGCCGCGCCGGCCAGGCTGGCATCTTGGGCCGGTGGCTCGGCCTGCCAGTCCAACGTGACGGTTTGGCCGTCGAAAGCCGGCAGCCGGTCCAACAGCGCAGGCTCGGCCAACACCAGCCGCGCCCCGCTGTCGGCCAGCAGGAAGGCGAGCCGGTCGGCGGGATAGTCCGGGTCCAACGGCACATACGCGCCGCCCGCCTTGAGGATCGCCAACAGGCCGACCAGCAAAGCCGGCGAACGCCCGGCGCACAGGCCGACCCGCGCCTCCGCCCCCACGCCCAGGCTGCGCAAATGCCGCGCCCACTGGCTGGCAAGGGCGTCCAATTCGCCATAGCTGACCGTCCCGCCCGCCCACGCCAAGGCCTCCGCCTCCGGCCTTGCCGCCGCTTGGGCCTCAAACAATTCATGCAGGCACAACTCCCTTGGATATGGCGCATGGGTGGCGTTCCAGTCCACCAGCCATTGCCGCCGCTCGTCCTGGCCCATCAGCGGCAATTCGCCTAGGCGTAGTTCCGGGTGGATGGCGACGGCTTCCAGCAGGCGCGTGAAATGCCCGGCCATCCGGGCGATGGTGGCGGGGTCGAACAAGTCGGCGCTGTATTCAAAAACGCCGTCCAGCCCGGTGTTTTCCGTGATGTGCAACACCAAGTCGCCGTTGGATTTGCCGTAGTCGATGTCCATCGCCGCCAATGACAGGCCGGGGATGTCAACCGTGTGCTTGGGCGCGTTGTGCAGCACAAAGCTGGCCTGGAACAAAGGGCTGTGGCTTAAGCTCCTGTCCGGCTGCAAGGCCTCCACCAGTTTCTCGAACGGCATGTCCTGGTGCAATTGCGCGCCCAGCGAAACCTCTTTCAGCCGCCGCAGCAATTCAATAAAGCTGGGGTTTCCCGACACGTCGGCGCGCCATACCAAGGTGTTGGCGAAGAATCCGACCAGATCTTCCAGTTCGGGGCGGATGCGGTTGGCGACGGAGCTGCCGACGCAAATGTCATCCTGGTGGCTGTAGCGGTGCAGCAGCACGGCGTAGGCGGCCAGCAAGGTCGTGAACAAGGT
>CAZOTR010000445.1:0-2191 GCA_964582755.1 uncultured Methylococcaceae bacterium | reverse complement strand
GCGCATTCTCGGCTCCCAAGACCTGCGCAGGTGTTCGACCATTCCCTTGACGGCGGTGGCGTGGTCGGGGTCGCTGGCGAAGAAAGCGCTGATGTCGTTGGCCATTTTGACCAGATTGTCGTGGTGCATGGTGGGATAGTCTCCTGATGAATTTGCAAAAGCGGCCCTAAAGCCGCCCTAGGGTGGATCAATTAGCCGTTGCGGGTGGGCGTAAACCGTGTGCCGCTCGCCCCGCGCAAAACCCAGCAGGGTGAGCCCGGTCTCCTCGGCCAGCCGGATGGCGAGGCCGGTGGGCGCGGAGATCGCGGCCATGAAGCCGATGCCGACAGACGCGCATTTTTGCACCATTTCAAAACTGGCGCGACTGGTGACAATCACAAAGCCGGCATCCAGCCTTGCCCCCGACTTCACCAACGCGCCGATGAGCTTGTCCAGGGCGTTGTGCCGCCCCACGTCCTCGCGCACCCGCTTGATGCCTTCCCCTGGAACCGCCCAGGCCGCGCCGTGGACCGCGCCGGTCAGTTGGTTCAGTGTTTGCCGGGTTTCCAATTCGCGCAAAGCCCGCCGCAACTCGGCCACCGGCACGGCCACGCCCGTGCCGACCGGGGCCGGATGGCGCACCGCCTGGCTGATCGTCGCCGCCCCGCACAGGCCGCAGCCGGTGCGGCCTGCGAGGTTGCGCTCTTTGTCCGCCAGCGCGGCGAAACGTTCCGGCGGAATGCGCAACCACAATTCTATGCCTTCCTCGCGGTGGTATTCCCCGGCAAAAGCCAATTCCTCCGGCCTGCCGATTATGCCCTCGGTGAGGCTGAACCCCAAGGCGAAATCTTCCAAGTCTAGCGGGCTGGCCAGCATGACCACATGCGGCTGGTTATTGTAGAACAGCGCCACCGGTGCCTCCTCGATGACTGCATCTTCTATCTCCTGCCGCTCCTCGCCGCGCCGCCGCTCGACCGGATAATGGCGCACCGCCGGCCATTTCTTGGTTCCCGGCAAAGCAAAGCCCCCGCCGCCGGCCGGGGGCTTGTCGTCGAATTCGCAGGCGGTGGCTGGTTCTTCTGAAATCATCGGAGGCGGGAAGGATGGCGGATTCGGGAGGCGGGGCTTCCCGCGCAGGGGTTTCAAATAGGGTTTGGAAGCCAAGGCAAAGATGACATAGCCCGCATGAAGCGCGGCGGAAATGGGGGGTCGCATCTCCGGCCCTCCCGGATTCCGCCGCACTCCATCCGGGTTACCTCGGCGGTGGCAAAGGGACTTTTTCCTTGTTGATTATCGCCTGAAATTCCGGGCTGACACGATGGACATCCACGCAATCGACTTTATAAGGCAAATCTGACTCCTCAAACGCATCTTCGAGCGCATATTTTTCGTGGCGGGTTAAAGCACGTCCGGCATCAATCGCCAAGTCCAAATCGGAAGAGCGCCTAGTTGTCCATTTGGCGCGGGAACCGAACACCCAAACCTGCGCATCCGGCGGCAATAGGGCGCGCAAGACGGTTTTAATGAGCGCCAAGTCTTGGGGGCGAATATCGACCGGCTGATTCAATCTATTTGCTCTTGCCGTTTTTGAATTTCCGCCAACAAAAATTTAGCCTCCGCGAGAAACCCGGGAATGCTTGAAAAAACATCCTGTGCCTTGGTTTCATCATAGGCGTGGCTGGTGGTTCCGCGATCTCTGCGGAAGGCTTTCCACTCGGCGATTTCTGCCTTCAACAGCCCGAGTTCATAGCCGCGCCGCACCACTTCATTAAAAGACATTTGTCCCACGGCGGCAGGATTTGGCTCGGTCGCTTCCAAGTGGCGTTTGAGGGTTTTGTAAGCAAGCTCGTAAGTAAACTCAAACGCCTGGATCGCGGCTGCACGCAAGTGCAAAGCAAGACGGTCGTTATTCCTAGCAAGGTCTGAGCCACAGAAATCCAAGGCTTCCTCCATTTGGGCAACCGCTTTTTGCAGGGATGATAAGTCAAGCTTCATGTTTTCTATGCTTGATTTGAGTTTCGTAGGATGCGCATCGCGCACCGTTACGATGGTCAGAGCTTGAAATGCGCTTGGAAAATACTTCAATGATTGCGGTTGAAGCCCATATTGCCGCCGGTATCGGCACCCGTTAATGGTGCGCGATGCGCACCCTACATGGCTTCGCCACACGGGCCGAGGCCAAGCAACACACCTTCGAATACATCGAGGTGTA
>CAZOTR010000444.1:0-2198 GCA_964582755.1 uncultured Methylococcaceae bacterium | reverse complement strand
CGCGGTCGAAGATCAAATGGCGGAAAAACAGCAGGTAGAACACCTCCTGCAAAATGACCAAGCCAACCAAGATGCGGAACACGCCCAGCCCGGTGGCGGGCACCTGCTTGGCCAAGCCCTGTTGGACGAGTCCGCGGAGCAATCGAATCATAGGGGGAACCTTCGGCGGGTTGCGGAGCGCGGGTGCCGCGCCAAGACCGCAAAAGGCGCAAGGTTATCATGGCGGGGAGGCTTTAAGAACGTTTTTGGTGTGGGGAGCCTCCCTCGTCCCCAAGCCCCAGCCATGTTTTACGCCACACGGAGCGCCTGCTACTCATGGTCTGTAGCACCATAGTCATCAATTGGAAACAATAGATCTTTCTATGTGTTCCGATGATGCCAAGAATTCCAAACCCTTCACTACGCGCCACTCTTGCCGAAAATGTCCGGGCCTTTCGGAAAAAACATGGATACTCGCAAGAGCAATTGGCCGATCTCTGCGGACTTCACCGTACTTACATTGGGTCGGTGGAGCGTGAAGAGCGCAACGTTTCTTTAAGCACGCTCAAAGTCTTTGCCCAGGCTCTGAGTGTCAGCGTCCCGGAACTGCTGACACCGCGAGCGGAGCATGACAGACAAGACAGCGCTTGATTACAAAAACGCCATTCAATTGTCCGGCAAGGATATTTACGCTCCGATAGAAATCGGGGATGCCGATTACTGGATTCCCTCCCGGTATTTAGAAGAGGAATTCGGCCAAGATTGTGCGAACTTCATCACGCTTCGTCATCTCTATAGGCATACTGAGGTAAGTTGACATGCTTGACCTCCAGAAATGGGTTTTTATCTTGAAGGAATTTTTCCAGGCATTCATCCTGCTCCCACGGAAAATCCGCATAACACCACTCAGCCGTAAACCATCCGTCAGTGTCATCTGCAATTGAGACACCAATACATTTCTGGAGTTTCAACTCGTACTTGTTGGCGAGAGTAAAATTTCGCAGTCCATTGCTTCGTCGTGATAACAAATTCTTCGTCACGGCGATGAAGACGAATCCGCAATTTGTGCGCAAAGACGCCATTCTATATGGCGCAAGCAATTCATTGGCACGAGCTTTTTCGATGGACAATTGAAACCGTTTTTTGAACTCGCGCAGTTCATGACGCATGAGCAGGGCAAGTTCCCGAATAATTTTGTAATAGTCATCTGTCTCATTATTTTTGGTGATTCTTTCAGAAAATTGAGAGATAATTCCTGACATGTCCCACTCATCCGCTTGATGGTCAAGGCGTTGGATGTATTCAATAAATTTAACTGAGGGCGGTGCGTCAATGTCACCGCTGACGTACTGGCCTACTATGGCTGGCTCAGGAACCGCATCAATTTCAATTTCCCATTTATCAATCAGAGTTTCACGAAAATCTAGGTAATCGGTGATCTCGGCTGGCGTGAGAAGTGTTTTAATTATGCCAAGATAGTCGCTAGCCTGGATGATGTGAACCATACCGGCCGTGCGGCTTCTGTGGTGCTTGATATTGCGGCATGTTTTGGGCAATGCGTCATGCGGCAGGTATACAACCAGCTTATGTAATTGGCGGATTGACCGGATATCCAGGGCAAAAGTATGGCCCCGGTGGTTCTGAATTTCTATGGTTCCTGCACCATTGAGATAATTCAGAGTATCACGCACCTGTTTGGTTGCCTTTCTTAAAACCTTCTTTTCAAACCAACGTGCCTCTGTTTGAGCGGTAGCGTGGCGCTGTGCTTCACGTTCTTTTACTTGGTAAACGGCCAGTACATCGCCGACCCATATAATGGAGTCCGCAAGCTCGACCTCCTCTGAAGGTATTGGGCGAAACTTATTTTTGGAATATGTAAACTCGCGAAAAAAATGCCATTCATTCAGCGAGGAAAGTTCATCTTGAAAGTCCATTGTTCATGGGTTTCCTAATGGTTGAAGCAAAAAACCTGACAGGCTGACAAAGTCGGTGGGCAAGCAAAAAGACGTTCGCCCACCCCGCATTGTTCTAAACCAAAAACCCTCCAAATTTTCGCGTCAAGTTCGACAGCAAGTCTGTCGGCTTCGATTGACGGCAGTTTGGCATGGATATTTTTGGCTATGGCGATAATATCCAGCGCTGCTTCACAACTCGGATTAGGCAGCGGAAACAACTCAACATATTGCGTGATGAAACGCCGCCGCCCCGCATACAGCTTA
>CAZOTR010000443.1:0-2222 GCA_964582755.1 uncultured Methylococcaceae bacterium | reverse complement strand
GCGCGGCGGCGGTGCTGGTCGTCTCCAAGCAGCAACTGAACGAGTTGAATCCGCCCTGGGCGTTTAAAATCCTAGCCAGCCAATCCGCCGCGCTGGACCCTGCCTACATGGGGTTGGGGCCGGTCAACGCCTGCCAACGGCTGTTGGCGCGTGGCGTATGCGCCGCCGGCGACCTCGACCTGATCGAAGTCAACGAGGCCTTCGCCGCGCAGTCCATCCAGGTCCACCGCGACATGGGCTGGGACTTGGACAAGGTGAACGTGCTGGGCGGGGCCATCGCCCTAGGCCACCCAGTCGGGGCCAGCGGAACCCGGATCCTGGTGACGCTGCTGCACGAGATGTTGCGTAGGAATGTGGCGCTGGGCTTGGCTTCGCTGTGCATAGGCGGGGGGCAGGGCATCGCCATGGTGGTCGAGCGAACCCGCTGAATCCTTAGACCTCCAAACGGGAAAAGGGGCGTGAGCCCCTTTTCCATTTCCCAAGCATGGAAAAAATTAATGTTTGCAGTTTATTTTTCCCCTTATTTTATGGTTCATACAATAGCAATGGCTTTGATTGCGCCGACATCATCTATGCTTATTTCTCAATGGATATTTGGTCTTAGTGCGTTTGCAATTGGGTTATCCTGGATTTATCAAGGGCATAGCGGATCGGAATATATTATGCAACGGTGATTTCGATTTGCTTTTGGTGGCGACTCTTCCATTCCCAATTTTGGCGGGTACTATTCTGCTTTTGGTTCATATTTTTGCCTCAGCTTTTAAGGCTTCGACTGATAAGCAATTTGATGGCACTGGGAATTTGTGAAATGATTTACAAGGTTCTAGCTATATTGCTGTATTCAATATTCATGGGTTTTTCTTATATTGCTTATGGCAATACATTGCAGCTATATATTAAGGGTAACCCTACGCATCTTGGAAATGCAGGATATTCAGCAGTCGGAGTTTGTCTTTGGTTGACCTTGATGTTTAAAAATCTTGATAAAATAATAAAAAATAAATTTTATAATGATTTAGTATATTATATATTTGTTTTTATGTATGTGATGTTTATGGTTTTTTATGTTACAGATATGCTTTATGTTTATAAGACGCATAGAAATAATGATTTTTTGTTACTTACGCTAGGAATGGTGCTTTGCATACTTGCGTTTATAATACATAATCCACGAAAAACGCGACTTAGGTAAACGCGGTAAGCGGCGTAGGTTGGATTGCCGTCTTTTTGGCAGCCCAACATTTCCCGGTGTTTGTTGGGTTGCGATGGAGCCGCAACCCAACCTACAATTTTCAGCAAAATGAGAATTGCTGCCCGCCTTCCCGCTTAATGGGCAGTCCCCGGTTTCCTTCTCGACGGCTTTTTGCCGACACCCTCTCCAACGGTGCCTTCGGCAATGGCTTTTTGCGCGGCTTCCGTGCTGGCCGGCTGAACTTCGGCGGCTTCCGGCGTCTGGCCTGCGTCCCGTTCATGCAACCATTTCGAGATGGCAGGCGCCAGTTCCTTCTGCGACTTGGAACCCACGAACACGCCGATATGCCCGCCCTTGAACTCATATAGCGTCTTGTCTTCCGAGCCGACCAGATCGTTGAGGGGCTTGGTGGACGCCGGCGGGACGAGATGGTCGGCGGAGGCGTAGATGTTTAGCAGCGGCATGGTGACATTGCGCAGATCCACCCGCCGACCACCTATCTCAAGTTCGCCCTTGACGAGTTTGTTGCCTTGGTAACATTCCTTGATGAATTGCCGCAGGCATTCTCCCGCCTGTCCGGGGCTGTCGAATATCCATTTCTCCATGCGCAAGAAATTCAGCAACTTGTCCTTGTCCTCCATGACATCCAGCATGTCCACATATTTCCTGATATTCAGGTTGAACGGCATCAGCATGAGAAAGCCGGAATTCAGGAAATCGCCGGGGATGATGCGGTAGGAATCCACCAGCGCATCGACATCCAAGGTTTTGGACCAGTTGAACAACAACCCGTCGTTGGTGGAGAAGTCAATCGGCGCGACCAAAGTCACCAAGTTTTGGATTTTCCCCGGATTGAGCGCGGCATATATGGTGGAAAACGTCCCGCCTTGGCATATCCCCATGAGGTTGACCTGTCCGCAACCCGACGCCACCCTGACCGCATCGACGCAGTTGTCGAGATAGCCGTTGATATAGTCGTCCAGGGTGAGGTACATATCGACTTTGGTGGGATAGCCCCAATCGACGATGA
>CAZOTR010000442.1:0-2244 GCA_964582755.1 uncultured Methylococcaceae bacterium | reverse complement strand
CCGGGGCTTCGTCCTTGTGAACACATTTATAGTACAGTATTCGGGATAAATAAAGCCCTTATGGCAAGATTAGGCGCTGTCGAAGGACAGCACGACGCGCGTATTTTGCCCTCCAAACGGAAGGCGGGACAAACCAAAGGATTGCGTGGCGCAACCCTCGTTCGCACTCCACCACTCGGGCGCATGGCTTGCCGCCGAGCTGTTGATTCAGAGGCAAACATAAACCATGTTTCAACCGGTGCCGCATGCCGCCCGCCGGTCAACGCGATGCAGGCCATGCCCCTCGGCAGGGGACGTCATGCACGCAGGGGGCGGGAGGAATCGCGCATTTGGCTCCGCCGCCGTCCCGACAGCCATAGTGCGGATTTCTGGATAAACAAGACCCTTGGCCGGGCGGCTATCGGCAGGAATATCTTCGCAGCGGCCAGTTTTGCGGCTCGACATAGCTCCATGCCTTGTCGTCGAAAGTAAAAGTCCATTTTCTGGGCGCGGCCTGCCTGCCTTTTTCCTTCCCCGACACGGTGACCAGCAGCGGCCAGACTTTTTCGCCCGGGCGGGTGCTGTCAGCCGTGGCCGCAGAGTCGATGGCGGTGGTTCCGCCCTTGCAGGCCGGGTCGCCGCAGGCCCCTTCGTTGCTGTGGCCTTTCGAGAAACCCGCGAGGTCTTTGATGCCCTTCCCGTAAGGCGCGAGGATGGAGTAGCAGGAATAAAGCTCGCCCTGATTGCCGTCAACGACATGGCCTAAAAAGCCCCAGTAATCCGACGGGCCGAGCTGGACCAGCTTCCAGCCTTTGGGTCCCTTGCCCCAGGTGCCCAGCGGGATCGCCGGGTCGGCAGCGACGGGATGGAGCTGGCCGCCCTTGCCTTGAACCACGAAGGCACCGACCAGCCCCGACAAGGCATGGGACCCGCCGTTGCTTTCGCGGTCTGGGATGGCCTCGCCTCTGGCCAGCACGTAGAGCCGGGTTCCATCGGCGGCGCGGCGGGTTTCGGCCAGTTCCGGAGCCATGCAATAGCGCCTCCCTTCCGGGCCTGTGGCAATCCAGCAACCCGGCTTGCCGGGAGGGCCATAGAACAGGGTGAGCACATCCCCGGCCAGGCTGTCGGCCTGGGCGGAAAAAGAACAGCACAACGCGGCGGCGGCCGCGAAGGCATGGAAGCGCATTGGCACCATTGAAGCTTCACTCCATATTTAAAATTGTCACGCACATTCTGTGCTTGCCCAAATTCAAGCGATCCACCATACATCTGCGGCTTTTCCCAAAAAGGGATCTGCGCAACCGACAAACCGGATAGCCTATGAGGGCGTCCCGGCCAGCGCAGCCAAGTCCACGCCGTCCCGGCGGGCGGCTGCTTCGATGTTCTCCCACAGCATGCGCAAATCGAAGGTCGGCCCCTTCTTTCCCCTGTTAATCCGTTTGATGGCGACAAACTCCAAAGCCTCAAGGTGTCCCAGCGACTCCCGGAGGTGGCACGCGGTCAGGTCGGCCTGAATGGCCAGTTCGTACTGGGTGTACCGCCAGCCTGCCGATTTTCGAGGGATGGCGCGCAACAAATAGGCCAGCGCCTTGGCGTTGCGCATCAGCATGTCATCGGAGGGCCGGAACGTCCGGGTGGACTTCCATTCATCCCCCTCCCTCTCGCACACCACCGTTTTTTCGGTCAGCACGATGCAGGCCATAAACAGCGGGTCGGCGGCGGTGTAATAATGGACGGGCAAGGTTTCGTCCGGCGTGGCCTGCCGCTCCGCCGGGACCGCCGTTGGCACCGTGTCGGAAGCCTCCCTGATGGCGGCTTGCTGCGCGGGGCGGATCAGGATCTCGCGCAGGCGCTCCTCGCATTCGATGAAGTAATCGCGGACTTCAAATGCCTTGTCGGTGTTGGCTACCATCGCAATGTGCTTGGCCCCGTCCAGGGTCAGGAGGTAGTCAGTACCAGGACGGCCTCTTCCTGAATTTACAGGTTTTTTCCTGTAAATTCCGAAGTGCTTGTTTTCCTTGAGCCTTGCCCGTTCGATCTGGTCTGAAATCCAGTTTGAAAAATTGTCTTTAGACCCGATAAACGAATGCAACTCCCTCGCGTCCACCACCGGGCAGGGCTTGCCGCCGATCTCGCCCATCGACACCTCGACCAGCCCGCCGGCGGGGAAGGCCGAGGCGGGGTCGTGCGCGGGCGCGGCCACGGCGGGCGCGCCAGGCGCCAGGCGCGGGTCGGTGAGCATCGCCTGGATCTGCTCCACCGCCC
>CAZOTR010000441.1:0-2246 GCA_964582755.1 uncultured Methylococcaceae bacterium | reverse complement strand
GCTTCACCCGCCATTCGTTCAGCGTCCCCTCGTCCATGTCCGAGCCTAAGGAGGGCAGTTTGAATTCGATCATGATTTTCTCCTCGTTATTATCGCTTTTCCACTTCCCGCACGGCGCATTTGCTATTACACAACAAATGCACCCCTTTCGTCATTCCGGCAATGATGCCGGAATCCAAGCCATGGACGGTAACCTGCCGATTGCACAGACGCTTGATTCAGATGAAGTGCTAGCCTGAAATTCGGCGAATGCTTCATTTTAAACCTTGGCCAATTCCTCCCATAAATCCCGCCATTCAGGATTGGTTTGCTCAATCAAGCCAATCTTAGCATGGCGCTGCCATTTCTTGATTTCCTTTTCCCGCAGGATCGCACTTTCCATCCTCTCATGTTGCTCAAACCATACTAGGGTATGAACGCTATAGCGTTTGGTGAAACCTTCCACTAAATCGTTGCGATGTTGGTGTATCCGTTTAATAAGATCGGAAGTGACTCCGACGTAAAGTGTCCCGATGCGGTGGCTGGCGAGGATGTAAACACAGGGGTTTTTGTCCATTGATGCGGTGGTTTTATTGCGTTGTTAGAGTTTCGCGCCAATCGAGTGGTCACTGTCCATTTCTGTCATTCCGGCATGGATGCCGGAACCCAGCGGCTAGGGATGGCAATCCTCGGCTTGGGGCCGGTTTTGATCAAACACTTGCGCAAGCGGCAAGTTACCGTCCATGGCCTGGATTTCGGCATCCCTGCCGGAATAACGGGATTGCGGAAACCGCTAGGTATCCGGCGCGATACCCGCCGCCGGGCGGACGGGCAACCGTGGCTGGCCGCCGCCACACATAAGCGCGTCCAGTCTCGTCATTCCGGCATGGATGCCGGAATCCAGCGTCCAGGGATGGCAATCTACGGCTTGGTGCCGGTTTTGGTCAAACACTTGGGCAAGCGGCAAGTTACCGTCCATGGCCTGGATTCCGGCATCCCTGCCGGAATGACGGGATTGCAGATACCGCCAGGAATCCAGTACGATGTCCACCGTCGCGGGCCGGGTTCCCAAGCTGGAGCTTGGGAACCAGCGCAACGAGAAAAACCAACGCAACACTATGCTAAGGTTCCAGTTTAGGAAGAATTATTCCACTTGACCATGCGCACTCGAAAAACTGAAGAATCCATGCAGAAGCCATTGGAGCCTCATCAAATATAGCGTATTTGTAAATGAACTGACCATCTCCAACAATACCCGTAGCCCAGTTCTTCGCCATGTCATATGTTTTTTTATCTAGATTTTGGTGCCAATAAACCGTGACATCAACATCATCACCAAGAATATACCCAGTGTGATGCCAGTGGAGTCCTTTAATAATTCTGTTGATGATCAGATCATATGAGTTGCTTCTCAACAGAACAGCCATTGCAGACCCTAACACAAGCCCTGCGGGCGATCTAATTTCAACCTCTTTCATGGTGCTGGCGATTTCTCCTCTAAGCCGTCGATTGTAGGAGAGAGTTCTGCTCGTTTGTTCATGAAAACGGCGCTCTCCCTCTTCGCCGTGACCCGCCTGTATCCCTATGGCGACTTTGAACTCCTCATCTAAACCCGAACGCTTGTTATTGCAACCGTCACATGCCGGGACAGTGATTAAGTCGCTTGGCCGTGGCTTTGGAAAAATACATTGGGGCGGTAGATGGTCCCTACCCGTCACAGGATTTTTACCGCATATAACACAAATATCAGAGTGACGTACTTTCATTTATTTTATTTCCCTATCATTACCCTAACCGCCTCCACAATCTTCCCAACCTGCGGCAAAGCCGCTTCCTCCAAATGCTTGGCATAAGGCATCGGCACTTCTTCGCTGCACACCCGCCGAACCGGCGCGTCCAAGTCATAAAAAGCCTGCTCGGCAATCTGCGCGACTATCTCCGCAGCCAAACTGCCGGTGCGCCAACCCTCGTCAACCACCACAGCGCGGTGGGTTTTACGCACGGTGTTCAAAATGGCCTCGGTGTCCAAAGGCCGCAACACGCGCAGATCCAGCACTTCGGCATCTATGCCCAATCCGGCCAAGGTTTCGGCGGCTTGCAGGGTCTTGTGCAAGGAACCGCCATAAGTAATCAGGCTCACATCCGTTCCGGCCCGCCGGGTTTTGGCCGAGCGGATATCCACCGGCCCGGCGGTGTCCAGTTCCTCTTCCAAGTTGTAAAGCTGGGCGTGTTCAAAGATGACCACGGTGTCGGGGTCGGCGAGGGCG
>CAZOTR010000440.1:0-2250 GCA_964582755.1 uncultured Methylococcaceae bacterium | reverse complement strand
ACCTCGATGGACCCCAGCCGCCAAGGTGGCAACTTGGGTTAACTTAATGGCAGTGAAGCGGAGCTTGGGAACGAGGCAAATCATCAACTGGCCTCCGGTACGGATGGTGTGCCGCACCCCATCAGGCAAGGCTTGTTCCGATCCTGGCAGCCACCGCAACCAGACATGGGTATCCAGCAGCATCATTTCAGCGCGTCCCAATCTTCTTCCGGCACCACAGGTTCCATCAAGGTTCTGTCGTCGCACAACAGGCGCATCCGGCCTGCCAGTTCCAGCGGTGGAATATTGTCTGGCGTCGGCTCGTCGGACAACTCCTCAACGACAGTGACAATGACCCGCATCCGGTGCGGGGTATTCGGGGTGTCGTTCAGCCAATGCAATTGTCCATGATCGTAAACCGCTTCAAAACTTTTCAGCATGGGTTTCTCCGGTGCTTGTGATAAAAGAGGTATCCGTTCATTTCTCCTCCGCTGGCAACCAGGACCATAGGATGTGCCGACGCAGGAGGCGCATCAATCGGAGGGCGCGAATGATGCGCTGCGTATCTCAGCGCGTCCTATGGCCCTGGCTTGAAACCTATGAATTCATCAATGGGCTTGCCCATTTTGGGCATGTCATCCGCGCTTGGCGCGCCTTCGGCCCAATAGACACAGCCCGACTCCAAATCCCATAAAGCGGATAGGCAACCGGCATTCCAATCTGATTCCGTCCATTTATCAAATGGTTTTAACCAGAGTTCCTGTTTAGGCATCAGCACATGGATGCGCGGGACTCCGAAAAAATCATAAAGCGCCTCCCGCTGCTGGATCGTTGCCTCCGAACCGAGCATGAAAAAAGGCAACGTGCCGATTGCCCGCAGGCTGTGGTCGGACCGCCATTGCGGGCAGTCACGGCGAAGTCGGCCAAGCGGAATATAGGTCAGCGGAAAAACCAAGTCATAGCCCTTCTCGATGAGCATTTTTGACCATCGTTTTTCAGGACTATCTCTGCTCACTTCGGCAGTAATTGGGTCTACCTCCCATTCGATCCAACCGGGCGCTTTCAGCCAGCCATCCCCGGCACGGCCTTTTAATCCGGTAAGGCCCAAGGCTGGAAGACTGTGGCTGAGATCGTCGGCGAAGGCTTCGGGGAGGAGATAAAGGGATCGTGCGGCAGTCCAAAAAGCATGATTAGGCATCCTTGAGAATGCCTCTACACGTTTATAAATAAGGCGATACCTCAATTCAGAATCGCTTGGAGGAGAAGGGGGGGCACCAGCAAGAACAGTAAAGATGGGATGAAATGCCCGCACAATAAGGCATATTGCATCATTACGCCAAGCGTTCCTATCGTCCACGGTAAATTCATGACAAAGGTTGCGGGCGATATTTAGATCGGTTTGGAATGCAAGCCCTAAAGACAGAGTGCAAGCTTGAACTGGATCAATTTGTGAAACTTGAAGGTTTTTGATGTATCGGGAGCGATCACGGATAAAGTCAAGGGATCTCCCGCTGTTCTGTAAATTTTTATAATTTAAATTACGAGGGAAAGCGGCGCTCACCGTAATTTCTTGCGTGAGCAAGGATACCAGCCAAACTCCTAACCACTCAACCGGTCGATAGTTAATATAATGGGTTGCCCTAAGCTGCCAACCATGAATAGTTGGCGTGGCGGGTGCCTTCGGGCGTAAATCCTTTTCCATGGCAAACGCCGAAAGCAAACTGGGAGTGAGCGCCGTTGAATGCTCGTTGAGTAATGTTTGAAGCCAGCCGCCCCAATGTCCGAAAACACCACGACAGTCAGCCGCCCATTCTTCCCTGTTTTCCCGGTTAAGCGCCGTTTTCCTGTCGGCGGTCAAATGGGGCGCGACAGCACCGCGCAAATCCACCCACAGCCAAGTGCCGACGCCCGCCGAAGCCGGAACCATGCCATCGCAAACCGCTAGGTTTTCCACGCCCATTCCCCTGACGGCGAGGCGCTTTCTGGTCTCGTCGTTTTCCAGGGTCGTTTCGACCAAAGCGGCCAGTTCATGCGCCCGCAATAAAGCGGTATCCGCTGGATCAAGAGGTAAGGGCGTGTCACTGACAGGCTGATGATAGGGAAAAACCAAGCGAATGCGCGTTCCGGTTGCGTCTTCGCCCTGGCTGTCTTCCCAGTCCAAGCATTCCCAACGCGGCTGGCCCAGCGCCTCGACGGGAATTTCACAATCCGACGCCGTTAAGTTAAGTTTTTCCCGATCAATCGGTGCCAACACATCCTCATGAAACCGGC
>CAZOTR010000439.1:0-2257 GCA_964582755.1 uncultured Methylococcaceae bacterium | reverse complement strand
ATGGTCCTTGCTGGGGTCGAAGACGCCGACGCCATGGTAGGCCACCGGGTCCAACTCGGCGGGCAGGTAGCCCTTGCCCTTCTTGGTCACCACATGCAGGAAGCGTGGGCCGCGCAGGTCGCGCAGATTGCGCAATGTCGTCACCAGCACTTCCATGTCGTGGCCGTCGATAGGGCCGATGTAATTGAAGCCCAGCTCCTCGAACAAGGTGCCGGGGGCGACCATGCCTTTCAAATGCTCCTCGGCGCGGCGGGCCAGTTCCCAGACGCTGGGCATGCTGCGGTTGAGCAATTGCTTGCTGCCTTCGCGGACGCTGGAATAAAACTTGCCGGACAGGATCTTGGCGAGGTAATTATTCATCGCGCCGACATTCGGCGAGATGGACATTTCATTGTCGTTGAGGATCACCAAAAGGTTGGCGTCCAAGACGCCAGCGTGGTTCAACGCCTCGAACGCCATGCCGCCGGTCAGCCCGCCGTCGCCGATGATCGCCACGGCTTGGCGCTTGCTCTTTTCCAGCGAGGCGGCAATCGCCATCCCCAAGGCCGCGCTGATCGAGGTGCTGGAATGGCCCACGCCGAAGGTATCGTACTCGCTTTCCTCCCGCGACGGAAAGGCCGACACGCCGTCCTTCTTGCGGATGGTGTGCATGCCCTCGCGCCGGCCGGTGAGAATCTTGTGGGGGTAGGCTTGGTGGCCCACGTCCCAGACCAGCTTGTCGTCGGGGGTGTTGAACACATAATGCAAGGCGATGGTGAGATCCACCGTTCCCAGCCCGGCGGCAAGGTGTCCGCCGGATTGGCTGACGCTGTCTAGCAGGAACGCCCGCAGCTCCTCGGCCACTTTCGGCAACTGTTCTTCCGGGAGTAGGCGCAGGTCTGCGGGGCTGTTTATTCCTTGCAAAAGGGAAGACGTTTTCGAGTCGCTCATTGATTAGGCATTCCAGAACGGGGATTCGACTTGAATTCCCGCACGGGAAAAGCCGATTTTATTGATAAGAAACATGAATCTGACGGCCAATTATGAAACGCCGGGGGGTTGGTTTCAAGGAAAGATTGGTCGCTGGCCGATGTGGCGCGGCTTCCAGCCGCCAAAGCTGCGCAAGGCGGCTGGGAAGCCCGCCTTGTCAATCAACTCCTCCGCTGGATGATGAACGAGGCCAACTCGCGCAAATAATCCGCCTCCGCGCCGAAGCCTGACAGGCTTTGCAAGGCTTGTTCATGCAGGTCGGCGGCTTTTTCCTTCGCCCCGGCCAAGCCCAGCAGCGCCGGATAGGTCGGCTTGTTGTGGTCGCGGTCCTTGCCTTGGGTCTTGCCCAGGGTCTGGGTGTCGCTTTCCACGTCCAGGATGTCATCCTGGATTTGGAAGGCGAGGCCGATGCACTTGGCGTAATGGTCCAATTGCTCGGCGGTTTCCTTCGGCAAGCCCGGCTTGGCCAGCGCCGCCAGCCGCACACTGGCGCGGATCAACGCCCCGGTCTTGCGGATGTGCATGGCCTCCAGGGCCGGCAAATCCAAGTCCTTGCCCACCGCGTCCAAGTCGATGGCCTGCCCGCCGACCATCCCGCAGGAGCCGGAGGCCACGGCCAGCGCCTCGATCATCGCCACGCGGTTTTCCGCCGGCACGGCGATGGTCGGGTCGGTGGCCAGCACCTGGAAGGCCAATGCCTGCAAGCCGTCGCCGGCCAGGATCGCCATGGCCTCGTCGAAAGCCTTGTGGCAGGTCGGCTTGCCCCGGCGCAGGTCGTCGTCATCCATGGCCGGCAAGTCGTCGTGGATCAGCGAATAGACATGGATGAACTCCACCGCGCAGGCTGGCCCGTCCAGCGCTTCCGGCGCAAGCCCCAAGGCATGGCCGGTGGCGTAGGTCAACAGCGGCCGCAAGCGCTTGCCGCCGCCCAGGGTGGAATAACGCATAGCCTGGTGCAGGCGTTCGGGGAGCTTGGCCGTGGTTGGCAGCCGGGCGTCCAACGCCGCTTCGGCGCGGGCTTGGGCTGCGCCCATGAATTCGTTCAGGGAAGCTTCAGGGTTCATCGGTAAAAGGCTGTAAAGTGGGTTCGCCGTTTTCCTCCAGCAGGATCTGCACCTTTTGCTCGGCATCCTTCAAGGCTTGCTGGCAAGAACGGGTCAACCGCACGCCGCGCTCGAACAGCTTGAGCGCGTCCTCCAGCGGCAGGTTGCCCTGCTCCATGCGCTCCACCAGTTGCTCCAATTCGGCGAGGGAGTCCTCGAAGCGGACGGCTTTTTTGACCATGGGG
>CAZOTR010000438.1:0-2270 GCA_964582755.1 uncultured Methylococcaceae bacterium | reverse complement strand
TGGCCCTTGTCCTGCGCTTGGAACAGCACCAAGGGGCGGATATAGCGGCTGTCGCTCTTGGCGGTTTCGCTCAGTTGGGCGCGGGTTTCGATGGCCCCGTGGATTGCCGCTCGCCAGTCGGGATGTTCGGTTAGGATGATCGGTAGCTTAATCATCTCCGCCGCCTTCACCTCGGCGGCGGAAGCCCGAAAGAGAATGTTGCTGCCGGTTTTCGGGTCGGTGTTGGGGGTGGCGGTAAACTCCACAATGCAGGACGGGCGCAACGCGGCCAGCATATCGAAAGAAAGCTTAGTCCCTGCCTTGTGGGCTTCGTCCACGATCACCAAAGGCCGGTGGACGGCCATCAGGTTGACGAAGGAGAACCTGATCTTGCCGTCCCCGCCGCGTTCTAGCCCCTCGGCATTTTCGGGGACATGGGAAAAATGCGGCTCGAAGTTTTCCGAATGGGCATAGGCGCTGCGCCCGTCGGTGTTGCTGACCCGCAAAGTTTGAATCGTGGCCACGATCACGCAAACGCGCTCGGTCAAGTCCTGCGGCCTGATTTGGGCAATCTCGCCAATGTCGAACACGGAAACGCGGCCATCAAAAGCGTCGTCAATGGCGGCGCGGTAAGGATGGGCGGGTTTCTTGAGGGCTTCGGCGGTCTGCTTCCGTATCGTGTTGGTCGGCACCAGCCAGAGGACAACGGGATAATCCCGCTCAAGGTAGGCACTTCCCGCCACGGCTATCGAGTGCGCCGCCAGCAAGGTTTTGCCGCCGCCCGTGGGCAGGCGCAGGCAGACATTCGGAACGCCAGCCAGCCCCTTGATGGTGCGGTAGGGCGGGGGGTTATTGTCCGGCTCCCGTTCCCGCAAGGTCTGGATAAAAGCCTGTTCGGGGTCGCCCAGGCGGGCGCGGCCAAGGTAAGCCTCTAGTGTTGCCAAGGCGGTTCGCTGAAAGGTTTTCAGTTCCATGTGCGGGCCTTACGACAAAATCCAGCGGCCATCACGCCCTATACCTGTCAGGTTGGCTTTAATCACACCCCAAGACATAGGCAAACTCCTGAATTTACAATACGTCATTCCGGCAGGGATCGCCGGAATCCAGATTCCAGGGAAGGCTAAATTATATCCAGCCATAAATCACGCCATTCTCGATTCTGTTTTTCGACAAGGTCAATCTTAGCGGCGCGGGACCATTTCTTTATTTGCTTTTCTTGTGAAATAGCACTTTCCATGCACTGGTGGACTTCGTACCAGACCAAATCATGTACTTTATAACGCTTGGTAAATCCATCCACTAATTCATTCCGATGCTCGTAGATACGCACGCTTGACTAGATTTGAAGTCACACCGACATACAGCGTTCCAAGGCGACCGCTGGCAAGAAGATAAACGCAGGGTTGTTTTTCCGTGGCATGCATAGCGGTATCACGGCATCCTCGAAACCGCGCCATCCTTGAAATCTGGATTCCGGCGATC
This sequence comes from uncultured Methylococcaceae bacterium, assembly GCA_964582755.1. GTDB lineage: Bacteria > Pseudomonadota > Gammaproteobacteria > Methylococcales > Methylococcaceae > Methylumidiphilus. The sequence goes on along the minus strand of CAZOTR010000438.1, from coordinate 809 downwards.
CCTGCCGGAATGACGGAGCTTTCTGTCTTCTCGCATGATGATTGTACCGCCTCGCCTTGAGTTCATAAGGGATGTGTCGGACGCCAGTGGCGGGCTGGCATAGTGTCCAATCTTGCATTGGCAAGGCAAGCCATCACTATGGGCATCTTTCAATAGTTGGCTGACCCGCGCAGAACCCGGTTCATTGTCGCGCAAGGCCGACAAGGCCGAGGTGTCGAGTAAAAAGCCGCTCATCGTTCCTTCTCGCTATCAGACCGGCGATCCAGCAATAGCCTGCCCGCCACGCCACCTTTGCCTTTGCCCCTGAAGGCTTCGACGGCATCGGTCGGCGCTGGATTCGCCAAAGGCTGTTCTGGTTCCTGGTCGAGCGCAATAAAAATGACTTCCATCCGGCGATGGCGCAATTCGTGGGGAATGGGAATGGCGTCTTGCGGATCTTCAATAATTTGGCGGATGGCAAACATAATGCTTTTCCTAAGTATTGGGATAGGGGTTGAACCTACAAAGCTGCGTAGGGTGCGCATCGCGCACCCTACTACTGCATGGATGCCTCGAAGCCCCAAGCCGTCCCTGGAATCTGGATTCCGGCGCAGTGCCGTTTATTTGGTCCGTCATACCGGCAGGGATCGCCGGTATCCAGGCTGCATGGATGCCTCGAAGCCCGCGCCGTCCCTGGAATCTGGATTCCGGCGATCCCTGCCGGAATGACGGAGTTTTCTGTCTTCTCGCATGAGGATTCTCCTACCTCGCTTTGATTTCATAGGGGATTTGCCGGAAGCTTATCTTTTCCTGCTTCAAGCGTTCATCGC